>JAZKGN010000124.1:1406-18080 GCA_040385945.1 Bacteroidota bacterium
ATGAAAGTAACGCAACACATAGAAAACGCCAACGGAAAACCTTTATTTTCGTTCGAAATATTACCTCCTTTAAAAGGGCAAAACATCCAATCTATTTTTGATAGTATTGATCCGTTAATGGAATTCAATCCGCCTTTTATTGATGTAACATACCATCGTGAAGAATACGAATTCAAGGAATTGCCAAGCGGTTTGTTGCAGAAAAAAGTCGTAAAAAAGCGTCCAGGAACAGTTGGGATCTGTGCTGGAATTCAGAATAAATATTCAGTAGATGCTATTCCGCATATTTTGTGTGGCGGATTTACAAAAGAAGACACCGAGAATTTATTGATTGATTTGGATTTTCTTGGTATTGACAATGTGGTAGCTTTGCGTGGCGATGCTTTAAAAAACGAAACTTATTTCAAACCTGAAAAAGACGGAAATGAATTTGCCACCGATTTGGTGTTGCAAATCAATAATTTGAATAACGGAATTTACCTAGACGAAGACTTACAAAATTCGGCTAAAACCAATTTTTGTATTGGAGTTGCAGGTTATCCCGAAAAGCACATGGAAGCACCAAGTTTGGATAGCGATATTCATTTCTTAAAACAAAAAATAAAAAACGGTGCCGATTATATCATTACCCAAATGTTTTTTGACAATAAAAAATTCTTTGATTTTGTTGCTAAATGTCGAGCAGCCGGAATTACGATTCCGATTATTCCCGGATTAAAACCAATTGCAACTAAGAAACAATTGAATTTGATTCCACATCGATTCAGCATCGAATTGCCCGACGATTTAATCATGGAAGTGGTAAAAGCAAAAGACAACGACCATGTAAAGCAAATCGGAATTGACTGGTGTGCTCAGCAAAGTAAAGAATTAGTAGCTGCCGGAATTCCGGTTTTGCACTACTATTCTATGGGAAAAGCAGAGAATATTAAAGCGATTGCCAAGGAAGTTTTCTAAAAAATATTTTATAGCTGTTCACTTTTTGTCAACCTGTTTTTTAAAGGAGAATTCATAGTTACTACTAAGTTTGTAGAAAAAAGAAACTATGAAAAAATCCTTACTCTTAGTACTACTCTTTCTGTCAATAAAGAGTTTTGCTCAAAATTTTTATGACTTAAATACGATTCAAGAAATCCGTTTAACATTCACCAATCTCAATTGGCATCAAGCTTTAATTAATGAAAAATTGGGAGCTGGAAACTATATTCCCGCACAATCGGTTGCTATAAACGGAGTTGTTTTTCCAAATGTAGGTGTAAAATACAAAGGCAACAGTTCGTTTTCTACTTCACATACAAAAAATCCTTTTCACATCGAATTGGATACCTACCAAAATCAAGATTATCAAGGTTATAAAGACATTAAATTGAGTAATGTTTTTTACGATCCGTCTTTTATTCGCGAAACATTATCCTACAATATCATAGGAAAATACATGCATGCACCAAAAGCAAATTATGTCAATGTATATGTGAATGATGTTTTGATTGGTTTGTATGTCAACACAGAATCGATAGGGAAAAGTTTTGTTCAAAATCATTTTGGTTCGAATACCAATCCGTTTTTTAAAGCAGATATATTAGGTGGTGCCACATTGAATTCGCAGAACAAACCTAATTTACTCTACTTCGGAACCGAACAAGCCATTTACGAATCGCGATTTGAAATGAAATCAGAAACCGGTTGGTCAGACTTAATCAACTTAACCGATGTTTTAAATAACAATACAGCACAAATAGAAACGGTTTTGGATGTTGATCGAACGTTGTGGATGTTAGCATTCAATAATGTCTTAGTTAATTTAGACAGTTATACAGGTTTGTTGAATCACAATTATTATTTGTATAAAGACGATAGTGGCCGATTTAGTCCGATAGTTTGGGATTTGAATATGTCATTCGGGACGTTTGATTTTTTATCAAGCCAAACCGATTTTATTTTTCAGCCATCAGAAAAAGTAGTAATGAGTCATCTTATTCAACAAAATCAACCCAATTGGCCGTTGCTTAATAAATTATTGGCAAATCCGAGATACAAGAAAATATACTTGGCACACATGTACACCATTTTGACGGAAAATTTCAGTAATGACAGCTATATTACTACCGCCAATTCGTGCCGGAATTTAATTACGAACTCTGTTTTAAATGATCCAAATAAATTTTATTCTGATGATTTCTATCAAAATAGTTTAACGACAGCCGTATTGGTTCACGATGATTTTGCTGCAGCTGGAATTGTTCAATTGATGGCAAATCGAAAAATTTTCTTAGCTAATCAGCCCGATTTCTCTTCTGTAAAACCTGTTATTTCGAATATCGTTCCTTCCAATGCAACACCGTTTATTAATACCAATATTTCGTTTACCGCCAATGTTATCAATACGAATGCTGATGCCGTTTTTTTTGGATACCGAACGAATTTGAGTGCCGCGTTTACAAAAGTTTCAATGTTTGATGACGGTTTACACAATGATGGTGCAGCTGGTGATAATGTATACGGAACCAATGCTGTGTTGATTAATAATGCCTACATGCAGTATTATATTTATGCCGAAAACAATACGATTGGCGCCTTTTCACCAGCTCGGGCTGAACATGAATTTCATTCGATAGCTTCCATAAATACTATAAATCCGGGGGAAATTACCATTAATGAAGTCATGGCACAAAACACAACTACCGTAACCGATCCAGCTGGACAATTTGAAGATTGGATTGAATTGTATAACACAACCACGAGTCCGTTATTGTTAGACGGTTTGTTCTTAACAGACACTGCAACGAATTTGCAGAAGTGGCAATTTCCTACCGGAGTTACCATACAACCTGGAGGTTATTTGATTGTTTGGGCAGATGAAGATTTGACAGAAGCTGGTGTGCATGCCGATTTTAAATTATCGGCAAGTGGTGAAAGTGTCATCCTTTCAAAAGCAGACGGAACGATTATAGATACCACCACTTTCGGAACTCAAACTGCGAATATCAGTTATGCTAGAAATCCAAACGGAATTGGCAGTTTTGTAACGCAAGCACCCACATTTAACATCAATAATCAAACTTTAGTAGAAGATGAAGTAGCTGAATCCAACATTAAAATTGCCCTTTTCCCCAACCCAGCTTCAAATACCATCAATTTAATTTCAGAATTTACTTTAGAAAAAATCGAAATTTATAACATGCTCGGTCAAAAAGTGCAAACACACAATGCCACTTCTAATCAAGTTAGTATTACTGTAGACCATTTGCCGATGGGAACCTATGTGTTAAAATGCAATCACAACGAAAAAGTAGGCGCTGCAAAATTTGTTAAAATGTAACGAACAATCTTTATAAATTAAATCGAAAAAAGAAATGCTTTCATTTTTGGAAGCATTTTTTATTGTGCTTTCATGATAAATTTATTCTGCTATATTTGTGAACTCAAAATAATCGGATGAAGAAATTGTACTTATTGCTTTATGTTGTTGCTTTGGCATCCTTTGCCCAAGACAAAAAAGACACCAATGCATTTGACTTTACTTATTTAACAGGAAATGTATTGCCTCACACACCCGATTTGTATCACTTAACGGGTCATCCCGAAGCGGTGATGTTCAGTTTTTCGAGACAGACACACGGAGCTAAAGAATGGCATTCGGCGTATAATTTCCCCGATTACGGAGGTTATTTTTTATATCAAAACTTCAACAATACGTATTTAGGTGAAAGTTACGCTGTTGGAATGCATTATAATTTTTATTTTTTAAATAGAAATCTACAATTTAAGTTAGCGCAAGGTTTTGCTTATGTTACTAATCCGTATGATAAAGAAAACAACAGTAAGAATAAAGCGTTAGGAACATCAATAGTCGATAATACCAACATCGGATTGTCGTACAAAAAAGAAAATCTATTTCATAAATTTGGTGTTCAAGCTGGAGTACTTTTTACACATTACTCCAACGGAAGAACCAAATCGCCCAATAGCGGAATCAATACCTATCTGTTAAGTTTGGGAATCAACTACGACGTTGATGGTGATGTAAAAAATGTGCCTGATACCATTTACAAGAAAAAAGATTTCCGTGAACCACTTCGCTATAACATTGTGTTGCGATCGGGCGTTAATGAAAGCCCTGTAATAGGAAGTGGTCAGTATCCTTTTTATCACATCGGCTTTTATGTAGACAAACGAGTGGGTAGAAAAAGTGCTATTCAATTAGGTTCCGAACTTTTCTTAACCGAATTTTTTAAAGATTATATTCGGTACAGAGCCACTGCGTATCCAGAAGAAAATATTGATCCAACGACCGATTATAAACGTGTCGGACTTTTTATCGGCCACGAGTTGTTCGTCAATCGTATTTCACTCGAAACGCAAATGGGTTATTACATATACGAGCCTTATAAAAATGATATTTCAGTTTACAATAGAGTCGGAATGAAATATTATTTCACCAAAAAGATATTCGCTGGGTTTACTATAAAAACGCATTTATTTTTGGCTGAAGCATTAGAATTTGGTGTCGGAGTTAGACTATAAAAGTTGAAAAAATGAAAAAATATATAGTTGCAATTGGTTTATTTTTGGTTTTTATTTCTTGTGAAAAACCAAGTGATTGTGTCGAATCGACAGGCGATATTATCACTCGTGATTTTCAAATTGATATGCCAACAGTTGCCGATTCAATAAAAAGAATTTACGTACAACGTGGCATCGAATTAATTGTAACCGAAGGACCCATTTTTAAAGTCACTGTCGAAACAGGCGAAAATTTAATGGACAATATCGAAGTAAAAAGAGAAGGCACCGTTTTATCTTTAAAAGACAACACCACTTGCAATTGGGTACGCGAATTTGGTCAAACGAAAGTATATATTACAACGCCAAAATTAGAAGAAATTTATTCCAAATCCGAACGAAATATTAGCTCTAATGGTGTGTTAACCTTTCCTATTTTACGCCTATTTGCCTTAGATAGTGATGGCGATGGTATTGAAGGCGCTGGTACCGGCGACTTTTTTATTACGATCAATAACGGTCAATTGGTCATCTTAAATAATAACGTTTCTAGGTATTATATTTCAGGTCAAACGGGAGAAGCTTTGTTAGATATTTATGCTGGAGACGGACGAATTGAAGCGCAAAATTTAACCGCCCAACACGTAAATGTATACCATCGAGGTTCCAATGATATAATCGTAAAACCTATTCAAACACTTACTGGGAATTTGTATAGCACCGGAAATTTAATTTCTAAAGGACATCCAATCAATAACCCACAAGTTACTGCGCATTATCAAGGACAACTTATTTTTGAGTAACAGTTTTTTGAAGCTAAATCCTACTCTCCATTGCAAGTTTTTTAAACTCAAACTGTTTTTGTAAACTTTAAAAAGAGCTTCTTTTAGTCGCTTTTTTCAAGTAACAAAAACTAGTTTTCCTTTTTAAAAAAGCTTTTCATTGCGATTAGGGCTAAAAACGTGTCGTTTTCAAAAGGTAAAACTTCGTACTTCTAACTTTTCTTACCCGTTTTCTCTCTAAAAATTTCCTCCAAGTTTTTGCTTTTCAATTTCAGTTGCAACGTTTTCAATCCGTTGTCGTTAGCAAAATCAAAAACGGTCAGACGCGCATCGTTTTCGGTTTCAAAAACCAATTCCCAAACGTTGTCATGCATATTTTTATGCGACTTCAAATCGGTTAAAGCTGCCAATAAAGTCGCATCAACCGCTTTATCAAATTCGACTTCAATTACTTGCTCTTGGATTTCAGAAACCAATTTGTTTAATTTTTTATCGGTTACAATTTTTCCGTTATCGATGATAATTACTCTGTCGCAAATCGCTTCCACTTCTTGCATAATGTGCGTTGACAAGAAAACAGTTTTGTTCTTTCCCACATTTTTTATCACGTTTCGAATCTCAACCAACTGATTCGGATCCAATCCTGTAGTCGGTTCGTCCAAAATCAATACATCCGGATTGTGCAACAAAGCTGTTGCCAAACCCACACGTTGCCGAAATCCTTTCGAAAGTTGGCCTATTTTTTTATGACTTTCGGGTGTTAAACCCGTCAACTGAATCACTTCTTCAATGCGCGATTGGGCTACTTTGTACACATCGGCATTAAAAGCCAAATATTCGCGTACGTACAAATCCAAATACAACGGATTGTGTTCGGGCAAATAACCCACCGAAAGTTGTACCGCTTTTTGATTGGCGTTTACATCGTGTCCGTTTACTACAGCACTGCCTTCATCTGCATTAATGTACGTCGTTAGTATTTTCATTAAAGTCGATTTTCCGGCGCCATTCGGACCCAAAAAACCTACAATTTCTCCTTTTTTGACAGAAAATGAAACGGCATCCAAAGCCTTTTGAGTGCCATAACTTTTTGAAATATTCTGAACTTCTATTGACATAATGTGATATTTGAAACAAAGGTAATAAATACTAAAGGAATTCTAAAACCCACGAAGGTATAACGATTAAATCTATCTTTTATGATTTTACTGTGTCAGTTGGTATTGGTTTAGTAAATTTGTGCCTATTTCAAATGTTATGGAAAACAACAAAGAGTTGAAAACATGGTTGAATGATTTTCATTTACCACATCCACTCGTAATCGCCGGGCCTTGTAGTGCCGAAACCGAAGAACAGGTTTTGAGAATCGCACACGAATTAAAAGATTCAGATGTGAGTATTTTTCGCGCCGGTATTTGGAAACCACGAACGCGTCCTGGAGGATTTGAGGGAGTTGGTGCTATCGGTTTAAAATGGCTACAAAAAGCAAAAGCCGAAACAGGTTTGTTAATGGCTGTTGAAGTTGCCAATGCCACTCACGTAAAATTGGCATTAGAGCACGATATTGATGTGTTGTGGGTTGGAGCTCGAACAACTGTAAATCCGTTTGCTGTGCAAGAAATTGCCGATGCCTTACAAAATACCGATAAAATTGTACTGATTAAAAATCCGGTGAATCCCGATTTAGGGTTGTGGATTGGTGGCGTTGAACGCATGTATAACGCCGGAATAAAGAAACTAGGCGTGGTTCATAGAGGCTTTTCTACTTACGAAAAAACAAAATACAGAAACATTCCCGAATGGCAAATTGCAATCGAATTACAAAGTCGTTTTCCCGATTTGCCGTTGATTTGTGATCCGTCTCATATTACAGGCAAAAGAAGCATGATTCAAGAAGTGGCACAACAAGCGCTCGATTTGAATTATGATGGTTTGATGATTGAAACGCATTGTGATCCTGATAACGCTTGGAGCGATTCGGCACAACAGGTAACTCCAACTGTTTTAAAACAAATTTTGTTGGATTTGAAGGTCAGAAGACGTACTACTGAAGAAGACGATTTTAACAATGAAATGATCAAACTCAGAGCTAAAATTGATATTGCCGATGCTAAGTTGTTGGAACTCTTGGGTAACAGAATGAAAGTATCGGAACAAATAGGAGCTTTAAAAAAAGAAAAAAATATTGCTGTTTTACAAAATAAAAGGTGGAATGAAATTCTGGAGAAAATGATACTCGATGGTGAAGAAAAAGGATTGAGTGAAGAATTTATTCTTAAATTTTTCAAAGCAGTCCACCAAGAAAGCATCTCACATCAAGAGAAAATTATCAATGGATGATTTTAAATGTTGAATTTTAAATTTTAAATGGCTAATTAACTTAATTTTGCATTTTAAATTTAGAATTCAAAATTCACAATAATTAATGACCGGATTAGTATATAAATCTACAGGAAGTTGGTATACTGTTAAAATAGCAGATGGTACTTTTTTGGAATGTCGTATCAAAGGGAAATTCCGCATGAAAGGCATCAAGAGTACCAATCCAATTGCTGTGGGCGATGTTGTCGATTATGAATTGGAAGATGCTTCCGATGTTACTACAGGAACCATCACCAATATTCACGAAAGAAAAAATTACATCGTTCGTAAATCGGTAAACTTATCCAAACAAACACACATCATTGCGTCGAATATTGACATTGTTTTTCTTTTAATTACCATCAATAATCCGCCAACAACAACAAGTTTTATCGATCGATTTTTGGTCACAGCCGAAGCTTATGGCATAGAAGCCGTATTGGTTTTTAATAAAATTGATACGTTTGATGATGCGATGTTGGACGAACAACTGTATTTGCAACACGTCTATCAAGAAATTGGGTACAAATGTTTACGAATTTCTTCTACTGAGAAAAAAGGTTTGGATGCGTTAAAAGAAATGATGTTAGGAAAAGTATCGATGTTTTCAGGTCATTCTGGCGTTGGAAAATCGACTTTGGTCAATGCTTTAGAACCAACATTGGATTTGAAAACCAAAACCATTTCTGAACAAAGCAAACAAGGACAGCACACCACAACGTTTGCAGAAATGTACGATTTGACTTTTGATGCCAAAATTATCGACACACCTGGAATAAAAGGTTTCGGAATTGTAGATATGGAACCTTCCGAAATTAGCGGTTATTTTCCAGAGTTTTTTAAATTGCAAGACCAATGTAAATTCAACAATTGCCTGCACAAAGAAGAACCACATTGCGCGATAAAAAGTGCCTTGGAAAAAGATGAAATTGCTTGGTCACGTTACAACAGTTATTTAAAAATCCTCGAAGGTGATGATGAACATTACAGACAAGATGTATACAATGACGATCGTATCGCAAGTGACGACAGTAGAAAATCCTAATTCCTTAATTCAGAATGAAAGCCGTAATCCAAAGAGTTTCGCAAGCTTCAGTAACCATTGATGGAAACGTTATGGCTGAAATTTCATCAGGACTCTTAATTTTATTGGGAATTGAAGATGCAGACACGCAAGAAGACATTGTTTGGCTAACTTCAAAAATTGCCAATCTTCGCATTTTTGCCGATGATAACGATGTGATGAATTTATCTCTAAAAGAAACCAATGGCGAGGCTATTGTAGTAAGTCAGTTTACCCTTCATGCTGCGACCAAAAAAGGGAATCGTCCGTCGTATATAAAAGCAGCAAAACCCGATGTTGCGATTCCGTTATACAAAAATTTTGTTTCACAAATGGAACTAGAATTAGGAAAAGAAATTCAAACCGGACAGTTTGGAGCTGATATGAAAGTAGCCCTTATAAATGATGGTCCAGTAACAATTATAATTGATACAAAAAATAAAGAGTAATATATGGATATAAAAAACTCCCAACTCGAAGTCGATACTTGGATAAAAAACCACGGCGTTCGTTACTTCAACGAATTGACAAACATGGCACAACTTACCGAAGAAGTAGGTGAAGTTGCCCGAATCATTGCACGTCGTTACGGCGAACAATCTGAAAAAGAAAGTGACAAGAACAAAGACCTTGGCGAAGAACTAGCCGATGTGGTTTTTGTAGTTTTGTGCTTGGCCAACCAAACTGGAATCGACTTACAAGCTGCTTTTGATAAAAAAATGGACTTGAAAACGAATCGCGATCACGACAGACATCACAATAACGATAAATTAAAATAAGCTGGAAACACTCCGTGTTCTCTGTGTTTCTCCGTGCATCTCTGTGAAATGACAAAATGAATTTACTTTTAGAACAATCCATCGTTAATCAACAATCAACAATTACAATCACAGGTTCCAAATCCGAAACCAATCGATTGTTGTTACTCCAAGCCTTGTATCCAAATATAGTTTTAGAGAATGCTTCAAATTCGGATGATTCTCAAGTGATGATCAAAGCCATACAAAGCAATGATAAAGTTGTCGACATTCATCACGCAGGAACAGCTATGCGTTTTTTAACGGCTTATTATGCCATTCAAGATGGAAGAGAAGTCGTAATTACAGGTTCCTCTCGAATGAAAGAAAGACCAATACAAATTTTGTTTGATGCGTTACGACAGCTTGGCGCTGAAATAAGTTATGAAGAAAAAGACGGATTTCCACCACTTAAAATCATCGGAAAGAAACTTACCGAAAACAAAGTAACATTGCCTGCTAATGTCAGCAGTCAATATATTTCAGCACTGTTATTAATTGCACCAAAACTCGAAAACGGACTAGAGTTAACACTCGAAGGCGAAATAACATCACTTCCATACATCGAAATGACATTGGCATTACTCAACGAAATCGGAGTAAAAACGGCATTTGAAAATAATACTATAGTAGTAAATCCTAAATCCCAAGTCCTAAATTTTAAATTCACAATCGAATCCGATTGGTCGTCGGCATCCTATTATTATTCTATTGTAGCTTTATCTGAAATCGGAACGCAAATTAACTTTTCAAGTTACAAAAAAACTAGTTTACAAGGCGATAGTATTCTTTCTGAAATCTATAAAAATTTTGGAGTAGAAACCGTTTTCAATTCCGATAATTCAATTGTACTGTCCAAAGTTGAAAACTTCGAACTTCAAACTTCGAACTTCGAACTTAACTTAAACAATTGTCCTGATCTCGCCCAAACTATCGCTGTAACCTTTTTCGGACTCGGAATAGCATGCCATCTAACAGGTTTGCACACGCTAAAAATTAAAGAAACCGACCGATTACAAGCGCTAAAAAACGAGCTCACCAAATTGGGTGCAACAGTTTCTATAACAGATAATAGTATTCGTTTGGAAGCAACCAAAGCAATCCATTCCAATATACATATCCAAACTTATCAAGACCACCGAATGGCAATGGCATTTGCTCCATTAGCTCTAAAAACGTCAATTATTATCGAAGATGCTAATGTGGTTTCAAAATCCTATCCCAATTTTTGGAACGATTTAAAAAACATCGGATTTACAATTTCGGAAACAAAATAAAACGCAGCAACTCAGTCGCTCAGCGACTCAGCGACTTAAAATAAAAATAAACGTCAAAACACTTGACAACGCCTATCTCACAATCGTATATTTGCCCGCGATTTAGAATTTTATTACTAAACTTCTAAACCCTTAAACTTCTAAACTTTTTTTAATGAAATTATCTCATTTTCAATTCAACTTACCAAACGAATTATTAGCTGAATTTCCAGCAGAAAACCGTGACGAAGCCCGTTTAATGGTTATCGACAGAAAAAAAGGGACTATCGAACACAAAATGTTCAAAGACATTATCGATTATTTTGGTGATGGCGATGTCATGGTGATCAACAATACCAAAGTTTTTCCAGCGCGTATGTTCGGAAATAAAGAAAAAACTGGCGCTCGTATCGAAGTGTTTTTGTTGCGCGAATTAAACGCAGAACAACGCCTTTGGGACGTTTTGGTTGATCCAGCGCGTAAAATTAGAATTGGAAACAAACTATATTTTGGCGACGACGATTCGTTGGTAGCTGAGGTAATTGACAATACAACTTCTCGCGGTAGAACCTTGCGTTTTTTATACGATGGTTCGTACGAAGAATTCCGTAAAAAATTAACCGAACTAGGCGAAACCCCAATCCCTAAATACATCAATCGTGAAGTAACCGAAGAGGATGCTGAGCGTTACCAAACCATTTATGCGAAAGAAGAAGGAGCTGTAGCCGCACCAACAGCTGGTTTGCACTTTTCGAAACACCTTTTAAAGCGATTAGAAATCAAAGGAATTGACTTTGCAGAAGTAACACTTCACGTAGGGTTAGGAACGTTCAATCCAGTAGAAGTTGAAGATTTGTCCAAACACAAAATGGATTCAGAGGAATTGAAAATCACTCAAGAAGCGTGCGATATCGTAAACAACGCCAAAGCCAATAAAAAAAGAATCTGTTGTATCGGAACCACTTCGATGCGTGCTATAGAAAGCGCTGTGTCGTCTCAACGAACGTTAAATCCGTTTGATGGTTGGACCAACAAATTCATTTTCCCACCACACGATTTTAGCATCGCCGATTGTATGGTGACCAATTTTCACACACCAAAATCGACTTTATTAATGATGGTTTCGGCTTTCTGTGGTCACGATTTAATGAAAAAAGCCTACGAAGAAGCGATCAAAGAACAATACAAATTCTATTCGTATGGCGACGCCATGTTGATTTTATAAGAGAAAAAGATGCAAGAGCCAAGAAGCAAGACTTTTTGGTTTGTGAATATAAAAATCCTGTCAGTAATGATGGGATTTTTTTTTGGGGCGTGCCCCTTCGGGTCAGGCTGTTCGCTACAAGTCCTCGCCGCTTCGCTTCGCTACACGGCTGTGGGCTTTCTGCTACCATCCTTCACGCAACCTCACTAGAGTGAAATTACTCAGTTACTCGGCAACTCAGCGACTTTTTTCTTTCCAACTTTTTCGTTACTTTTACACTCAAAATAAACAACACAATGACTTTCCAAAATACCCTAGAATTCGCACAGCAACTCGACGCGCAAGACGAATTGCAACACTACAGAAACCAATTTATTTTTCCACAACACAACGGAAAAGACGTGATTTATTTCACAGGTAATTCGCTCGGGCTTCAACCCAAAAGTGCCAAAACCTATGTAGATGAAGTGATGAACGATTGGGCAAACTTAGCTGTCGAAGGTCATTTTTATGCACAAAAACCGTGGTGGGATTATCAAGAACGATTTGCACAACCGTTGAGTAAAATTGTGGGTTGCAAACCATCAGAAGTGACTGTGATGAATACCTTAACGATAAACTTACACTTGTTAATGGTGTCTTTTTACCGTCCAACAAAAACCCGATATAAAATTATTTGCGAAGAAAAAGCATTTCCTTCCGATCAATACATGTTTCAATCGCAGGTCAATCATCACGGCTTAAAGCCAGAAGACGCGATTGTTGAAATCAAAAGAAGAGAAGGTGAAAACAACATTCGCCTAGAAGATATTCTTGCAAAAATCAATGAAGTAGGAGACGAGCTTGCTTTGGTTTTGTTTGGTGGCGTTAATTATTACACTGGACAGGTTTTCGATATGAAAACCATCACCGAAGCGGGTCACAAAGTAGGCGCGACAGTTGGTTTCGATTTGGCACACGCCGCCGGAAATATCCATTTAGAACTCCACGATTGGAACGTCGATTTTGCTGCTTGGTGTTCGTACAAATACATGAACTCCGGACCAGGTAATGCGTCTGGATGTTTTGTTCACGAAAAACACCACAACACCAATTTACCGCGATTTGCAGGTTGGTGGGGACACAATAAAGAACGTCGTTTTAAAATGGAGCCAAATTTCGATCCAGTTCATGGTGCCGACGGTTGGCAAGTAAGCAATTTGCCAATTCTTTCTTTAGCACCTTATTTGGCATCTGTTGAAATGTTTGCCGAAGTCGGAATGGAAAAATTGATTGCCAAAAGAGATAAAATTACTGCTTATCTCGAATTTATTCTTCACGAAATAGACAAAGAAGTCGATAGTTCTTTTGAAATAATTACGCCTTCTAATCCAGAAGAAAGAGCGTGTCAATTATCGGTCTTTCTTCACGGTGAAGGTCGAAGTTTGTTCGATTATTTGATGACCAATGGCGTGATTACCGACTGGCGTGAACCTAATGTAATTCGATTAGCACCTGTTCCGTTGTATACGTCGTATGCTGACATGTATCATTTCGGACAAATTTTAAAATCGGGAATTTTATAAATTGTTTCTAAAATGTTTTTTAAAACATTGAAAATTAATATATTTACAAGCTATTACTAAACTAAAAATAAAAATATGAAATTAAAATTACAAGCAACACTTACACTTTTGTTGTGTCTAGTGTATTCAGGGTTTGCACAGGTAACTTCATCAAAAGAAGCAGATGCAAGAAAATGGATTAAAGCAAACGAAAGCGAATTAAAAATTCAGCCATTTCATACCTTTCAACTTTCTTTTGTTAGAAATGGTCTTGCCGGCGAAACTTTACGTTTTCAACAAATGTTGAACAATGTGCCAGTTTATCAATCGGAAATTGTGATAAACTTTTCTCCATCTAACGAATTGGTTTACTCTTCTAATTCATATGATAGTACAATTGAAAACATTGTTACTAATCCGAGTATTTCTAAAGAAGTAGCCTTGAACAAATCAAAAGAAACATTAAAAGTTGACGGTGTTTATACAGTAGCTGAAAACAAATTAATTGTTGCCAAATTTAATGATCAAACTAAACTTGCCTACAGAGTTGTTACCAATCCTCTAAACGGAAATGCCAGTTGGGAAGTAATGGTCGATGCACAATCGGGAGCTATTTTGAGTACAAAGGATGTGGCTTTTTATCACAATCATGAAAAAAATCCAAAAAAGGATAAAGAGAATAAGAAAAACAAACCAGCAGCAAAAACCGTTACTGCAGCTCCGCTTGCCTTTGTAACAGGTACTGCAATGGTTTATTTGTCAGATCCATTATCGTTTGCTGCTGTGGCTTATGGAACAGCAGGCTATGTAGATGGTAGTGATGCCAATACAACGCAATTAGCTGCGGCAAGAACTGCAGTAACTTTGCCAGAAATTGATTTGACAGCAGGAGTGTATAAATTAAAAAGTTCGTATGTAGAAATAACTGATTTTGAAGCACCAACTACTGGTTTGTTTACACAAGCAACAAGCGCTTTTAATTTTACAAGAGATAACAATGCCTTTGAAGCAGCAAATGTTTTCTATCAATTAGATAAAAGCATGCGTTATATTAATCAAACGTTGGGAATTGCTTGCATACCCAATTCAAATGGTGGAATACTACGATTTGATCCATCGGGTTTAAACCAAGCGGATAATTCTCATTTTCTTTCGGGTACTGACCAAATTTCTTTTGGAGAAGGATGTGTAGATGATGCAGAAGATTCAGATGTTATTTGGCACGAATTAGGACATGGTTTACACGATTGGATGACAAACGGAGGTCTTTCACAAGTAAACGGATTAAGCGAAGGTTCAGGTGATTATTGGGCACAATCGTATAGTAGAAGTTTGAACCAATGGACGCCTGCTGATGCAGCATACCACTATATGTTTAGTTGGGATGGTCATAACACTTGTTGGGGTGGTAGAACTACTGATTATGGAGCCACATACCCAGGAGGATTGGTTGGTCAAATCCATTCCGATGGTCAAATTTGGGCAACTGTATTGATGCGAATTTGGGACGGTATTGGTAGAGAAAAAACAGATAAAGCTTTTCTCGAAGGATTAGCTTTAACTAATTCTAGTACTAATCAACAAAATGCTGCAATTGCCGTTAGACAAGCCGCTATTAATATGAATTATCCTTGTGCTGATATTATGACAATGACTCAAGAATTTACTGCTACAGGGTATACAATGCCAACATTACCATTATCTATGGCAGCAATTCCTAATCAAACTGTTTCGTCTAGTTCGTATTCTTTACCAAGTTATGCGGCATTAGCTAATCCAATTTCGCCAGTTTGTACCGCTACATTAACACAGTCACCAGTTGTAGGAACGGTTTTAGGTCCAGGTGTGCATACGATAACTATGACAGCAACTCTTGGTGCTGCAACAGTAACAAGAACATTTACATTAACTATAACTGCTTTGGGTATTGCCGAATTTGATCCAAATACAGTAGTGGTTTATCCAAATCCAACTTCAAGCCAAATTACAATTAAAGGTGAATTTGATGCTAACGAAAGCATAACTATTCACAACTTATTAGGACAAAAAGTAATGGAAGCTAAGATAAATTCTAACGAACAAGTTATCAATGTTTCTGAATTAGCTACTGGTATTTATACTATAAATTTTGCTGCTTCTAAAGCAACAGTTAAATTTATTAAGGAATAATTTATCTTTCCAATTTTAAATAATAACCACAATGGAGATTTCTTCATTGTGGTTTTTTTATTTACTGAAATAAGATTTTTATAATTTGCTATAAAAGTTAACTTTGCAAAAAAGAACTCAGTTGCTAAGCCACTCAGTTTCTCAGCTACTTAAAAAATGACCAAAGAACAAATCATACAAAATTTTGATCCTTCTCAACCAGGACTTGCCGATGCAACCATTTTTGGCTTGCCTTTTTCTGCCGAACAATCTGAAATAATTATTATTCCAGTTCCGTGGGAAGTAACCGTAAGTTATGGTGCAGGAGCATCAGACGGACCAGAAGCCATACTTGATGCTTCCTTTCAAGTCGATTTAAATCACCAGAATTTTCCAGAATTGTGGAAACTCGGAATGTACTATGCTGAAATTCCATCAACTTGGAAAACCAATTCAGACAAATACAAAGCACTTGCTCAACCCATAATTGAAGCACTAGAAGCAGGAGAGGATTTAAATAATCACCCAACGTTACTAGCCGATTTAGCTACGATAAATAAAGTGTGTCGTGATTTGCACACACAAGTTAAAGAAACCGTTTTGCATTGGATGAATCAAGGTAAAAAAGTAGTACTTCTTGGAGGCGACCATTCTACGCCATTAGGATATTACGAAGCGTTGGCTACAAAACATTCAGATTTCGGAATTCTGCACCTTGATGCACACATGGATTTGCGTATTGCTTATGAAGGATTTACGTATTCTCATGCGTCTATAATGTACAACGCATTGCAAATTCCGCAAATTTCAAAAATTGTTCAAGTCGGAATTCGAGATTTTTGCGAACAAGAAGTGGAAGTGGTGAAAAACGAAAACGGTAGGGTTTTAATTCATACCGATTCTGATTTGAAAGCGGAGATCTTTGAAGGAAAAACATGGCAACAACAATGCGATGTAATCATTGCTTCGCTTCCTCAAAAAGTCAGTATTAGTTTTGATATCGATGGAATGTATCC
>JAZKGN010000125.1:0-10305 GCA_040385945.1 Bacteroidota bacterium
GTTTGATTTCGTTAAAAATCCACGGATAACCAATCGCAGCGCGACCAATCATCATGCCATCCAAACCAAATTTGTTTTTGTATTCCAAAGCTTTTTCGGGCGAATCGATATCACCATTTCCAAAAATCGGCATGGTAATTCTAGGATTGTTTTTCACTCTTGCAATGTGTGTCCAATCGGAATGGCCTTTATACATTTGCGCACGTGTTCGTGCATGAACGGTTAATGCTTGCACACCAATATCTTGTAATCTTTCGGCCACTTCATCAATATTGATAGAACTCTCATCCCAACCCAAACGGGTTTTTACCGTTACCGGAAGATTGGTGCTTCGAATCACTGCTTTGGTCAAACGCACCATCAAATCGACATCTTTCAAAACCCCAGCACCAGCACCTTTGCAAACTACTTTTTTAACCGGACAACCAAAATTAATATCAACTAAATCGGGATGTACAGCATCCACAATTTTAGCAGACATCGCCATCGCTTCTTCGTCTCCACCAAAAATCTGAATACCAACTGGTCGCTCGTAATCGAAAATATCCAATTTCATGCGGCTTTTTATGGCATCGCGAATTAACCCTTCGGAAGAAATGAATTCCGAATACATCAAATCGGCACCATGCAATTTGCACAATCTACGAAATGGCGGATCGCTCACGTCTTCCATAGGCGCGAGTAGTAGTGGAAAATCTGGTAATTCTATGTTGCCAATTTTGGGCATGGATTGAAATTTTTTGCAAAACTACAACTTTTAATTGAAAAGTTTATTAAATGATTCTCAACGGATTGCAATTCGTTTTTTAGTTTATGGAAGTTCTTTTATCAAAAAAATGAATGGGTTTTCTACTCATCGGTTGAAAAATCAACGCATTGAGAACTTCTTTTGTAGTGAATTCAATTTTGGGCGTTACTCGTAATTTGGCTCGGAAGTGGTCTTTAATTTCATGTAAAAATGCGGGTGATTCTTCTTTCACCGCAAGTTTTATCAGAATTTCATCTGTGCCTAATTCGTTAGTGGAGATTTCAATTATATGACTTTCGATGTTTTCAAAGTCGTTCAACACATCGTTCATCGCTGGTGGATACAAAGTGGTTCCTTTGTATTTTATCATTTGCTGTTTTCTTCCGATAACGGGTCCAACACGCAACGTATTTCGTCCACAAGCACACGGTTCGTTATGCACTTTTACGATATCGCCCGTTTTGAAACGAAGCAATGGCATGGCTTCAATTCCCAATGTGGTAAAAGTCAATTCGCCCGATTCGCCTGCTGCCACAGGAAGATTATTTTCATCTAACACCTCAACAATAATCAGCTCGGGATGATGGTGACCACCAATCGCGTGCTCACATTCGGTAAACGCCGTACTCATTTCGGTAGAGGCGTAAGTGGAAAAGAGCTTGATGTTCCATTTTTCCGTAATCTTTTTTGCCAAGGTATTCATTTCGAAATCTTGATTCCGCAACGATTCTCCAATACAAACAGCACCTTTTATACTCGATTTATTGTAATCGATGTTATGTACTTCGGCATATTCAATCAATTTTAATAAAAACGAAGGCACCGTAATTAAATAATTGGGTTGGTATTTTAAAATCGAATCCCATTGCAATTCTGGAATTCCAGCACCGACACGAATGACACCGACTTTCATTTTTCGCAATCCTAAAAAATACGCCAATCCAGCCATAAATCGTCGGTCGATAGTGGTCATTAATTGCACAATATCGCCTTCTTTTATGCCCGCACAATCAAATGAAATGGCTTCATTATACGCCAATCTGTCTAAATCTTTATCGGTTAAACCGAAAGTAACTGGTTCGCCCAACGTACCCGAAGTCGTAGCAAAATCGATGATTTTAGTTCTAGGCACACACATAAAATCATCGTTGAATTGTTGCAAATCTTCTTTAGTTGTCACTGGAAGTTTTTGCAAATCTTCAATAGTTGTTATCGACGAAATTGCGATGTTGTTGTCTTTAAAAAGTCGTTTGTAAAAAGGAGAATTCGCATTTACATACGCCAACATTTCCAAAAGTTTTTGCTCTTGAAAGACTTTAATTTCTTTGGTAGATGCGGTTTCTATTTTTGGAATCATTGCAATTTCCTGTTTATTTTTTTAAGGTGTTTTTCTATTTCTTGCTTTGACAAGAGCGTTGTAATTTCTTTGGTCAAGGCTTTTTCAAAATGAATTTTCGCTTCGTGATAGTTTTTCTTATTATAGTAATACAGTCCGACTTTGTAATAGACTACCCAATAATTGGGATTCAAAGATTGGTATTTTTTTTCAAAAGTAGTATCTAAATCCGATTTGTTTTCTAAAACAGCATCCATTTTCCGATCTTCTATTCGAAACATTTCATAGTTTTTATAGGCATCGCTTTCTAAAAAAACATCCTTTTGTATGTTCAAATCTTGTTTTTGTAAGGACGTAATTGTTCCGTTGAAATTCGCATTATCAAAAATCGCTTTCAAATCATAGCAGACAAATTCGCCCAATTGATACGGATTGGAAGACACCCATACCAAGCGCTGCTCTGGTTTAAAAATCACACCGTGGTGTGCCAACAATTGATTAAGTGCTTTTTCATTTCCGTAACCCAAAGGCAAATGGTGTAATCCTTCTGTATTTCTTAAAATAGAAGCGGCAATTTGTGGGTTTATTTTCGGATTTTCATCAAACAATTCGACCATCTTATCAAACCGATATTTGGAATGACTGTTCAGAATTTGCTCCTGATTTCGTTCGTCATTTTTTAAATTCTCACTTTGAAAATGGTTCGAACACAACAACTGATTGTTGCTATTGGGCACTTCATAAACTCCGAAATTATCCGGCGAAACTTCTATTAAAATCGCTTTTTTATCGGCGGCACTTCCAATCATAATCGACTCGGAAACAAAGACTTTTCTTTTTTTGGCAATCGCAATCGCTTCATCAATATTCTTGGCATATTGCAATATTTCTCGCGTAAGAATGGATATTGGCGTTTTGGCTATCAATGGAATTTTCGATTTTCCTGCGTTGATGGTTACCGAAAGTCCTTCATTATTCATTCCAGAACAAACCCCAATCATTCCTGCCCAAGTCACCATCATAAACGGATATCCTTTTTCGGGTTTGACAAAAGCTACAATTTTATCTTTGGCAAATTCATCGCCTGCATAAAAATCAAAATTCCGACCTAAAATCAAAGTTCCATCTTCCGATTTATCGCCCCAAGCAGCAAACGAAGAACAACCTACCAAAGCTAAATCTTGCAACGCGTGACCAATATCGTGAGCACCATGCAAGTACAAACTGCGCAAATACCGTGGTGCAATGTTGTCAAAATCGTGTGAAGTATATTCTGAAATTCCGTAAATCTCTGTCTTGTATTCTTCTGACACATTCAGGTAGAGTTTTCGGTTGTACCATTTTAAAAATCCGCGTAACAATCGTTGCTTGAATTGTGACGGAACCAAATCATTTATTTTAGAAAAAAAGACCTTTTCTTGTTTTTTTAATAGCGAATCCGTGAGGCTTCCCATGGCTAAGCTTCGTTCTAATGGATCGCCTTCGACATATAATTCCCAGAGGTTTTGTTTGTTTTTGAGTAAGAAATCATTCCCAGTTGTGTACACTGTTGCGGATTGTTTTTTAACTGTCGGAATCGTTGCATTGTAACCTTCAAGAACTGGTTTGTGATGCATTGATTTTGATGTTCCGCAGGAGACGAACATTCCCACTAACATCCATACAACACTAAATGAAAATAATCTTCTCATCGCAAAGTAATTAAAGAGAAGATTGATTGATTTTGTTGACCAAATATTCTTTGCCAACAATTTCCGAACACGTAACAACGGCTCCGATAGTAACGCCCAAAACGCCGTGCATGTTGATACTTTGTCCTGTTAGATACAAATTATCGAGTTTGGTTTTTGGAGCAATAAACGACTTCATCGGATCGTTCGAATCTTTTACATACCCGTACATATTTCCATTGGAACCGCCAATATAATCGCGGTACGAAAGTGGCGTAGACGTGTGAATGGATTTGATGCAATTGCGAATTCCGGGGAATTTAATTTCAATTTCTTGCAAGAACCGTTCGGCTTTTCGTGTCTTGAATTCGTCATACGATTCGCCTCTGTCTTCTTTTTCGGCAGTCGTATTGAAGGTGTCTTCCCAAGGCTTTAAATCGTCAAAATGCATGTAGGTAATAAAGGTCATGCCTTCGGCCCATTCTTCATTCTTCCCAGAAGCGTTCATCGATGCCATATACGCTTTTGGCCAAGAATTTTCATCGTATTCATACGCCGTCCAAACGTCTTTACTATTTTTAAAGTGATAGTAATTGTGGTTTAAATATTTGAACGTATTGGGTTTAAAAACGATGTACAAACTAAAGGCAGAAATGACGCCTTCCAAACTATTAATACGGCTGTAAAAAGACCTTCTAAACTTTTCTTGTCCCACCATTTTTAAGGTGGTTTTAGGTTCAATATTTGAAATAAAGATGTTGCCCGAAACTTCCGAACCGTCTTTCATTTTCACCTGAGTGACCTTATTATCCTCAACATCAAATTGAGTAACTTCTTTGTATTTGTAGACTTCTCCACCAAAACGTTTTAACTGTTTGATGAGTTGTTTGGTAATCTGACTTCCACCATTAATACAGCGATACGAACTTTGAATATACGAATTTACCGAAAGTGCGTGAACGTAAAAAGGCGATTTGTCTTCAATTCCAGCGTATAAAAAATTAGTTCCTGCCAATACCAATTTCAGCTTTTCGTTATCGGTGACTTCATCAATGCATTTTTTAGCATTCAAGGTTAAAATCTCGTTGTCGTATTTGCCTTCCCATTCTAAATTATATAAGGGGAAAGAGTTGCAAATGGTTTGCACTTTTTCGCAATAGTTTTCAATAGCTTGACGTTCGTCTGGAAAAAAACGAACAAGTTGATTGATGAAATTATCATAGCCTTGCGCGTGTGGAAACTCTTCGTTGGTGTCTTCAAAAGAAATAATATCGAAGCCATTTTCGTCCATTTTTTTAAGTTTTAGGTCGTCCATGATGCCTAAATATTTAAAATATTTGTACAAATTCTGACCTTCACTTAATCCGCCTATGTAGTGAATTCCAGTGTCGAAAATGGTTTTATCTCTAACAAACGTTTGCAGATTGCCACCAAACTGGTTGTTTTTTTCGAGCACACAAACGCTGTAACCTTCTTTTGCAAGGATAATGGCCGAAACCAAGCCGCCTAAGCCACTTCCAACAATAACAACGTCGTACTGCTCTTTCATTATACTTTTTTCTTTAAAACAACGATTTGGTCATTTTCTGAAACGATGGTAAAATCCAAGGTAACAAACTTCTCTTTTGCTTGTGGACAATTCCATAAAATTACACAATCGCTTACAGTTATCCATTCATTTGCGTCGATTTCTGCATTTTTAGCCGATATCAAAAGTACATCGTAGGCATTTTGATGTGGCATTTGCAACTCATCCAAATACGTAATGTTTCTTTTCTTGAGGAAATGATTGGTTTTGGCAACGCTGCGTTTTTCTTCATCAGCGATGAATGAAACGATTGTTCTTTGCGATTCTTGAAGCGTTATCAACACATCCAATTGCCCATAATCATTTGCCAAATGCAGAATTTTTGCCTTAGCGGAAATGTGATTGTTGAGTTTATGATAGGCTTCAGCATTTAATTTAAAATCGGTTTTTACAGCATCAATTATCACTTGTTCTTTATAATCGAAACTGTTGAAAAGCGTACTTTTAAAATAGTTAACACCTTCCTCTTCTTGACGAATTCGTTGGTATTGTTCTCTAAAAAAACGGTTTATTTTTTTTGTTTTTTCAGTGTAGTTTTCTCCGAATGATGCATCATTTGATACAATACGTTCTAAAATTTCGACAGTTGTCGATGATTTATACAACATAAAATCGCCTTTTGGTGAAGCCTCGGAATAGCCGTGAATAATTACTGGAACGATATCCAAATTGAATTCCTCTGCCAAATAAAAAGCGCCTTTGTGAAAGCGTTTTACCGAATTATCAATCGAACGTGTTCCTTCTGGAAAAACCATCAATGAAAATCCTTGCGCGACTTTTTCTCTTAAATGTTCTACGCCGTTATCGATTCCGCTTGAGACAGGATAAAACCCAGCAAGGCGAACACCTCTTCCGAAGAAAGGCGAATTATACACCCAATCGCTCACTAAAAAAATGATTTTCGGACTCAACATTCCAACAGCCAAAATATCTAAGAACGAGGTGTGATTGGCAATAATTATACAGGGTTTTTCGAAGTTTTCATGGTGTTTGTTGACTATTTTTCGCTTTATGGCTGGATACGTTAAAAACACCGAATGCATGAACTTCGACATGATATAATGAAATGCTTGCAGTTTTTTCTTTTTTGGAAGTGGAACAATTTTGACTAAAAAAGATCCGAAAATAGAAAGAATAAAACCTCCCAATCCGTAATACATAAAAGACAAAACCGAATGTATAAAACGGCGGATTTCGAAAGGTGGATTCCCTTTTTTGACATTGTAATTAACAAAGAAATTAAAAACCAAAGGCTGAATCGTATACGTAATCAACAAGGCCGAAAAAATACCAATCACCGAAATCAAAGCGATCGATTGTAGAGCTGGATGTTTGGCAAAAACCAACACTCCAGTTCCTAAAATAGTTGTAGCCACAGAAAGCAAAATGGAGGTTCGATACGTTGGCAATTCCGATTTACCATACGTATGCTCTTTCTGCAAAGCCGTTGTCATGAAAATACTGTAATCGACGCCAACGCCAAAAATTAATGTACAAACAATGATGTTGATGACATTAAATTGCAGATCAAAAATGCCCATCAAACCAGTAGTGAAAATCCAGCTAATCATAATTGGAATAATGCTTACGATAACCAATTCTACACGTCTGAACGACAAAAACAGAATAATAAATATGGCAATAAAAGAGTAGTTGATTAATTTTTGAAAGTTGACTTTTAAGGTTCCTAAAAAGGTTTCATTGGTTTCCTGACGATCGACAACAACCAAATTGGGTTGCTTTTTAATGGCGGTTACGAAGGCGTCTCTATTTTCTTTAGACACTTTTACCAAAGTAGAAATGGTGTGAAAACCATTCTTTTCTGACACAAATTCCTCGATAAAAAAAGACGCTACTTTTTTATAATCGGCAATCGAAATTGTAGGTGCATTTTGCTCCAATCGATCATAAAAAAGTTGAAAAGAAGTGTCTTTGAATCCGAAAGTGTTTCCGTTGGCAATGAGTAATTTTTTTAAGTTTGCTTTTTTAGATTCGTCCCAAAATGCTGTCCAATCTTGTATTTTTTGCTGCTGATTGGCTTCCGAAAAAACCAATCCACCAACAGAACTAAACTGAACGATTTGCTTATCCTCCTTTAGCTGATTCAACGTGGTAAAAAGTTTGCCGTTGTTACTTAAAACCGTTTCATAATCATCGCCATACGAAGCCAGATAAATCGATTTGGTGTCGCCATTGGTGATTTCTTCTAATTCTTTTTCGGCTTGTTTTAAATCGGGTGAAACAAAATTTAGCGATGACAAATCGTTATTAAACGTCACTTTAGAATACGTGAAAAAACACACGATCAATAGCAGTAGCATAGCGATTACCAAAAACTTATTTTTATGGTACGAATACGCTGCAATTTTGTCGATTATGGTATTGCCTTCTTTGAAAATCTTTAATTTTCTTTGCGAAGTATTTGGTGCAAATCGATACAACAACGGAATCAGTACCAACGAAAAAATACTGGTCGAAATGACACTCAAGGCGGCAAAAATAGCCAAATCTTGCAAAGCTTCCGACTTGACAAAAAACAAACACAAAAAGGTAATAGAAGTCGTAATTCCACACAAAATGAGCGGTTTTGTAATGTCTTTGTACAGCAATTTTATGTCCTTATTGTTGCGCAAATGCGTGAGCACATAAATAGAATAATCGGTGGTTTCTCCTAACAAAATACAACTTATTCCGAGTGAAATAGCCGAAATGCTTCCCTTAGTAAAATACAAAATCGCCAAGGCGAAAGCAGCTCCAAATAAAGACGGAATAAAAATGATAAGTGGCGATGATATATTTCGGTAGAAAAAAACCAAAAGCAAGACCAATGTGATTCCGGCAAAAATAGACGTCCATTGTACATCGGCTTTTATTTGGGTGGCATTTCCAACGGCGACAGGCGTTGCGCCATAAAAACTCAGCGACGCTTTGTCTTTAAATTGGGCGTTGATTTTGTTTTTTATAGTGTTGAGTTGTTCAACAAAAAGGGTGTTTTTATCGGTTTCGTTGGTGGCTAATTTTGGTGTGACAAAAAGCAGTAAATGTTGTTTGTTTTTGGTGATAACAAATCCATCTTGGAGTTCAAAATCGTCGCCAATACTCAATTGCTGCATTTTTTTTAAGGCGATAAACGAAATACCGAGTGGATCTTTCAAAATAAAATCGCGCGTCACCATTCCGGTTGGCGAGATTAGCGATTTGTAATCAGCTTCGACAATTTTAGCAATACTGTCGTTTTGAATTTTATTTTGAATGGTTTGATAATCGGCTTTATCCAAAAACAAAGGCAGGTTATTGTATACAAAATCGAAGGTTTCTTGCAGGTTTTTCTCATCTAATTTTCCTTGCACTTTGCCAACATAGTCTTTCGAATTGGCATCCAAATCGGCTAAAAAAAGCGTCGCCGCCTGGGTTAAATCTTCAGGTGTTCCATTCTTTTTGGAACTGATTTTAATCGTGATTTTATCGGCAAAATTCAGTTGATTTAAAACCTTAGCTGTGGTATTGGTTTTGTCGTTGGTTGGGATAAGACGCGTAATATCTTCACTAAATTGTAGGCGTAACGCAAAAAAACCAAGTACTGATAACAAGGCTAAAAACAATATAAAAGAAAAGAACTTTCTCTTATTCAGATACGTATACATCGCAGTGAAAAAATCGTGCATGCTTATTTTTTATTTTTAAAAGTAGTAAAAAATACCAATATGAAGTAAGCAATACTTCCAAAAATAACAGCACTAATGCTGGCCAAAACAAAACTGCCAATAAGATATTGTTGCAGATGCGCTTGAACATCTGAAAAAGTAAGTGATTTGTCGAATGAAATTGAGGAATTGTTGGTTACAAAACAGCTTCCCACTTGTAAAGAACCGTAAATAATAAACGGAATAAATGGTGGAAAACTAACGTTGGAAAAAGCAAAGGCAATGACTTTATTCAATCGCAACACCACAGCCAACGCCAAAACAAGGATAGTTTGAAATCCCCAAAAAGGTGAAATTCCAATAAAAACGCCCAAAGCAATAGAAGCTGCTTTTTTGAAATTACTGTCTTCGCTATGGAGGATATTTTCTAACAGAAATTTTTTTATTCCTTTTCTTTTAAAGCTAAAAAAAAAATCTCTTGGCTTGATGTATAACAATGTGATGAGGACCAAAACCGTATTTAAAATACTAATTCGGGTAAAATCTTTAAAGGGGCGAAAATGCGACACTCTTTCGGTGGGGTCGTACAATACTTGAATCGGAATGTTTTTTACTGGAATTCCTTTCCACGCCGAACGAACGATGACTTCAATTTCAAATTCGAATTTGGTGGTAAAATACCTTTTCGGAATCAATTGCAAAGGATACAAACGATAACCCGATTGGGTATCTTGAAGCGTAATTCCGGTTTCAAACCAAAACCAAAAATTGGAAAATTTATTTCCGAAACTGCTCTTTTTAGGAACGTCATCGGTAGTCATGTTGCGACTTCCGATAAGCAATGCATTCGGTTCGTTTTCGATTGCTTCAATAAATATTGGAATATCAGAAGCAAAATGCTGACCGTCGGAATCTATCGTAATCGCATACGTATAGTTGAGTTCGATGGCTTTTTTAAATCCGTTTCGCAACGCCATACCTTTCCCAGCATTTTTAGGATGGTGAATTTGTACGAGTTGCGAATAGTTTTTTAAAATTTCAGAAGTCGAATCGGTCGAACCATCGTTGACGATAATAATATTAGAAGTATAAGACAACACCGAATCTAGCACTCGTTGTAGCGTTTTTTCATTATTGTAAGTAGGCACAATAACGCAGACGTTAAGTGTATTGATTTTTTGACTATCAAATAAAGTTGTTGCCATGTAAATTTGCTTTACTTATTTGACCGTTTGTTTTTCTTCGGCAGAAAAACTTTTCGATTGTACTATAAAACTCCGAATGTACTCTTTTAAAACCGTCGATTGCTCTTTGAAATG
>JAZKGN010000125.1:10405-37429 GCA_040385945.1 Bacteroidota bacterium
GGATCATTGAAAAAACTAATCAGCAAGAAAATAGAAAATAGCGTTTTCATCTTTATAGTTTTTTGTACACGCTTCCTAGTTTTAAAGCGACCGTTTCGCCAAAATAAGTGGTGTTTTTTACTTTAACCAAACCTTCTTCTGTAGTGGTAATATTCAATTCAAGTTGTAATTCTGGCGTCACAAACGGATTGATTAACGCCATAAATTTCACATTGGAAAGACTTTGCATTACCAAAGTGGTAGTCGCAATTTGTTCGGTAAGTTCTTTGATGATTTGCATCATACAAACGCCTGGCATAATCGGGTTTCCAGGAAAATGTCCTTTAAAAACCTCGTGATTTTCATTAATAAAAAGGACAACCATATAATTATGGTCATCCTTTTTATCGATGGATTTTATGGTATAAAAATCTTTTAATAACATGATTTTATTTTAAATCAAAAGTATAGGTTGCTCCAACGCTGAACACGACATTGGTGTGGTCGTTACCTCCATAAAAAGTATCAGTATAGGAGTCAATAACCGGAATAATTCCTTTTTTCACCCTTGCTTCAATTCCGAAATTTTTAGTGAAATTATAGCCTGCTCCAAGAATAAAAGCAAAATCAATTTCGTTTTCAGTAGGGAAATTATCTTCTACCTGAATGTCAATAGTTGGACCCACATGAATATTAAATTTATCTGAGAAGGTAAACTTATTCACCACGGCAATTGACAAATACGATACTTCATAAGTAAAATCGGCTTCACCTAATCTTCCTTTGTATTCTGCTCCTTGTCTTGAATAATCAATTTCCGGTTGTAACGTGTAGTACTTTGTAAGATGTAACGCACCATAAAATCCAAGATAGAAGTCGGTTTTTGAGCTGAATTCATCTCTGTAAACTCCGTTTACATAATTCCTGTTATTGTCATAATAACCGTTGTACTCATCTCCTTTTGTAAAGTGAGAAAAGTTAACTCCGCCTCTCAATCCTGGCTTAAATGTTACTTGAGCTTGTGTCATTCCGAAAAATGCTAACATGGCAATAATCAATACTTTTTTCATTTGTAATTTAATTTTGGTTAAAATAATTTAATTCAATCTGTAATTTAATGTTATAATGCTGAATGATTATATTTTGGGCAAAAATATTGTTTTCTGATGTAAAACGTAGCTTTATTTTTTCTTTTGTTCGAGAAGCATGTACAATTTGCTGTAGTTTTTCATCTGCTGTTGAAACGAAAAGATAATTGACTTTATTGCCTTCATCTTTGCTTTTATAGACTTTACTCGAATCTTTTTCAAACTGTTCATCTACTAAAAAGTTGGTTTTTAACAGCAATCTGAAATCGGTTTTTAAGGTATTGATGAGTATTTTTTTGTTTAATTCGTCGACAATCGAATTGATTTTAAAATCGATTTCCGAAATTTCAAAATCGAGTAATTTGTTTCCAAATTCGGTAGTAAAAACCACACGATGTGTGGTATCGTTGATTTTTTTAGCAATAAAAATTCCCGTTAATTCATTGCCATAAACGGTAATATTTGCCTTGTAAACATAATCGATTTCGGGATTTGCAAAATACGGATTTTGATACACCTTCTTATCCAAAACAACCGTATTGTAGTCTTTTACCACAGCTGGTGTGGCACAAGAAACCAAAAGCAAAAGGGCTAAAACACTAGTTAGTAAAAACGGAACTGTCGATTTTTGCATTTAAAGTCTTGTTTTTAAGAACAATTCGAGTGAAGTCGTCTGACGATTCTATCAATTTAACTTGTACTACGGTGTTGTCATCTTTGTCGAAAGTCAATTCAATTTGCTTGATGTATTTTTTCATGGCAGCATCTTTCGGTATCAATCGCGTAATGTTGTTGGTTTTTGTTTTGAAAAAGCTGATGATAAATTCCTTATCATCAAACATATTGCCACTTACACTACCTACGATTAACTTATTTATTTTTCCGAAAATCTTGCTATTCCCAATATCGTGTGAGCTTTTTTTACCTTCATCATCGATTAAAATTTTTCCGTTTTTAAAAATTATCGAATAATTATAGGGCTTTTTATACTGCCATTTTAGTGAATTTGGTTCGGCAAAATACATTTTCCCCGAAGTTTCAATGTCTTTAGCTAAAAAATCCATGTGTTTGTATTGCACGAAATCGGTAGTAATTGTAGTGATTTTTTTGGCTACCGCATTGACGGATTGCTTGAATGCAGTGATTTCAGCATCCGACATTTTTTGTTCTTGAGCATAGCTTTTCAAATGTAGTACACTTAAAAATGCTACCAGTATATAGGTACTAATCTTCATAGGCTTTTAAATTCAAGAGTTCCTCTAGCGACACTACTTGGTAATTGTTCGACTGCAAAAATAGCAATAACTGTTCCAAAACGCTAACGGTATTTTCAGACGTATCGTGTAAAAGCACAATTGCACCTGGCGTAATTCTAGAGGAAATGCGATTGAAAATGATTTTCTTGTTTTGGATAATGCCGTCCATTGAGCGAATGTTCCAACCAATAACTTTGTGGTTTGTTGTTGCTAAAGCTCTACGAATAGACGGATTGGTAACACCGTAAGGTGGTCGAAAAAAAGCGGGTTTTTTACCAATTATTTGTTCAATAATTACATCGGTTTGTTGCAATTCTGCTATTACTTTTTCTTTCCGATAAAAATCAAAAAAATGACTGTGAGAAAACGAATGGTTTCCAATTATATGACCTTCTTCAAACGTTTTTTTAAGAATTTTGGGATGTTTTTCGATGTTCTTCCCGATACAAAAAAAAGTCGCTTTTGCGTTGTATTGCTTGAGTAATGTTAAGATTTGTGGTGTAATTAGATTCGGACCATCATCAAACGTAAGGGCAATTTTCTTTTCTTTTTCGTTCGGATTATTGCAATACGCTTTGACGTGAAAATTCAATTGGATAAAGGAAGATCCAATAAGTAGAAATAAAAATCGAACCCCCAAAAGCACTAAAAAATACCACCATTGTATCGTTATGAAATAACTCAAAACCAATAAAAGTAGCAAAAATGCCAAAAAAAGAACGTTTATTTTTTTATAGTTTAACATCGAGAAAGTAAAGTAAAACTATGGTCGAGTCCTTTGTATTGATTGTACAAAAGGATGGTTTTGTATTCGCTTTTTTCAAGTGAATTTATTTTTAAAACACTTGGCATTTGTTGGGTTTTTATGATTTTTGCACCAACCCAAAGTCCGAATGCAGAAGCCGTATTGTATTCGCCACTCAACTGTTTGTAATACACTTGTGGTGTATTTGAAAATAAATTCTCTGACAGATTTTTGTAATAACCATCAAACGCAACATCACCATTGTAGCCTAAAACTGCAACATCAATATCTCCAATTTGTAGATTATTTGTTTTTAGAAAATCGTGTATTTTGCTTTCCACCTCATCGATAGCCAATTTGTTAACCATATCAACATCTATAATTTCAGCATACGTTGATGATGTTTTTTTATCTTCCAAAACAAAAAAAGTAGCACCTTCACTATAAACTGCTCCGCTTGTTTTTGAATCTAAAATCGAAAAAGGAGCGTCGGTTTCTTTTTTAATAAACCCAGCCAATTGAAATAATTTTGCTGTATAATCGCTCATTTCATCAATGCCACCAATTAAAATAGTGGTTGCTTCGTTTTCTTCAATCTTCATTTTGGCATCCAAAATAGCCGACTCGAAAGAGACAGCAGCATTGACATACGTAAAATTATACGCTTTGCATTGCAAACCCAAAGCAATTTGTGAACCTACAGTATTGTGTGTCGATTGGATGAACGATGTTGGTGTTAAAAATTCTTCGTTGTTGTCAATCAATGCTTTCAAAAACTTGTCAGAATCTTCGATGCAACCCATTCCGGTTCCTGTAATGATAGCATCTAAGGTTTCAACATTGGCTTCTTTCATGGCCAAAGCCGAAGCCACAATGCCATTTTTCACACCTTTTGCCATACGGCGAATCGCGACTGGTGAAATATAATCTTTGTAAACTGGGACTTGAATTGGAAGAACATTTTCACTTTCATTCACAGTTGCTTCTTCCAAAAAAACAGTGTCGAATGTTTTTTGAGCCGAAATGCAACCTACGCCATTGATGTATGTTTTTTTCATTGGTACAATTTGAAAACCAGATAAATTCTGGTAGGCAAATATAAAAATTAATCTACAGTAAATAGTTGATTTAAAATCAGAAATAGTGATTAAAACCACTCAAGAATCTGCTGCTTTAATAATTTATATGAAACTCATTTGTTGCATCATAAATTGTAGGCATGAATCCAGAATCATATTCCGTTGTAATTCCGTTTTTTCTAACGCTCCACACAATTTTATACGCGGCGCCTTCCTGTAAATTCCCATTTATAACGGAATTCACATTGGTTCCTACCCAATACGGATAGTAGGCTGTACTTGGTGCAATTCCAAAATTATCAATAGATTGAACTATGCTGTGTATGTAACTTAAATTTTGTTGATAAATGGACACCTCAATAGCATCATTGGCATCAAAAGGCATTGTATTGTTGACAAAAATCTTTAGCTTTTCGTACTTTATTACAGGAATAACAATAGTATTTGATTCTGATAAAGTGTAACTTTTTTCATAATCGGTATAGTTATCCGATAGCTTATAGACATGAACGACATCGTTGTCCTTTTCATATTTCAGCGTAACACTGAAATTACCATTCTCATCCGTTGTTGCATTTTTAGCATCTACTTCTGACCAAAATGACCAAGGAGAATTGCTTGAACTTAATGTTTTTGTTTTGATACTGACCTTTGCATTAGGCACTCCTTCATTGGTCGATTGACGAATAATTGTTCCTTTAACAACAACATATGTATCGTCATTTACACTACAACTTAGGTTTGTGATCAATATAAATAATACAAGTACTTTTTTCATGATTTTAGTTTTTTAAATTCCTATCAAAGGTAACAACCACTTCAAAACAAAAGTCCTAAATTATATATTACAGATGATTTAGGACAAATTTGGATAATTTAGGACGCTACGTTTATTGGTTCTGTTTTCTGAATTCGGTTGGTGTTTGGTTGGTAAATTTTTTAAACGCAAGATAAAACGTTGATTTTGAATTAAAACCACATTCCAATCCAATAGATAATATTGTATAGTGTTGGTATTCATCAGAAGCTAAATATTCTTTTGCTTTTTCTACACGAAGCGAATTAACGTAATCGGAAAAGTTATAATTGCTTTCGTTATTAATAATTTGCGAAAGCGAACTGGTACTCATTTTTATTTCAGAAGCCAAGTTATCAAGACTAAATTCAGGGTTTAGATACGAAGTGTTGTCTTGGATATAATTTTTTACGATGAGGAATTTGTCGCTTTTAGTTAAATTGTTTTCAAAACTTCCTCTCGATATTTTACTTTCATTTTTGGCGATTTCTTTTCGCAATTGCATCCTTTCTGACAATAAAGAATAATTGAACAAACCTTCATAACCCAACCAAAAAATAAGCACTGCACAACACAATCGCAACGGATAATAAATAAACATGGGTGGATTGAGTACTTTATCCAAATTAAAAATAACCGCAAACACCCAAGTAATCATTATCAAACTTGCCAAAAGCATGAACTTTTTTAACCATTTTATGTTGTCAAAAGTCAAAATATATTGGTATAATGTGGATTGATTAAAGAGCAATAAAAAGGCTTTCCCGAATAAAAACAAGCAAAAAAGAATATTAATAATTTCTTCTATTTGCCTGTATTGTGCAACGACATAACTCTGATCTACATTGTAATAAAACGGAAATAAAACTATTCTAATCAACACTTCACTTAAAAAAAGTAGCGATGAAATAATTACAAAGGATTTTATTTTGCTTTCAACGTTAAGATAATAGGTGACAAAGGTGTAAAAAGCAGGAAGAATCAATACATAAAAAGGGATTCGTAACGTTCGGATGAAAAAATTAGCTTCTGTAAAAAAAGTATCTAGTAGCACAATTTGAGTGTAATTGAGTGTTAAAAAAACAATTACTAAATTCAAATAAATGATTGATTTGTCTCTTCCTCTTTTTGAAAACAAGGTAGAAATTATAAAAATAAATCCAATGACAACACTGGAAATCAAAAAGTAATTAAAGATTTCTTTTAACATACAACGTAAATGTAATCTTTTAAAAAGAAGTTATTTCGAAAAAATTACAGTCGAACAATTTCCTCCAAAACCAAACGAATTGGATAACACGTGATCGATATTTTTGTATTTTAAAGTAGTTTGCGGAATCATATCAAACTCTGCCATTGGTGTCGTGAAATTCAAATTCGGAAAAACCACACCATTTTGAATCGCCAATACGCTAAAAACAGCTTCTATCGCTGCAGCGGCGGCTAATGTGTGTCCGGTAAAAGGTTTGGTCGAACTAAAATCGGGGACATTATTTTCGCCGTAAATTCGGATAATAGCACGTCCTTCCGACAAATCGTTGTTGGGAGTTGCCGTGCCGTGAACATTGATATAATCAATATCAGAAGGTTGCAATCCCGAAACTTGAAACGCTTTTTCCATTGCTAGAAAAGCGCCATCACCATTTTCGGAAGAAGCCGTTTGATGAAATGCATCGTTGGCATTTCCGTAACCCGTTACTCGTGCGAGGACTTTTTTGTTTTGTTTGGCTACCAATTCATCCGATTCTAGGACTAAAAAAGCCGCAGCTTCACCTAGATTTAATCCTTTTCTATCGTTGTCAAAAGGCGTATTGTATGAGTCGGATAAAATCATTAAGGTTTTAAATCCGTTGATGGTAAATTTGGCTAAAGCATCAGTTCCGCCAACAATTACGCGATCTAATTTTCCCGATTGAATCAATCGTGCGCCAAACATTATCGAATTAGCAGCCGACGAACACGCGGTACTTATTGTCGTTACTAATCCTTTTAAACCCAATTCGTCAGCGATTTTTTGAGCGACATCACCACCATCGTGAGCACTGATGTATTTTACCATATCAGGATTTTCGAAATAGTCGTAATAGTATTTTTCGGTCATGTCCATTCCGCCAACACTTGAGGCAGAAATCAATCCCGTTTTGTATTCGTTTATCGAAGTAATTCCGGCATTTTTAACCGCTTGCTTGGCAGCAATAGCACCAATTAAAGCAGTCCTCGAGAAATTATTATCGGAAGACAATTGAAGTTCTGCTGCTAATTGTTCGTTGGTTTTTTTGATTTCACCAACTTTCATCACATTTTTATGAACGGTCGCAATGTTATCAATAGTTGTAATGGCTTTGTCACCATTTATAAGTGCATGAAAAGTCTCTTCTACCGAATTTCCGATAGCAGAAATAATTCCCATTCCTGTAATTGCAACACCTTTGTTCATTAGACGCTCTTAGACTCTTTATTTTGTTCTATTCTCAGAAATATAAGCCGCCATCGTTTCGATAGATTGGAAAATGGTTTTTCCTTCTTTTGGATCAACCAATTTGATTCCGTAATCTTTATCCAACAAAACGATAAGCTCTAACGCATCGATAGAGTCCAATCCCAAACCATCGCCAAATAAGGCATCGTTATCGTTGATATCGGCTACAGTGATATCTTCTAAATTTAAAACTTCAATGATTTTTCCTTTTAATTCTTGTTTTAATGCTTCCATAATTAGTTTGTATATGCTGTTTCTATATTGATTTTGTTGTGTATTGTTGTTCCTTCTTTGGTTACCAAATAGAGAAATGCTTTGTATTCTTCGTTAAAATATTCGACCCAACCGCAAAGTACTTTATCTGCTTTTTGAGTGTTCAGAAGTACGTTGGCGTACTGCATCATAAAATCCGAATTAAACGCCTCAAATATAAAGAAAGAATTCTCACTTTTCAATTGGTTTTTGATGGCTATTTCTCCCAAACAAATATTAGGTAAGGTATAAACGAAAACTGCCGGACTCGGAAAGTAATTTTCGTCATCCGAAATCGACTCTTGGTACTTCACATCGGTATCCAAACTTGACGATTTATTGGCAAAAAGAAGCGCAATATTATTTTCTTCGGAAGGATTAATTACTTTATTTAACAGTAGTTCCGAAGCCAAAAATGCCAATTTACTCAAGCTATCCATTTTAAAAAACTTGGGATAACCCATTTCAAAATGCTGGTAAGCTTTTTTAGAAAAATCGTTAAATAGTGATGCTTCAGTTTCAAACACGACTTCTCCATTCAACCGAACTTTATTTTGTTCGATGGTACAAAAAGAATGTATGAAGTTGTTGTTTTCCACTATTGATTTACTTTTTCAAATACTACCGCCGTGTTGCAACCTCCAAAACCGGAAGCTGTTTTAAGGAAGTAATTTATATTTTTTTCTTCGTTTTTCTGAATGATAGCAATGGGTTGACTCACTCCCATTTCATCAAAACCCAACGAAACAAACAATTTATTTTGAAGCACTGATTCAATTCCGATAACCGTTTCAAGCAATCCGGAAGCGCCAAGCGTGTGACCGTAATAACCTTTTAAACTATTTACTGGTACTTTTTCCAAATTTAATCGGTTGAAAGCGATGGCTTCCATCTCGTCATTAAAAGGTGTAGCTGTTCCATGAGCGGAAATATAATCAATGGTTTCGGCAGTTAGTACAGCTTCTGATAAAGCACTTTGTATGCTCCTGAAAAGTCCTTCTCCTGTTCGTGACGGACCAGAAATATGATTGGCGTCATTAATCGATCCGTCGCCAACGACAGCTACTTTTGCGTTTTCCTTATCGGAAGTAACTAAAACGGCAGCTGTTGCTTCGCCTAAACTTACGCCATTTCTGTGGAGCGAATACGGTTTGCATGCTGCATCGCTCATGGCTTGAAACGAATTAAAACCCGACAAAACAAACTCCGAAACCAAATCGCCAGCCACTACAAAAACCTCATCGTACAGCTCACTTTGAATCAATCTTTTGGCAACTGAAACTGCCAAAATTCCCGAAACACAAGCATTGGAAACGACTATAGGTTGAGTTTTAAATCCGAAAAAATCAGCAATTGTTTTTGCTAAGGTTGCCAAGTGTGCTTTTTCAATTGGGTTATTGGAATCTTCTAAAGCGGTAATGTTTCCTTTTGTAGTAGAAAGAATAAAAGCCGTTCTTTCGTTTATCTTTTCTTTTTTCACCATTGGATGCAAAGCCAACAGCATCATTTTTTCGAGTTTGGTGTAGGTTTGAATTGGCGTAATTTCGGCGAAAGCCTTATTTAAATCCGTTTCATTGACCATCGCAGCATAAAAAGGGACTTTCATCAACGAACTATCATCGTGTTTTTGAATACCAGAAATGCCCTTTGCAATGTTATTTACATTCGAAACCACATCAAATCCTAATGGAGTGATGCAATTGGTTTGCGATATGTAGACTTTTTTCAGCATTTTTTATTTCAATAATCCTACTTTCTTTTTCCATTCTTCGTAGAAAGGCGGATTGGTCAACATCAAATCGTTGTTGCTATCCAAAAAAACCTGAACCGTTTCACCGGTACATGCGATTTCATTTTTGGTGTCGTAAATCGTATATCGGAAAATCATTTTGGCTGCAGGCGAATCGACAATAGTTGTCTCAATCCGAGCCACATCGCCGTAGCGTAACGATAATTTATGTTCGCAAACCGATTTTACAATGGGCGTCGTAAAGCCATGCGATTGCACATCGAGATAGGAAATACCGTGTTCGCGACCAAAAGCTTCGCGACCATCTTCAAAATAGGTTATATAAATGCCATGCCACACGATTCCCAGTGGATCGGTTTCGTTAAAACGAACACGAATATCTTTGGAAACAGTCAATGCTGTAGCTTCGTTAAACGGCTCTTTTCTTCTTATCATAAAAAATAGCTATGGTTGTCGTAACACAAAAAAATAAAAATAGTAAACTTATTTCGGGCACAATATCGATGATAGTTGCACTTCGCAAAAGTACATCATAAAAGGCATTCAATCCCCAATTCATCGGTGAGCATTGTGCAATAATTTGCATCGTTTTTGGCATCGCAAAAACCGGAACCCAAACGCCTCCGATAGAAGCTAAAACGATAGTGGCTGTTGCTCCGAAAGGCGCAGATTGTTCTTGGGTTTTGGCGATGGTTCCGATTAAAATTCCGAATCCAATAGCAGCAAAACCTGAGAATAAAGCCACTATGCTCATTAAAAATAAATTCCCTTCTACATTCAAAGCAGGCAAACCAATTTGCGGAAAAATAAATACTGCCACAGCCACCATCATGTAAAATTGAATCATACAAATAATGCTGTACATGATTGTTTTTCCGGCTAAAACGATGGCGTACGAAACTGGATTGGTTCGTAAACGCACGAAAGTTCCTTGGTTTTTTTCTTTAACAATGTTGATGGAAAGTGGAATTACAATAAAAAATATCGCAAAAAGCGTCCATGCCGGAACGTTGTGTTGTGCCGAGTTGGGAATGATTTCTTTATCGTTTATTTTGGGCATTATTTCTTTAAAAGTAATAAAGCTTTTTTGCTCGAAAGTAGCTACATTCTCTCCCAATTGTTCTTGAAAAGTAGCATAAATAGATTGTGTTTCGATTTGTGAAATCATCTTATCAACTGCACTCATGACCGCATTTTTAAAACTGATTTGCACGGCCGGATCGAAGTATAATTTGACTTCTTTTTGAGAAATTAATTTAGCCTTTGGTTTTGTAGTTGTATCGGATTCTGAAAAACTACTAACGATATTGTCAACGTTTTGGTTGATTTTAGTTTGCAAATCGGCGCTCAAATTTTTCGGAATCACAATAGCTAATTGGTATTTCCCTTTGAAAACGGCTTCTTTAGCAATGGCTTCGGTTATTTTTTGGTTATCGATTTGGGTTACGACAGCAAACGCTTCACTTTTTTGTAAGTTTTCAGAAACCGATTTTGATACTTTTCCGTTGTCATTATCGACTACTAAAATGGGGATTTTGGCATCGTTTACTTTTTTAAACGTGGTATCTTGAATTAGCGTTACTGTAATAATCAACACCAATGGCATCACGAATAGAATGATGACACCTCCTAAATCGCGTTTCAGAATTAGGAATTCTTTGTAGACCGACATGAATAATTTAGATATCATCTCGTAATTCTTTTCCGGTTAGAGCAATGAAAACGTCTTCCAAATTTCGGGCATTTGACGTGTTCGCAATTAGTGTTGTTGGCGTTCCTTGTGCGTAAATTTTCCCTCTATCGATAATGGCAATATCGGTACAAAATTCTTGTGCTTCCGACAAATGATGCGAGGTATAAATAATCGTAGTCCCCGATTGGTTCAATTGTTTCAGGTACTCGATAATGGCATTTTTTGATTGCACATCGACACCAACTGTAGGTTCATCGAGGAATAATATTTTTGGGTTATGCAAAATTCCGGCTATCAAATTCACTCGGCGTTTCATTCCGCCCGAAAAAGTTTCTACGCGCTTGTCTGCAAATTTTAATAGTCCTAAAAAATCAAGACTTTCGGTTACTTTTTGTTGGAGGATTTTCCCTTTTAATCCGTACATACTACCAAAATACATCAAGTTTTCTTTGGCAGTTAAAGTAGGATACAAAGCGTATTCTTGTGGTACGACACCAATTATTTTTTTTATGGCGTTGGCATTTTCGGCATACATTAAATTTTGGATGGTAAAACTCCCAGAGGTTGGTTTTATCAATCCGCACAACAACGAAATAAGAGTTGTTTTTCCGGCACCGTTGGGTCCGAGTAATCCAAAAATTTGACCCTCATAAATAGAAAGCGTCAATTCGTTCAACGAAAACGCATCGGTATCTTTGTACTTTTTTGATAAGGATTGTATTTGGATAATGGGTTGCAAAATAAGTTAGCTAATCGCCAATTTTAATTTTTTGAAAAACACTTCTTCTTTGTCGGCAATGGCTAAAAGTTCATTTGAAATGGTATTGTAAGCGTCATCTTGAATGCTTCTATTTTTGTAAATTCGGGAAGCATTGACAGCGAAGTCGCGCCATAAATCACCAATTAGAGTCATTTCTGCAGCCAAATCTTTCAGTTTGTCATTTTCTAAAATAACGGCAGCTTCTTGTAAAAATGCGGCGTAGATAAATCGGAAACCGCCACCACCTGTACCGATTTCTTCTTGCATTCGTACAATTTGTGCAAGGTAATGATTGGCTTTTTTGGTGCCGACTTGAGCAGGCCATTTTTTAATTTTTCGTGCTACCAAACGAATGCCTCTAACACCAATAATAGGCGCTGGAGCCAACATGTCACGACACGTGTTTTTAATTCCTTTGATGATGGCTTTTTTCAAGTCGACGTGTTGCGGAATTTCAATCGGATAATACATTTGACCTCTTGGCGCAAAAGCTCCTTTGGCAAAACGCACTTTATTGAGTTCGGCATGGGTTAACGTAGTTACCGTTTCCATCACTGGATCGCTGATAAGATAATCGGTGTCGGTTTTCCCGTAAACGACTAAATTATGAGCATTGAAATGAAAGCGGTATTCATCTGGAAAATACGTCAAATTGAAAACACCGACTTGCAAACCTGTTGGAATATCATTTTTAAGATTTTCGTCTAAAGCCTTTTGTGCGTTGGCTTCGCTTGAAAATTTAACTCTTTTTATTTTGAGTCCGAGACGCTTCGCCAATCGGTTAAAAATAATACCTGGCATTGGGCGATAACTTATCGCTGGAGCAAAATTTACTTTAAGAAAAGGCAAGTACACGAAAAAAAGTCCAGAGCCAATTCCGAAAACCATAGGTTCGCTTATATTCAAACCATTATGTTTTAATAAATTGGAAGCTACGCCATTTTCGCAATGCGCCGATTGGTGATGTGTGAATTTGGTTTCCATTATTCGGATTTAAAATTTCGTAATTGGTCTATTGTTATATTGAATGCATCTGCATATTTCTGCAGTATTGTATCGTTCAAACTTTTGAAAACAGCAGGTTTGAAATGTCTTTTTACGCGCCATTTCCACATGTTTACATAGCTTGAAAGTATGCCAATATCCATTTTATTGAGTTCCATAAAATACACAATCGAACTAACTTCGCCGTTGGTTACTTGTTGTTTGGCAAAAGCGATTCGTTCGTTAATTTCGTCCAAAGAGTTGCTTAGTGCTATGGTTTTTGGTTCCCATCCAGAGCTAAGCGCTGTCGTATAATTTCCGTTTTCATCGGTGGCATAAATCAATTCCTTGATGTTGCTTTTAGAAAGATTGCTTTGGTCTTGAGGTACTTCTTCTTTTTTCATGAGGTTTCCAATTTAAAAAGTAAAGTGGCTTATTTTGTTATGGATGGCGACGTTTTATGTTCTTGAATGAACAAATTTATTTCGCCTTCTAAAAGTAATATGTCATTACAAAAAGTAGTGCAAGCCATAGTACACAAGGTATAATCATCGGTTACAAATGTCGATGACAAGATGGCTTTTGTATTGATTGTACTTCCTACAACGGGTAACGAATGTATTTTTAATGTTTTTAGAGCACTGATAAATCCGATAACATTGACATCTTCTTTGTCTTGATTGTTTTCGTCTACACAAAATCCTTTAGCAACAATAGATGAACAGGTTTGGGCTGCATTTTCAATCAATCCAGCTTCTACGAAAGTGTTATTTTGTAAAAAAATATTGTCTTCTTTTAAGGTAAAAACGGTTTCTACCTTTTCGTTGTCCATTGCCACAATCATATCCACCATGAGCATTGGCATTCGGTGAGGCAAATAATTTTTTATGTCAATTTCAATCTGCATTTACTTGGCTAAAATAGTTTTCATTTGACCTGTAGCAATGACTTCTTCATTTACTTTTGATACTAATTCAACCAATGTGATTCCGGCAAATTCGTGCAAAATAGTCACAGTTGTTTGAATTTCGTCGTTTAGTTTTGGAAGTTGTGTAATTTCAATTTCTTTTATAGAACCTATGTAACCTGTTGGCGCTGGTTCTTTCTTCAAATAAAATTGATATCCTGTATGTAACGCAACTGATTGCGCCATATGTTCGATTAAACCCGATTCGACAAAAGTACCATTGCTAACAAAAATATTATCATCAGTAACATTTAATCCTGCCACAATTGAAGTATCCGAAAAGGAAAACAATTTATCAATCATGACAAATGGGAACTTTTGTGGAATTAAATTTCCAACAAAAGCTTTATCAAAAAGTGGTGGGATTGTTTCCATATTTTTAACAAACAGTCAGATAGGCATAGGCAAAAGAGAAACGTCCACTTTCGGGAACGGATAATAAAATTCTATCTCCTTTTTTTAATTTATCAGAATTCATCAACTCGTCTAAAGCCAAATATATCGAGGCTGAGCCTACATTACCAACTTTGGATAAGTTCATGTACCATTTCTCTTTAGGAAGATCAATTCCTTTGTCTGCTAACGATTTTCTCAAATCATCTACAAAATAATGGGAAGAAACGTGAGGTAAAAAATAATCAATTTGGTCAGAGGTAATATTGTTTTTTTTCAACGCATCGTGCATGCTTTCGGCTCCTTTTACAAGGATGAATTCATCCAATAATTTCACGTCTTGTTTGATGGTGAAAATCGATTCTTTCAACCATTGGTCGGGATGATAATCGCTCCACGGTTTGATTTCGCCGTTTTCCAATTTATCGCCACCAGCATACATACACGCTTCTAATTCGAAGGCATACGAGAACGCTTCCATCCATTCAATCTTTAAAGAAATTGGGCCGCGCGGTTTGTTTTCGAGTAAAAAAGCGCCTGCGCCATCAGACAACATCCAACGTAAAAAATCTTTTTTGAAAGCGATGATTGGTTGCTCTTCGAGATTTTTTAGATTGATAACTTCGTGTTCGTATTTTTCAGCCATTGTCCAAGTTGAAACTCGTTCAGAGCCTGTACAAACAGCGTTTTGTGTATTTCCTGATTTTATAGAAAGATAACCAAATTTTAGCGAATTCATTCCAGCGCAACAAACACCTGTAGACGAATTTAGTTCGACCGATTTGTTTTTCAACAATCCATGAACCATAGCTGCGTGAGAAGGTAAAAAATTATCTGGAGTGGAAGTTCCACACGAAAGCAGCTCCATATTTTGAGGTGTAAAGCTGTTGTCGAACAATTCATTTATGGCATTTTTTGTCAGTTCGGCATTGGTATGCGTACTATTTCCTTGTTTATCTAATGCATAATAGCGACTAACAATTTTGTTATTTCGTAAAATTATTCTTCTTGCTTTAGATGCCGTATCATTAATAAGTCCCAAATAATCTTCCATTTCGTCATTAGAAATGGCTTCATTTGGCAAATATTTTCCCGTTTTTGTTATAAATACTTCAAACATAATTCTATTTAATCTTCTACACCCCTTGGTAATACTTAGTTTCTTGTTGTATTTGCTTTCTTTTAAATGGATATTTAAAGATATGCAATATATATACAATTGGCGAAATTAACCAAATTGCGAGCAACAAATAAAGATTAAATGCTTTTAACCAATTTTTTCTCGTTTTTTTCTTTGAAATAATCAGATTTGCCCATTTGGAGAACAGTTTATTTGCGGTTTTATCAACACTCACCAAATACGAACTGATTTTGACTGCTTCTTTCGAAATCAACTCTGATTGTAAATTATTCAAAGTATTATTACTTAAATTCGACTTTATAACTTCTCCAAATTTAGACGCTTCGTTAATGTCTTTTTCAGAAACACCAGGTAATGGAAAAATACCTAGATATTTTTTCTTTACTCCAGAAAACATCCATTCTACAATGGTTACAACGCTAATTAAATTGGGAGCTCTGTCGACCAAAGCGATGTTGCCGACTAAATTGGAATTGTTTTGCAGCAAGAGCGTTTTTACTTTTTCTTGCGCCATAACCCACATGTTTCGAGAACCATTTATAGTTACAACGGGTGTGTTGTTTAATAGTATTTTGGCTTCTGCCGATTTCAAAAAAGAATTGATTGGAATAGAAGGTGTTAAATACCACACTTGGTAATGCAATAAAATTAAATCGTATTTGGCTGTAAGAATTTCGGTGGGAATGGGTTTTAAATCGGTAGGAATTTGCAAAAACGATTCGGGAAATGCATCAAAAAAACTGTCTTTATCCCAAGGAAATGGGAATGGTTTTTCTAGTTGAATTTCATGAAAAGTAACCTTAATTTCATCTGAATTTAGTAACGGTTTGGCAATATTTCTTGCAATGGATTCGAGCTGTCCCGATTGGGAATAATAAATGACCAGTACACTTTTCATAGGACTTCTTTAGAACTTCAAATTTACACATTTGTTTTTACTTCCTTAAACTTTCGCACTTTATCCGAGCGTTTCACATGTACCCAATCGGGCCAAGTGGTGGTATCTTCGGCTTCGTAAATTCTAAGTTTTTGATTGGCATCTTCGAGCAATAAATCGTCCTTTTTACAATTTAAAATCAACGAAGCGGCAACTACTCCCGAATGTGTAGCACCGCCAACACCGTGTGAAAGTGTACTGGCTCCACATAAAAAGAGGTTTTCAATTTCTGTTTTATTTTTATAGGAAAAAGGACCGACTTGATTTAAGGTTTTTTCGGTTCCGTAGACATTTCCTTTGGTAGCATTGATATAAAATTCGTTTGTTTTTGGTGTTCCGAGTTCGGCTTGAACGACATGTTGTTTGGCTCCAGGAATGATTTTTTCAACATTATTCAACATCTTAGCAATTACCTTTTCTTTAAACATTTTGTAGCTTTCCGAATGGTAATCATCTTCTCCTTCAAACTGAGGTAAATTATCATAATTAACGTAAGTTACCATTTCAAAATTATGATGTCTTCCATTAAAACTCACTGGATCTTTTATCGTAGTACAACTCATAAAAAAAGCAGGAAATTCGTCACCTTGCATGATATCATTGGTCATTAAATCCTCGAAATGAGCGTCCATGTCTTTGTCTTTTAACATCCAAACATTCCCTGAGTCAATTCCGAATTGTGTCACATCCATATCCAAAGTCAAAAACAAAATCAGCGACGTTACCGAGTATTTTGTTTTGGTTAATTTTTTAATCAGATTTTTACTCAAATGTTCTGAACCGACCATTTTTAAATAAGTGATGGAAGGATCGGCATTGGAAACAATAGTTTTGGCAAAAAGTTGTTGCCCGTCTTTTAATTGAACGCCGACTGCTTTGTTGTTTTCGATGAGGATTTTTTCGACACTTTGTTTGATACGTACTTCGCCACCGTTTCGTTTTACGCCGTTGGTCATTGCTTTTACAATACCGCCGCCACCGCCCATTGGATAAAAACCACCATTAAAATAATGGCTCATCACCGAACAATGCACTGGAAAACAAGCGCGATTTGGAGGCAATCCGTGGTCGCCACATTGAATGTTTAAAACGGCTTTTAACAAGTCGTCTTTAATGTGCCAACCGATGACTTTTTTTAGTGGAAATAAAGCAAATTTTCCGAAATTTTTGGTGCGAAAAGGAACAGTAATTTTTTGCCACCAGCCTTTTAGCTTGGGCATTAATTGAAGTTCTAAACTCACATTTTCGACAAGCGTAACGTATTTGTTGATATTTTTCTCTTCTTTGGGAAAACGAAGTGACAATGTTTTTTTGAGATTTTCAATTCCCGCTGGAATGTCAATCGTTTCATTATTAATGACACAATGTTCGTATGCTTTTGGATTCATCCGAAAGAAAACCATGTCGTTGGCAATTCCCAATCCTCGGTACATTTCGTTGGTAGATTCACCATCTTCCATAAGTCCGACATAATGAACGCCTGGACTAAAACGGTGTCCGTTAAGCGTAAAACTGTGACTCCAACCACCAGGAACATAATGTTGTTCGAGAACAATTACTTTTTGGCCAGCACGAGCTAAACATATCGCGGTAGCTAAACCACCTACTCCTGAACCGATAATTATTGTGTCAAATTCTTCCATATTTGTTTTTGAAGTTCAGCTAAAATACAAATAAATGGAAAGTGTATCGTAGTATTAACGTTTGTTTACTCTTATAATTTATTCCAAAAATCGAAATAATTAAACCATTGCAATGGATATTTATTGACCATCATCTCAACACTTGAAATATATTCTTTTAGCAAACCTTTTTCGTCTCGGTGTTTTACCTGAGCTTCTCTTGCGTACAAGTGATAGTGCAAGTTAGCTTCTTTCATAACATAAACAAAAACGACAGGAACTTTTAGTCGGGAAGCTATTAAAAATGGACCTGCTGGAAAATTAGCTTCTTCACCCAAAAGCGTGTCACTTAAAGCTTTTGCACCTTCAAAATACCTATCGCCAGTAAAACAAACCAATTCATTTCGAGCCAAAGCGGCATTGATTTCGAATATATGCGACAAATCATCTTTGATGATAATGAACTTGATATTGGATTTTGTAGTGACTTTTTCGAGGTAATTTTTGATAGCCGAATGCTCTAAATCGGTGGTCACTAAGTTGATGTGAAAATCGGCGTTGAGTTCACCTAAAAAGTGTTCAGCGATTTCAAAATTACCCATGTGAGCACTAATTAAAACGCCTCCTTTTTTATCTTCTAGGAGTTTGTATAAGAGCTCAACACCGTCAAATTCGTAGGTGAATTTTTTTCGCAATCCGGCTGATATCGCGATTTTATCAATAATGGTTTGTCCAAAAGTATAGTAACTTTTGTAGACCATTGCTTTCGATTTAAAATAGGAATAACCAAGTCGTTCTTTAAAATAATAAAAGATGGCTTGATTGCTTTTTTTTAGAAACAAGAAGTAATAAGAAGCGACGAAATAAAGGATAATGTACGCCGATTTGATTCCGACTTTTTGTATAAAAAAAACGAAAATTTTGTAGCCTAGAACAGTACCTCTTGATTTACCATCCCATTTTGCCATTAGGCAACTTTAAGTTTAAGCTTGTTTTCGATCAAATCGTAAAAACTTTGAAAAGAGGCTATTCCGACAAAATCGGCTTCAACTAATTTCACGCCAAAGTTAGCATCAATAGAAACCACCAAATCAACATAATCCAAACTATCTAATCCAAGTGTGTCTTTTAAATTGGCATCTGGTTGAATAGTTTCAGCATCTACTTCAAATTCATCAACCATAAAGCTGATCATCTTCTCAACTATTTCATCTTTACTCATCATTCTTTAAACTTTTTAATAACTAATGCAGAATTTGTTCCTCCAAATCCGAAGGAATTCGACAAAAGTATATCAATTTTTTTATTTAAGGTAATTTTAACTAAATTTAATTTCGCCGAATCTTCATCGGGGTTTTCTAAATTAATGTTTGGCGCTATAAAATCGTTTTGCATCATCAGTATAGAATAGATGACTTCGCTTGCTCCCGCCATCCAACATTCGTGACCTGTCATCGATTTTGTAGAACTGACATACGGATTGCTTTCACCAAAAACTTCAAATATAGCTTTCGCTTCGTTCGAATCGCCAACAGGAGTAGAAGTGGCGTGGGCGTTAATGTAATCAATATCACTTGCTTTTACTTTGGCTTCATCTAAGGCGCGCTGCATGGCAGTTGCTGGTCCTTCTACATTGGGTGTAGAAATATGACCGCCGTTGGATGAAAATCCGTAACCTATTACCTCAGCAACAATTGTCGCTCCACGCTTTATTGCCGATTCGTAACTTTCTAGGATTAATGTTGCTCCGCCACCACTCGGAATTAATCCATCGCGATTGGCATCGAAAGGTCGAGACGCTTTTGTAGGTTCATTTTCTCTTGGTGAAAAAACGCCCAACCCGTCAAAACTAGACATGGCATATTTATTTATTTCTTGTGAGCCTCCGCAAATTATCATTTCTTGAAATCCGCTTTTGATTAAAAAATAACCCAATCCGATAGAATGCGAACCACTAGCACAAGCAGCACTAACGGTAAGATTGATTCCTCTTAATTTAAAAATGGTAGAAAGATTCATGGTCACTGTGGAATTCATCGATTTGAAAATCGCGCCAGAACCTATAAGTGAAGTGTCTTTTTTTTCTCTAACAATATCGATAGCATCAATTATTGCTTTAGAAACGCTATCGTTTCCGTACATGATTCCGACTTCATTTTCTTCAAAAAAAGCGTCATTGATTCCTGCATTTTCCAACGCTTCGATGGTTGCCATATAGGCGTATTCGGTTTCTTCACCAATACTGATTCTTTGTCTTCTGGAAAGTAATTCTTTTAATTCGGGTTTTGGAACGGTACCTGTAAGTGCCGATTGGAATCCGAATTCTTTTCGTTCTGCATCAAACACAATTCCGGATTTTCCTTCGTACAACGAATTTTTCACTTCGTCTAATGAAGTTCCGATGCAGGAATAAATTCCCATTCCAGTAATGACTACTCTCCTGTCCATTTTTTAAACTATTTTATGAATAAATCCCCCCATTTATATTGATTACTTCACCAGTGATGTAGCTTGATTTTTTAGAAACTAAAAAGCTTACCAAATCGGCGACTTCTTCAGCTTCACCAAAACGATTTATCGGAACCATTTTAATGAGTTCTTTTTCGTCCAATTGGCTGGTCATATCGGTTCTGATAAAACCTGGTGCGACAGCATTTACCGTAATATTTCGTTTGGCAACTTCTTGCGCTAAGGCTTTGGTAGCTGCTACTACAGCACCTTTTGCTGCCGAATAATTGGTTTGTCCTGCAGTTCCTTTTACACCCGAAACCGACACCATATTAACGATGCGTCCGTATTTGTTTCGCAACATTTTTTGGATAAAGAAATTCGTTACATTAAAAAATCCGTTTAAGCTGGTATTGATTACATTACTCCAATCTTCGGGAGCCATCCACATGAAAAGTCCGTCGCGCGTAATTCCGGCATTGTTCACAATCGCTTCAACAATCGCTTCTGGATTGGCTTCTTGCCATTGCGTTAGTACCGTTTTTACCTCTTCAAAATCAGAAACGTTAAACTGCAATAGTTCAGCGGTAGCTCCGAGTGCTTGTACTTCGCTGAGCGTTTGCTCGGCTGCTGCTTTATTGGATTGATAATTAATTAAAATATGATACTCGGTATCGACTGCTAATTTTTTACAAATTGCACTTCCAATTCCTCTTGAACCTCCTGTAACCAATGCACATTTCATAGATTTTGATTATTTATCTCGATATTGCTACTGCTTAGAACAACTACTTTTTTTCTACAAAAAAACACTTTTGAAAAAACTGTTGCAATACGATAAATTACTTATTTTTTATTTTTGGAATAACTCGGCATTTTCAAACCACTGATTTCCTAACACTTGTCCGTCGGTTTTTAAATAACCCCATTTTTTTTCGTTTTTAACTCGAGCCAAACCGTTTACAAAACCTTTCTCATCGTCTTTAAACAGGGCAAAAACGCCCCCTGCCGAAATATCGTATTGGGTTGGAATAATCATTTTTCCTGATTCGTTTATAAATCCCCATTTCTTATCTTTTACTGGTGCTAAACCTTCGTTGCTAAAAATTTCGGCATCTTCATAAGTAGGTTCGATTACGAACGTACCTTTCAAATTGATGTATCCCCATTTTTTACCTACAAAAACTGGCGCTAGATTTTTAACAAAAGCTCTTGCTTTATCAAATTTTGGTTCGATAACCCAGTTTCCTTTTAAATCGATAAAACCAATTTTGTCATTTTTTTTGGCATAGGTAAGATCTTGTGAATGAAAATCCCAAATTTTATCAACGCCATCGATGGTTTTAAATTTACCCGAGCTAACCAAACCAAAGGCAGTTCCGCTTTTTGCCCAAGTGGTATTTTTAAAATAATTTCCAATTTCATCATAGATGATTTCGACAATAACTTTACCCGATTTGTCGATAATTCCCCAACGGTCGTTGTTTCGAACTCGTGCAAAATCGCCTTCAAATGATTTGATCACATCGTATTTAGGCTCTACAACTACAGCCATTTTAGTGTTGATTAAACCGATTTTATCGCCTTGCTTTATAAAGGCAATTCCGTTTTCAAAATCAAAAACTTTTTCTGAAGTTGGTGAGGCAACTGTTTCTCCTTTTTTATTGATGTAAAACCATTTTTTGTCTTTCAAAACAACGCAAAAACCGCTGTTGAAATATTTGGTTTCGTTAAAAGTCGCTGGAATAACCCATTCGCCTTTAGGGTTTATAAATCCCCATCTGTCATTTTCTTCGGCAGCAGCCAAACCTTCTGAAAAGTTTTTTGCTGTTTTAAATTTGGGTTGGATGACAAAATCTCCCGTTTTAGAAATGTACCCAAACTTTCCGTCTTTTTTTACCAATGCCAACTCTTGGGAAAAGCCGAATTGGGAAAATAATACCATTAAAAAAATAATTTTCTTCATGATTTTATTGATTTAAAATTAATTTTCAATAAGATAATCCTTTACTTTTTGAATGTACGGATACATCACTTGATCTTCCTTAAAGACAGGAATTATAGCACGTACATCATCATACATTTTTTTGGTCACTGATGAAATGGCGTCTTTTTGTTCCATATAATCTATCGCCTGAACAATCGTAATCATTTCGATGCTGAGCACTTCAAAGGCATTTTCGATTACTTTCGCTGTAATTACTGCAGCATTGGTTCCCATGCTCACAATATCCTGATTGTCATTGTTGTTGGGTATACTATGAATGTACATTGGATTAGATAGCATTTGATTTTCGGCAGTGGTGGAAGTTGCCGTAAACTGCACACCCTGCATTCCGAAGTTAAATCCGAGTTTTCCCAAATTTACAAATGGAGGAAGCATTTCATTTATTTTTGAATTCAGCAGATAATTCAGCTGGCGTTCGGCAAGCATGGTTAATTTGGTAACGGCAATTTTGAGTTTGTCCATTTCAAGTGCAATATAATCGCCGTGAAAATTCCCACCGTGGTAAACGTGTCTGTTGGCTACATCAATAATCGGATTGTCGTTTGCCGAATTGAATTCGTCTTCCAAAATCGAAGCCGTATTGTTTATGGTTTCCAAAATCGGCCCTAAAATTTGAGGAACACATCGTAAAGAGTAATATTCCTGTACTTTTTCTTTGAAAACATCTTCTGTATTTTCGCCACTATATAAATGGTCTTCTCTTTTTCGTATTAGAGAACTGTCGGCTAAATTCTCACGCATTCTTTTGGCTACTTCGCGTTGCCCTTTATGGCGTTTTGCATTGTTCAGTTCTTCCGACAAATGATCGTCGTAGGCTTTCACGATTTCGTTGATTGCGCACGAAAGCTTGATAGACCAATCGGCCAATTTATTTGCTTTGTGGACATTAACAACGCCAATTCCGGTCATGACCGAGGTGCCATTCATTAGTGCTAAACCTTCGCGGATTTCTACTTGAATTGGCTCCAATCCTTCTATTGCAAAAACAGCTGCGGTGGATTTTCTTTCGCCTTTATAAAACACTTCGCCTTCACCAATGAGTACCAGCGCTAGATGTGCCAATTGTACCAAATCGCCAGATGCGCCAACACCTCCATGTTCGAAAATAAGTGGCGTGATGTCTCGGTTGATAAGTTCTTTCATGAGGTGAATAAGTGACGGATGTACACCCGAATATCCTAAAGAAAGTGTATTGAGCCTTGCGAGAATGGCAGCCTTAACTGCCTGTGGTTCTAACGGTTTTCCAGTACCCGACGAATGGCTTCGAATGAGGTTGTATTGTAGTTGCAATCGGTCTTCCTCCTTGATGCGGTATTGCGCCATAGGACCAAATCCTGTATTGACGCCATAGATAACCTTGTTTTTTGAAAATTCATTTAAAAAATTAAAACTTCTTTTGACTCTTCTCAGAACCCCTTCGCTTATATCGATCTTTTCGTTTTCAAAAATTATAGATTCAAATTCTTTTAAACTTAAATATTCATTTATAGTTTTCATTCAACTGCTTTGTTTTTTACAAAATTAGTTTTTTTATTAAAATAATTGTGGTTAATTTGAACTGGCAAATGTAGTATATTAATCACAAATATAAGAATATGTTAAAGGAGTTTGTTGATGTATTGGTAATTGGAGCTGGACCTTCGGGTTGCGTATCGGCTGCTCACCTTCACAATAATGGTGTAAAAGTGAAAATGGTTGAAAAAACTAAGTTTCCAAGACTTGTTGTAGGTGAAAGTTTGATTCCGAGAGTTATGGATCACTTTGCTGAAGCTGGGTTGTTCGAAAGTTTGGATGCGATGAATTTTGAAAAGAAATTGGGTGCTCGTTTTATTCGTGGAGAAGAGATTTGCATTTTCGATTTTAGTAAAAAATATGGTGAAGGTTGGGATTGGACTTGGCAAGTGCCAAGAGCCGATTTCGATAACACTATGGCACAAGAAGTCATTCGAAAAGGTATTGATTTAGAATTTGAATCGGAAGTAGTTTCTATTTCTTTTGAAGGCAAAAAATCGATTACTGTTATTAAAGATGTGAATGGTACTTTAAAAGAAGTACACGCCAATTTTGTTGTAGATTCTAGCGGTTACGGAAGAGTTTTACCTCGTTTATTAGACTTAGACACGCCATCCAAATTAGATCCGCATTCGGCGATATTTACCCATGTAATTGACGTAAATCGACCAGAAGGAGAAGAAGGCACTTTGATTTCTTTTGATATTTTAGAAACCGAAGTTTGGTTATGGGTAATTCCGTTTTCAAATGGAAATACGAGTTTAGGAGTTGTAGGTCCGACGCATTTTATCAATGCTCTTTCAGAAAATAATGATACTAGAGAGGCGTTGAATAATGCTGTAAATTTATCTGATTATTATATCAAACGATTTGGCGGTGTTCCGTTCAATTTCGAACCTGTAAAATTGGAAAACTATTCGCGTTCGGTAAAACGAATGTACGGTGATGGTTTTGCTTTAACAGGAAATAGCTCTGAATTTTTAGACCCGGTTTTCTCCTCTGGTGTTGCTTTTGCAACCGAATCGGGAATGTTAGCCGCAAAATTATACATCAAAGAAACGCAAGGTATTGCAGTAGATTGGGAAACTGAATTTACAGGATACATGCGTCGAGGTATTGGTGTTTTTACCACGTATGTAAAAGAATGGTACACTGGAAATTTACAAACGTTGTTTTTTCACCGTCCTGAAAATCCAGAGGTGAAAGAAAAAATCTGCGCTGTTTTAGCGGGTTATGTTTGGGACGAAACCAATCCGTTTGTAAAAAAACACGACAATGTAGTCAAGAATATGGCGTACATGATTAATAGCGAAAAAGAAATGGCACAAAAAAACCTTAGTTAATTACTAAGGTTTTTTTTTATAAAAATCGTTTCATTTGTAAGGTAATGTTCTTGGCTAGTTTCTCATACGCTCCTGCAATTCTGTCACCTTGTTTTCGGTGATCTTTTACAATTCCGATTGATTTTTCGAATTCGATAGCCACTAAAATATTGGAAGGATTGGCTGTTTCATAAATGGTAATGATAGCACTAATTTTTGCTGGTTCTACTTGTGCCAATTCGTACCCTGGATAAATCCATGTTGTTTTCACATTCATGGTATATTTGGCTTCTGGATTGATGACTGCTTTTACATTTTCTTTTTCGAGACGCTCGTTAAAATAATTAATGTAAGCGGGTTCGTATTTATTCGCACGGTCTTCAAACCAATCTTTTTCAAATTGCACGGCTTTGCCCTTTACATCTTTACCACCATTATACTGTTGTCTTTTTTCTATTTTTTCTTTTAGAAAGTCGGCTTCCGAATCAAATCCGTTGACTTGCATGTCTTTGTAATCAAACGTGCAATGGTATTCGGAAATGCCTTTTACATTTTTAAGGTCACCGGATAGAATAGTAAATCGTTGGCTAAAAAGCTGCGACGACAACAAAAAGATAACAATGAGAACTACTTGTTTTTTCATCAAACAAAGGTATTTTTTTTAAATCAGAAACAAAAAAAACCTTAGTCAGACTAAGGTTTTAATGTATGTGGGTTGTTTTATTTTGTGTTTTTTAAGATATAACCTGCTAACGATTTTCCTGTTTTAGCAAATCCTTCTCCAATTCTTGATTCATTACTGAAGTTATTTCCCCATTGATCTCCAGGAGCTTCTTTAGTAGAAATTTCTAACAAAACGTTCGAACGATTAGCTGTTTCAACAAATTTCAAAGTCGTTGAAACCTTTGCTGGTTGTTTCATTACCATAGCATCCCAACCTGGGAAAATCCATGTTGCTTCAACAATTAGAGTATATTTTGCCGTTTTTAAATCCTCTTGAAAAGTCAAGTCTTTTTTCTTTTTAACTAAAACGATATTTACTAATTCTAAAAATTTTGGTTCCCAGATGGCTTTTTTAGAACCTTCCCATTTCTTTTTCCAAACATCACCAACACCTTTGTTTTTTTCATTTAAATCTTTTACTCTATCGTCAATATATTGCGCTTCCGTTTTGTTTTCTTTCATCAAAGTTAATTTGCTGTAATCAAATTCGATGTTAACAGCTGTTTGACCATTTAAGAAAGCGAAATCTCCTTTTTCAATTTCCATTTTTTGAGCTGACACTAGTGATGAAGCGAATAATAACGCTACTAATACTACTTTTTTCATTTTATAATTTTTAAGTTAGATAATAACAAATTTACTTTTTTTTCTTAGACTCACAAGTAAGATGAATTTTTTACTTTCTTTTTGAGTTTCAAAGTGCTAAAATAAGGCGTATTGAGTACTACAGAAATACGAAAAATAGCGTATTTTACATATAAATAGGTGAAGTGTGATTATTTTGTGGTGTATCTCTTTTCAACTTACAACTTTAACGTATATTTGCCGATTAATTCACTATTATAGGTGATTGCGTTAGGGATTGAAGAGAAAATCCTTGTTATTGTGAGGTTGCCGCGAAAGCTCGCAATGACAAGATTGCAACGAAAAGCCCGACCCGCAGGGTAACGCCCAAAAAATAGACAGATACAGAAGATGAAGCATATTAGAAATTTTTGCATTATTGCACACATTGACCACGGAAAAAGTACGCTCGCCGACCGACTTTTGGGTGCCACACAAACCGTTACAGCTCGTGAAGAAAAAGCGC
>JAZKGN010000126.1:0-3133 GCA_040385945.1 Bacteroidota bacterium
TATCCGTTGTGATTTTTAACGAGCGTTTTTTATTCCGAAAAGCAATACCTAAAACGGATAACCAATTGCCAAGTTAAAGATAAGATTATCGCTTCGCCACGGACCATTTCCTAAGTTGATTTGATCAATTACCCATCGCTCTCCGTTGGGCAAATAAGGTTTTCTAATCGGAAATGCCAAATCGGTTCGAAGCACTAAAAAGTTAAAATCAAATCGCAATCCAGTGCCCACACCAACAGCAATTTCTTTCATAAAATCTTTGGTAAATTTCGAACCAGGTTTGTCGGGATCGTCATTAAGTAACCAGATGTTTCCTGCATCGACAAAGAGCGCGCCGTATATAAATCGGTAAATTTTTGCTCGGTATTCGGTATTGAATTCGAGTTTTACATCACCCGATTGATCTGGTAAAAAAACACTCGTTTCGGTCGAAGCATCATAACTTCCTGGTCCGAGTGAACGCGAACGAAACGCTCGTAAGCTATTTGTTCCGCCAATAAAAAATTGTTTGCTAAACGGAATCTGATCAGAATTTCCATAAGCAAAAGCAGCACCAGCGATGAATCGGCTAGAAATCTGAGAGTTTTCACCGAGTTTGTAATTGTGCTTGAATTCATTTTGTACTTTGATGTATTGGCTAAACGGAATGTCGAAAATTTTTATAGTATCACCTTGTTTGATGTTGGCTCCAGTAGCCAAACCAGTAATAGCACCCGACACATCGATATTTCCTTTATAGAAGATGGTGTTTTTTCTTCTTTTCTGCATTGTATTGGTGTACGTGTAAGTGTAGGTTGGTCCGAAGATAAGTTGCTTTTCAATAACGTGTTTCAAAGCCGGATTCAAATTAACTTGTTCGTTGTACAAATCGGTGACGTTTTGCGGACTCACAAAATTGATTTCCGTTACATTCAATTGATGTTCTTTGCGGATGTTTTCCTTCCAAGAATAACCAAAAGAGGTTTTGAAAGTGTGCAATGAATACAATTTTGCACGGTTTTGATATTCATAACCAATGGTGGTTTTTGTTCGTGGTACAAATCCGCTTGCCGATTCAAATTTGAAAGGCGCAATGATTCTAGGCCAAATTAAATTCACTTCGCTACCATAACGATACACATTAAATCCATCGTTTTTTCCGCCCAATTGTGTTTCCAATCCACCAAATACAGAAACCGTCAGCAATTCGGCAGCGCGAAACGTATTGCGATTGCTCCAATTGACACTTAATTCTGTTCCGGTATAATTGGCCGAATTGGTTTTTGCCAAGATTTCTACACGGTACGATTTTTTTGGTAAAGGTGTCAAATAATAATACGCATCGAGGTAATCGCCAATTGTATCCGAAACAACAAACTGGTTTTTCACAAATTTGAAAGTACCTAAATTCACCAATCGGTTCAATGATAAATTGTGTTTGGTACGGTTGTACAAATCGCCTTTTTTGAATAGGAGCGTGCGATCGAAAATTTTTGGTTTGAATAAATTATTGTTTCCTATAATCGTAAAATCATTGTATTGCTCTGCCACATGATTGGTATCAATATCGATAGTATAATTGGGATAGATGTTAATCTTATTGATTTTGAAGGCTTTTTTAGCCAATTCAGGTGTATCATTTTTAACTTTCACAATCAAATCGACTTCGTGTTTTGCCACAGTACTGTCGACTTGCACCTTTAAATAATCATCATTAAAATAGTAAAAACCTCTTTCTTTCAAACGTGTATCAATCCGTGTTCGTTCACTTTTAATGACTTCCAAACTATACGGATCGCCCACTTTTAATAATGTGCTTCGTTGTGTTCTAGCAACTGCAATTCCCAATTTGGTACTGTCTTGCGGAAACGTAACGGTTTTGATTTTGTATTGTTGCTTCGGAATTACAACATAGGTGGCAATGGCTTTTCTTCCAATTCGTGTGCTATCGGCCGAGGTTTTGGCGTTAAAATAACCGTTATTCTCAGCATAATTTTGGACAAGACTTTTATTGTAATCGATATCTACTTGACTGAATAAAACCGGAGCTTCTCCCACTTTATATTTCAACCAATAACGGAATCCTTTGTCTCTTTTTACAGTGCCAACCAAATTGTAGATGTATAATTTTGGTCGCATGCCTAGAAATTTTTTGTTCGGTTTTGGACGGATAATTTCTGTCAAACCCGATTTTAATTCACGGCGTTGTTTTTTAGTAATGGTACTGTCTTCGACTTTTATTTTTCCTTTAACGTACAATAATTCACCTTCGGGCAAATAACGCGTGTTACTGCACGAATAGGCAAATAGGGCAAGAATTATGAAATAGATAAATTGCTTATTCATTGGATTTGTTTCTTGTTTCTTCTTTCTCCTCTTTTTCTTTTTTGTTTCTGCGGAATATTTCTTTAAACTCATTATAATCAATAGTGATGATAAATCCGACACCCGTTTCAATAACCTGACCTTGTAAGGCCACTTGGTATTTGTTTTTTCTGTAGGCGCGAATTTTATATCGACCATCTTTTGAAAGCATGTATTCGCCAGCAATATCTCCAGCAATGTTGTTCATTTGTTGGTTTTCTTGCTTGTCGCCTTCCAATCCGAAACTACTACCCACAGTTACTTTCAATCGGTCGTTCAATAGTTTTTTAGAAAGCGCCACATTCAAATCGGTTCTATCGTCTTTTTGACCCGTTGTATAATCTTCATACGAATTCACATCAAAATCCAATTCAAAGCCTTTTATCAAATCGCCCGCCAAATTGTTCAGTTGTTGTGACAATACTTTACTGGCACTTTGTCTTGCAAAAGCAGAAGCGCCAATGCTACCTGTTTCGCTTGAAAACGGATTTTCACCAATAAATCGGTTTAACAATAACAACGCAAAAACTTGTTTGTTCAACTCGTCTGGATCTTGTCGCAATTGCGCCAATTTTGCTTTGGTAGCATCGATAATATCAGAGGAAACCGAATTGTTTCCTTCTGGTAAAATAATGTCAAATGTAATATCGGGTTTGAGCAAATCGCCTTTCATTTTCAACTCGGTTTCAAAAGGAATTCGTTGTTTGTATTTGTTTCGGTCGTCTGGAGTTAGTTCTGATAATTGCTCGTTCAACAAATTAATTGGAGCCGTTTCGACTTTGTAAACAGC
>JAZKGN010000127.1:0-4016 GCA_040385945.1 Bacteroidota bacterium
GTAAATTTTCTAATAAAGCAATTCCTTTTGGAAGATTACTTTCTAGACCAGAAAGCGTTATCGTCGTTCTGTCATTTCCAACATTAGCCGAATATGATACTCCGATTTTATAAAACTCTTTTTTGAAATCCTCAGGACTCATTGTATCGCTTCCCCAATATTCCAACATGCCAATAGCCAAAGCTGTTTTTTTGTTGTGATCAGAACCCATATTGAAAATATAATACAGATTGGATATCGCGTTGGTCGTGTTTTTTACAAAACTGATTGTGGTATTTTTTACTTTTTTGGTTTGGATTTCTTTTTTGAAATCAACAAATACCGGAGCTAATTCGGTTGAAGTCAACTTAGCAAAGTCTTTATAAAAAGTAGATTGTGCGTCGCGATTCAATTGAATTGGTGTGATTTTCGGATTGGATACACGAACTAATTTGTCGTTAACTCCTTTTCTTTTGTACACAATTACATAGTTGTCTTTGAGTAAATCATTGGCAAACTTAACAACATCTGCTTTTGTGATTTTTGAGAATTCATTGATTTCTGATAAGGTTTGTTCCCAACTTCTGCTTTGAGTATATCCTCTGTAGATGGAAGTTGCCAATCCGTCAGCCGATTCGAAAGTCTTCATTAAATCGAGTTTTCTATTGTTGATGATGGCTGGTATCATCGCTTCGTCAAATTCGCCTTTCTTTAATTTGTCAATTTGAGAAAGCAACAAATCTCTTCCTTGTTCTAACGTTTGTCCTTCTTTTGTGGTTAGGCTCAATCCAAGATAACCATATTGATCAAAGGAAGTAGAAAAACCTGAGGCGTTCAATGCCAATTGTTTTTGTTCGATATTGATGTCGATTAAACCAACTCCGCCTTGATTGCTTAATATTTCGGATGCCATATCAGCAAGCAAATATTCTTTGCTACCTGTGCCTGAAGTTCTCCACGCCATGTTTACTCTTTCGGTGGTTGCGCTTTTTACTTCTCTCGATACGATAGCAGTCATTGGTTTTTCGACCATGACTTTTTTCATTGGCAATTCTTTGTATTGAAAAGTACCAAAGTGTTTGTCTACCATTTTGATGGTTTTATCAAAATCTAAATCACCTACCAAAATCACTGCCATGTTATTAGGCACATAGTATTTGTCGAAATAATTGTGGATTGCCACCATGGATGGATTTTTCAAATGCTCTGATTTTCCAATGGTAGTTTGAGTTCCATAAGGTGTATCAGGGAATAAAGCAGCCATTAATTCGAAATTCACCAAACGTCCGTCGTTATCTTGTGAACGGTTGAATTCTTCGTACACAGCTTCCAATTCGGTGTGAAAAAGACGCAATACCAATTCAGAAAAACGCTCTTTTTCAACGACCATCCATTTCTCTAATTCATTGGCTGGAATATTATTTTTATAAACGGTTTCGTATAAGTTGGTATGCGCATTGGTTCCTCTAGCACCCAATGAAGAAATAAGTTTGTCGTATTCATTGGCTATTGAATACTTTGAAGCTTCTTGTGAAACTTGATCGATTTGTTTGTAGAGTGCAATCTTTTTCTCTGGATCGGTTTCGGCTTTGTGTTGTTCGTACAAATCAGAAATTTGAGCAAGTAGTTTTTTTTCGGTTGCCCAATCTTGCGTTCCGATTTTGCTAGTTCCTTTAAAAACCATGTGTTCTAAATAATGCGCCAATCCGGTATTATCAGAAGGATCATTGTTAGAACCTGTTTTTACTGGAATGTAGGTTTGGATTCTTGGTTCGTCGGTATTTTGTGCTAAAAAGACTTTTAGCCCGTTTTTTAAGGTGTAAATTCGAACGCCTGTTTTGTCGTTCATTACCGTTTCATAGGCATAGCCTTGACTGTCTTGCTTTTTTTCGGTTGAAAAGGTTTGTGCATTCATAGTTGTTACTGCAAGTAGTAAACAACTGACTAGGGTTGTTTTTTTCATTTGGTTATTAGTTTGTTCAAAAGTAGAATAATAAACAAATTAGTGTTAAAAAAAAATGTTAAAATCAACAAGTGCTCAAGTTTATGCTAGACTGCGTGAGGGGTAGAGGCAAGCACCGCGTGCAGCCGATGACCCGACCCGCAGGGGCACGCCCACCCGAGGCGCAGCCGAACTGTGCGAAGCAAAAAAAAATCCCAATCTTGCGATTGGGACTCTGTATGTTGATTAGAGTATTAGGACTAAAAATCTAATCCGAGGGCAAGACCTTTTAGAGAAGTGATTGGGGAAGTGGCTACTAAAGTTGCTGCGCCGGTTGTGGTATTAATGGTATAAAGCCCAGTTATTCCACCAACAGTGAATATAGCGTAGGCTGTATTGGTAGTGCCACCAATGTCAAAACCATTACTTGCTGTGGCATTTATGCCAAGTGGTCCAACAGGTACTAAAGTGCCATTGTTCGGTGGATTTTGCATATAAAGCATGTCGGTTGTAGAATCAATATCGTACAACGTTGTCAAGGTTGCGCCTACAAAACTGTTAAGATAAGCCACAGCAGTAACATTAGGCGTTCCCGGATTGAGGGCTGTATCTCCCGTTCCAACTAAGAGCCCATCAATTGGATTGACACGGATGTTCATGCCTGAGTTACTTACAATTCGGATACGATCTACGACAGGGTTAAAATCAAAACCAAAATCGGTACCCGAAATAGCAAGTGGTCCGGCTCCTACCATAGTGGCATTTCCGGTAGTTGTATCAATAGTATAAATTCTGCCCGTAGTGCCCAATGCATATAATTGTCCGTTTGAAGGACGAATGTCCATACCCAAAATTGTTTCTCCTGGCTGAAGGAGTAGAATGGGTTTAGAAGTTGGGGTTCCGAAAGTTGCTAAACTAAATATCTTAAGATTGTTTGTTGCATCCACTGCATAGGCAAGAGGAACTGTGGGAGTAGGAGTGTCGTCGCTGCTGCTACTGCAACTAGAGAAAATCGACACAGCAAAAACTGCGCTAAGGCAAAGTAAGGTGCGGATTGCTTTTTTCATAATTATGTAGTTTTGATGGTTATTAATCTTTAAAATTACGAAGTCTTCGCCATTTGGGTTTATATAATTATGATTTTTTTTTACAAAGTTTTTATAAGGTGCGTTTTAGTTACGTTAGATTTGGTTCGCCAGTTCGTTGTTTTCGGATGAGGAAGGTAACGCATGCAACCAAAATCCTGGCGCTTGCACAACCAAGATAGACAGCAAAAAAAAATCCCAATCTTTCGACTGATTTGATATTAAGAGGAGCACTGCCAGTGGCAGTGAGGTAAACGAACTTTAGTTCGTAGGTATAAAAAAATAAAAAACCCGCTTCGAAAAGCGGGCTTCTTTATAAGTAAGTTAAACTGGTTATAAAAATGTTCTTATTTTACTTTTTTAATAACAGCTTTGAAAGCTTCTGGGTGATTCATTGCTAAATCGGCTAATACTTTACGGTTCAATTCGATTCCGTTTTTCTTAACTAATCCCATGAATTGAGAGTAACTCATTCCTTCCAATCTAGCTCCAGCGTTGATACGTTGAATCCATAATGCACGGAAGTTTCTCTTGTTTTGCTTTCTATCGCGATAAGCATAAACCATCGCTTTTTCTACTGCGTTTTTAGCAACAGTCCAAACATTTTTACGACGACCAAAGAAACCTTTGGCTTGCTTCATTATCTTTTTTCTTCTTGCTCTTTTAGCAACTGAATTTACTGATCTTGGCATAATTTTAATGTGTTTTTGTAGCAGGCGTCCCGAATTTAATCAAGGGAACTTAGAGCCGTACTCCAAGGTTATGTAATAATTTTTTAACCTAAAGAATTCTTTTTTAATTATCAATTGTTAATTATCAATTGTCAATTAATTAGATGATTCTTAATTGTTGTTTGATGCTTTTCTCATCTGTTGGGTGAACCAAAGCAGAGTGAGTTAAAGCTAACTTACGCTTTTTAGATTTTTTAGTCAAAATGTGACTTTTAAAAGCGTGCTTTCTCTTGATTTTTCCAGAGCCAGTTACTTTGAATCGCTTCTTAGCACTGGATT
>JAZKGN010000128.1:0-2532 GCA_040385945.1 Bacteroidota bacterium
TAAAATTATTACTGATAAATTTACTGGAAGAAGTAAAGGATTTGGTTTTGTTGAAATGTCTAATGACGAAGAAGCTCAAAAAGCTATCGACGAATTAAACGGTGCAACAGTAGATGGTCGTACGATTGTAGTGAACAAGTCTGAGCCGAAACCAGAAGGAGAAAGAAGAACTTATAACAACGACCGTTCAAGCGGTGGTGGTTATGGTGGTGGAAATTCTCGTGGTGGTGGAAGCTATAACGATAGAAACAGCGGTGGAAACAGCGGTGGTGGAAACAGAGGAAGATACTAGTTATCCCCTTTCTTAAAATTAGAAAGCCATTCGTTTTACGAGTGGCTTTTTTTATTTTACGACAATTGGTTTTTACTTTTGTTAATAACTAAAATTGACATTTTGTTTCATAAAATGTACTTTTGAGAAGGTCTAAAAAAGATTCTATTTTTAGTCATTTAGGACAACTATTCCTAAATCTAAAATCTAAAATCTAAAATCTAAAATTTTAATGTACTTAATATTTGATACAGAAACTACTGGTTTACCACGAAGTTGGGCGGCACCCATTTCCGATACCGACAATTGGCCTCGCTGTATTCAAATTGCATGGCAGTTACACGATGAGATGGGGCGACTCATCGAGCATCAGGATTATTTAATCCAACCCGAAGGTTTTAATATTCCGTATGATGCCGAAAGAATTCACGGTATTTCTACCGAATTAGCATTAGCACAAGGAATTTCACTATCCGAAGTTTTAGAAAAATTCAACCTAGCCTTATCCAAAGCGAAATTTATAGTCGGACAAAATTTAGGTTTTGACGTCAACATCATGGGTTGCGAATTCTATCGAATGGGCGTGGCTTCTTCTATGAGTTCGATGCCAATTCTCGATACATGTACCGAAGTTACTGCCTCTTTATTAAAATTACCAGGTGGACGCGGCGGAAAATTCAAATTACCAACACTAACCGAATTACATAATTATCTTTTTGGCGTTCCTTTCTCTGAAGCGCACAATGCTACTGCCGATGTCGAAGCAACAACGCGTTGCTTTTTAGAACTCATTCGAAAAGAAATATTTACGATAGGTGAACTTCAGGTTACAGATGATTATTTTCAGGAATTTCAAGCCAAAAATCCACGTGAAATTCAACCCATCGGATTAAAGCACATCAACTTAAAACAAGAATCGGATAAAATCCGTCAGCAGTTAGGTGATAAGCAAGCTCCAGTAATTTCCCAAGAAGAATTATCAGAGAACAAGCAAATCTTAATTGACACCGATTTTGTGCATTTGCACAACCATACACAATTCTCCGTTTTACAATCTACCATTAGCGTCGCATCGTTGGTAAAAGCTGCTGTTACTCAAAAAATGAAAGCCGTTGCTATAACAGATCACGCCAATTTAATGGGTGCTTTTCATTTTGTTCGCGATATTTTATACCACAACAAAACAGCCGAAACCAAAAACAAAGAAGCCGAAGAAAAAGGAGAACAACCTTCCGAAACCATAGTAAAGCCAATTGTCGGCTGTGAGTTTTTTGTCTGCGAAGACCATAAAAACAAATCGGTAAAAGACAATGGGTATCAAATCGTTTTCTTAGCCAAAACAAAAAAAGGCTACCACAATCTGGCAAAAATGTCTTCTATCGCTCACACAGAAGGCTTTTATTATGTGCCCAGAATTGACAAAAAAATCATCGAGCACTACAAAGAAGACCTTATTGTATTGTCTGGAAATCTCTATGGTGAAATTCCGAGTAAAGTCTTAAATATCGGAGAAAACCAAGCCGAAGAAGCCTTGCTTTGGTGGAAAAACACATTCGCTGACGATTTTTATATCGAAGTCATGCGCCACAATCAAGAAGATGAAAATAGGGTAAATGACGTTTTGGTGGCGTTGGCTAAAAAGCATAACGTCAAAGTTGTTGCTTCCAACAATACCTTTTATTTGGATAAAGACAATGCCAATGCGCACGATATTTTGCTTTGTGTGCGCGATGGCGAAAAGCAAACAACACCAATTGGAAGAGGTCGCGGCTATCGTTTTGGCTTACCCAATCAGGAATATTATTTCAAGTCGGGAGAAGAAATGAAAAAACTTTTTCATGATTTACCCGAAGCCATTTCGAATACAATCGAAATTTCAGATAAGATTGAAACCTACAATTTAGCACGAGAAGTGTTGCTTCCTAAGTTTGCTATTCCAACCGATTTCCTAGTAACAGAAGATGACGAAGATGGTGGAAAAAGAGGTGAAAATTCCTATTTAAAGCATTTAACTTTCGAAGGGGCTAAAAGACGCTATGCAGAAATTACTCCAGAAATTCAAGAACGTATCGATTTTGAATTGCAAACCATAGAAAATTCTGGCTATCCAGGATACTTTCTAATTGTTCAGGATTTCATCGCTGCTGCGAGAGGCATGGGCGTTTCTGTTGGTCCAGGTCGTGGTTCTGCTGCTGGTTCGGTAGTGGCGTATTGTTTGGGAATCACCAATATTGATCCGCTTTTGTACAACTTGCTTTTTG
>JAZKGN010000129.1:0-9484 GCA_040385945.1 Bacteroidota bacterium
CCCTGATTGAAGGAAACACCGCGTGTGACGAAAAGCAGGAATATCGAACACTGATTAAGACCAAGCCTTGCGCTTCAATTAATCAAACCGAATGGTTTTGGCTGGAGAAATTTTGGTAATGATGTAAGACGGAATCAGTAAAACCAGCAGACATATAAAAATGGTTCCGACATTGAGCGCCACGATATAGCCAAGATTAAAATACACTGGCGCCGTGTTTACATAGTAACTTTCGGGATTGAGTTTTACAACTCCGAAATAGTGTTGAATGGTAATCATTCCGATACCAATAAGATTACCCCAAAAGATGCCTCGCACAATTAAATACGCTGCATTGTAGAGAAATATTTTGCGAATGGTCCAATTGTTAGCGCCTTGTGCTTTGAGTATACCTATCATTTGGGTGCGTTCTAAAATAAGCACCAACAGCGCGACTACCATATTTATCGTTGCAACGATAATCATAATAATAAGGATGACTAAAATATTGAAATCGAACAAATGCAACCATTCAAATATATAATAGTATTTATCGGTTATCGATTGGGTGTTGAGTGTCGAAGCCGTTTCGTCGTAGACTTCCTGTGCTTTTTCTTTAATCTGTGTAAAATCGTCAATAAAGACTTCAAACGAGCCCACTTGGTCGGGTTTCCATTTGTTTAATTTTTGAATGTGACGCAAGTCGCCAAAAATATACGTCGCATCAAATTCTTGAAATCCCGAATTAAAAATACCAACAATTTTAAAACGACGAGATTTGGGCATGGTGTTGCCTTCTTCTTTAATAAAGAACGTATTGAATGAATCGTTCAGTTTTAAATGCAACCGTTGCGCTAAAAATTGCGAGATGATTACCTCTTCGTTTAATGAATGTAATAGATTGGGTTTTCGTCCTTCTATAATATATTCGTCGATATTCTTCCAGTCGTAATCTTTTCCGACACCTTTAAACAAAATACCTTCGAATTCGGTTTCGGTACGAATAATTCCGTGCATACTCGCCACACCTTGAACGTGTTGAATGCCTTGTATATTGTTGAATTTTGGATAAAATTTTTGATGAAGTGAAATCGGCTCTGTACTCACATCCGATTGGTTATCGGTATAATTGGATATTATAATATGTCCGTTGAAAGCCGATACTTTTTGGCGTATTTTTTGCTGCAACCCAATTCCGGTTGCCACCGATATAATCATCATAATCATACCAATAGCAATAGCCGTAATCGCAATTTTTATAATTGGAGCAGATATACTACTTTTATACTCTTTAGAAGTAATAAGTCGTTTGGCTATGAAATAGGATAGGTCCAAGTTATTTTGAATTTGCAACAAATATACAGAAAGTTTTTGCCACTGATTACACAGATTAACACAGATTAAAAATCGTTTTATGAAATATTTACTTAGTAGTTGTTTGTTGTTTTTGGGATGTTTGTCTTGCGGAAGCAGTACAAAAAAGTTAGAAGTACAAAATACAAAGTACGAAGAAAACACCACTAAAACAGAAGCTATCAAAACTGGCGCTGACAATTACGCTACTTATTTACCTTTACTAAAAGATAAAAAAGTTGGGATTGTTACCAATCAAACCGGAATCCTATCTGACAAAACCCATTTGGTTGATTTCTTATTAGAAAAAAATATAGCCGTTCAAAAAATATACGCACCCGAACATGGTTTTAGAGGCACTGCTGATGCTGGCGAATTAATTAAAGATGGAAAAGACACCAAAACTGGACTGCCGATTATTTCCCTTTACGGGAATAACAAAAAACCAAAGCCAGAGCAATTGGCTGGAATTGACGTTTTAATTTTCGATTTGCAAGATGTGGGCGCAAGGTTTTACACTTATATTTCTTCGTTGCATTATATTATGGAAGCGTGTGCAGAAAACAATATTTCGCTTATTGTACTCGACAGACCCAATCCGAATGGTGGCATTGTTGACGGACCGATATTGGAAAAAGAGTTTACTAGTTTTGTAGGCATGCACCAAATTCCGACGTTACACGGCATGACGATCGGCGAATATGCGAAAATGATTAACGGTGAAAAATGGTTGAAAAACAGTGTTCAATGCAATCTGACTGTGATTCCGTGTTTGAATTACAAAAGAGAAATGCCCTATAGTTTACCTGTAAAACCATCTCCGAATTTACCCAACGACCAAGCGATAAATTTGTACGCGAGTTTGTGTTTGTTTGAAGGAACGAATGTCAGTTCGGGTCGTGGCACCGAAAAGCAATTCCAAATTTACGGTTCGCCGTTTTTGCCAAAAAGCGACTTTAGCTTTACACCTGTTTCAAATTTCGGCTCGAAAGACCCAATGAATAAAGGCTTGTTGTGTTATGGAGAAGACTTGACTACCATTCCAAAAGTGAATCAATTGGAATTGAAATGGTTGATCAAGGCGTATCAAACCACTTCGGATAAATCGAAATTCTTTACCGATTTTTTCACCAAATTAGCTGGAACAAAAAAATTGCAACAGCAAATTGAAGCGGGCATTTCGGAAACGGAAATCAGAAAATCGTGGGAAAATGGTTTGTCTGAATTTAAAAAAATGAGAAAACAATATTTAATTTACTAATAGTTAAACCCATAAACTATGATTAATGTAACGGTAACCTATAAAGTTGTACCCGAATTTGTTGAAGAAAACCAACGCAACATTCAAAAATTTTTAAACGATTTTAAGAGTTTGGATAACACTAAATTTATTTACACGGTGTATGTAAAGGAAGACGGAGTGACATTTGTTCATTCATCCAACTATTACGATGAAAAAATACAACAGGAAGTATTACATGTTCCTTCCTTTTTAGAATTTCAAAAAAAACGAGACGAAAGTGGATTAAACAACACGCATAAAGTAGAGGTGTTGCAACTCATTGGATCATCAAAAACCATTTTATAAGTTACAACGGCAACTTCTTTTTCATTTCCTCCACAATGTTATAAGCAGCTGGGCAAATCGCTACGTTTTTTAAAGTCAAATCGGCTATTTGCTGAAACTTCTTTCTATCTGTATGAGGAAATTCACGACATGCTTTTGGACGCACATCATAAATCATACAATAATTTTCGGCATCCAAAAAAGTACAAGGAACGCTTTTCAAAACATAGTCGTTCTCTTCATCAATTTGCAAATAGGTGTCGATGAATTGCTGTGGTTTTTGTTTCAGATGTTTGGCAATGCGTTCGATATCGGCAGCTGTAAAAAGTGGTCCGGTTGTTTTACAACAATTGGCACAATTCAGGCAATTGGTTTTTTTGAACTCGGCTTCATGTAAATCCTGCATCACATAATCCAAATTCTTGGGCGTTTTCTTTTTCAGCTTATCAAAATACTTTTTGTTTTCGATATGCTTATCTTTGGCTAGTTTTTGTAGTATGTTGAGTTGAGGATTTGTCAATTTGGTTATTTGATATGTGAACCGCAAAATTACTCAAATCAACGAAACAAATAACCGAATTACCAAATTAACGCATCAACAACAATGAAAGATTTATTCGGAAAAGCCATACTCGATTTTCAAACCAACACGTCTCCTGAAGACTTGGTGACCGAAACCAATATTTCGGAAGCCGATGAAATGTCGGTTGCGTATCTTTTTCGGACGTATGACGAAATGCCAAAACTCGAACAAATCGCCTTGCAATTGTCAAAGGGAAAAATTCTCGATGTAGGTTGTGGCGCTGGAAGTCACAGTTTGTATTTGGAAGAAAAAGGATTTGATGTTACTTCAATTGATATTTCTGAAAATGCCATAACCGCCTGTCACTTGCGTGGATTGAAAAAGGCAAACGTTCAAAATGTTTTGGCTATTGAAAACGAAAAGTTTGATACCATTTTATTATTAATGAACGGAACAGGCATCTTTGGCACTTTATCCGAAACATCAAAATACCTTCAAAAACTAAAATCATTATTAAATCCGAACGGACAAATTCTCATTGATAGTTCCGACATTATTTACATGTTTGACGAAGAAGAAGATGGTAGCAAATGGGTTCCATCTGATAGTTATTATGGCGAATTAACGTTTACGGTTTCGTATAAAAATGAAACTGAAGATTCTTTTCCGTGGTTGTATCTCGATTACAATACGTTGCAAAACGCTGCTCATGCGAATGGTTTGCAATGCAAATTGGTTTTAGAAGGCGAGCATTTTGATTATTTGGCAAAACTTACACTTTAAATTATGGATGCTTTATCACTTGAAGAATTGCGTTATCCGATTGGAAGATTTGAAGCTCCAAAAACATATACTGCTGAACTATTGGCTGACGCTATACAAACCATCGAAGCGTTTCCGAATCGATTGCAATTGGAGGTGAGTCACTTAAACGAAAACCAATTGAATACTCCTTACCGTCATGATGGCTGGACGATTCGTCAAGTAGTACATCATTGTGCCGATAGTCATATGAATTGTTTTGTTCGATTGAAATGGACATTGACTGAAAACAATCCGACCATAAAATTTTACTTTGAAAATCTTTGGTCTGAAGGAATAGACAATACCTCAATGCCAATTACTCCTTCATTACAATTGCTCGAAGGATTGCATTTTCGTTTGGCATTTGTTATGAAAAGTCTCTCTGAATCCGATTTGGAAAAAGCCTACGTTCATCCCGAACACAATAAAGAATTTCAACTCAAAGAAATGATTTGCCTTTATGCTTGGCATTGCAATCATCATTTGGCGCACATTACCGAATTGAAGAAAAGAAAATATTGGAGCTAAACCTGAATCAAATCGGTGGTTTTAATAATATCTTCTATAGCTTGGTACAACACATCCAAATCGGCTTGCGAATTATAGGCGTTTATCGAATAGCGTATAAAAATACTGTCATTTAAAGGCATTATTGGAATTTGAATCTTGTATTTGTCGTACAACAATTCCTTCAACTCCATTGGCTTTTTGGTTCGGATAGGAATGCTCGCCATTTGTCCGAGGAATTCTGTAGTAATCGGACAAATCGGTTGCGAATTGACTAAGTCGCAAAAACGTTGGTAATTATCGAGAACTATTTGCTTGCAGGCTGAAGACTTTGCTGCCCAATTGTTTTGCTCGAGAAAATCAATGACAGTTGGCGTACATAAATAAGCCGAAATATCTCTCGTTCCTTGTGTTTCATGGTAATCTAAAAACCGACTTTCGCCAGGTGCTACACTTTCGTAACCCCAACTTACTACTAACGGATCGATGTCATCTTGCAATTCTTTTTTCACATATAAAAACGAACTTCCTTTTGGAGCCAACATCCATTTGTGTAAGGTTCCAGTGTAATAATCGGGATTGAGTTCGGAAATATTTAAATCGATATGACCCGGAACGTGCGCTCCGTCAATAATGGTAATCAATCCCAATTGCTGTGCCTTGTCGCAGATTTCCTTAACGGGAAAAATCAAAGCCGTAGCACTCGACATTTGGTTTAAAAAAACCACTTTGGTATTTGCAGTATAGCCTTTCCAAAACTCAGTAATCATTTGCTCTTTGGAAACAACAGGCAATGAAATTTCTTGTCGGATGTATTTGGCTCCCGTTTTTTTGCAGTAGAAATGCCAGGTTCTGTCCATCGCACCATACTCGTGATTGGTTGCTAGAATCTCATCTCCAGGTTGCAAATTAATGCTTCGCATAATGGTATTGATAGCAAAAGTCGGATTGGGTGTAAAGAAGAAATCAGAAGCCTCGCAACCAATAAATTTTGCCAAACGGTTCTTAGCTGCTTTTAAATACTGTGGTGCTTTTTTGATGATAAAATCGACAGGTTCGGTTTCGAGTTCCAATTGGAACTTTTGGTAGGCTTCAAAAATGAGTTTCGGACAAGCGCCAAACGAACCGTGATTTAAAAAAGTAATGTTGTTATTGAGTAAGAATTGTGGTTTCATTTTGCATTTTTTATGTAAAAATAAAAAAAACAATTGTTTTTACTAGTTTTCCTTTTTCTTCATTCTGAAAACCATAGGATATTTAATATCAATACTAATTGGTTTTCCACCGCGTTTTGCTGGTTCCCATTTTGGACATTTCTTTAAAACTCTTATAAATTCAGTAGCCGATTCGATATCAAAAAAATGAATGATCTTGATGTTTTTGACATTCCCATTTTCATCAATTGTAAAAGCACCAACCATTTTTCCGGCTTTGCTAACTTTAGAATAATCGAATTCTTTATTTATAAATTCACTAAAATTATCCATTCCACCACCTTGAAACGTGGCATCTATTCTATCGCCAGTAAGATACACTTCGTCTTCACCTCCAATTTGAGCAAATCCAGAAAATGGAACAACTAAAAACAAAAAGAGGTAGACGAATGATTTCATGAAAATACGTTTTAAGGAATATTCAAATACTTATGGGTTTGCAACGACACGCGCCATTTAGGGTTGTTCATTACATAATCGACGATAAGTGGTGTCATTTCTTCTTTTTTACTCCATTCGGGTTGCAAGAATAATATAGCATTGGCGTTTACTTTTGCGGCTTGTTCTTCAGCAAAAATAAAATCGTGTTTGTTGTAAATGATAACTTTGAGTTCGTTGGCGATGGCATAAGCGCCAGCAACAGGTAATTTATTTTTTTTAGGAGAAAGGCAAAACCAATCCCAGCTTCCCGTTACCGGATACGCTCCCGACGTTTCAATATGTACTTTTAGGTTTTCTGCTTTTAGCTTTTGTGTCAACGGTTTCATGTCCCACGTCAATGGTTCACCACCTGTCACTACAACTGTATCGGCGTATTTTTTTGCATTGGCTACGATAATATCTGTATTTGTTGGCGGATGCAATTCGGCATTCCAACTTTCTTTCACATCGCACCAATGGCAACCTACATCGCAACCACCAATTCGGATAAAATAAGCTGCCGTTCCGGTGTGGAATCCTTCACCTTGAATGGTATAGAATTCCTCCATAAGCGGAAGCATTTCGCCTTTATCGACTGCAAGTTGTATTTCTTTGGTAAGCATTTTATTTCTCTCTAATATAAATATCAATTGGCACTCCCGAAAAATCCCAGTTTTCACGGATTTTGTTTTCGAGAAAACGCTTGTACGATTCTTTTACATACTGTGGCAAATTGGCAAAAAACACAAACTGAGGTGTTGGTGTTGGCAACTGCATGCAATATTTGATTTTTACGTATTTACCTTTTAACGCTGGTGGCGGATGGTTTTCGATTAATTTCAACATAAAGTCGTTGAATTTGGATGTAGGAATACGTTGTTTTCTACTTTCAAAAACCTGAACTGACGCTTCCAATGCTTTTAACAAACGTTGTTTCGTTAAGGCAGAAACAAACAAAATAGGCACATCGGTAAACGGTTCCAATTGTTCGCGAATTTTCACTTCGTAATCACGTGTTGACATGGTGTCTTTTTCGACCAAATCCCACTTGTTGACTAATATCACAACACCTTTACGGTTTTTTTCAGCCAACCAAAAAATACTTTGATCTTGCCCTTCAAATCCGCGTGTTGCATCAATAATTAAAATACAAACATCGGCGTGTTCAATCGCACGTACCGAACGCATCACCGAGTAAAATTCTAAATCTTCTTTTACTTTGGCTTTACGACGAATTCCGGCTGTATCCATTAAGTTGAATTCAAATCCGAAACGATCAAATTTGGTGTCAATTGCATCACGTGTTGTACCTGCAATATCGGTTACCATAAAACGCTCTTCGCCAATTAAGGCGTTGATGAAACTTGATTTTCCTGCGTTCGGGCGACCTACTACAGCAAAACGAGGTAACTCTACTTCTTCTTGAACCGGTTGTGGTTTTTCGGGGAAAGCGTCGATTAAAGCATCGAGTAATTCTCCTGTTCCACTTCCAGAAATACTGGCAAACGTGTAGTATTCTCCTAATCCTAGATTATAAAATTCGAGTGCGTCTTTTTCACGCATCGCATTATCGACTTTATTTACTGCCAATAAAACTGGTTTGGTCACTTTACGCAACAAACGCGCAACAGTATCATCCATTGGTGTGATGCCTTCTTCGACATCAACAACAAAAATAATCACATCGGCTTCATCAATGGCAAGTTCGACTTGTTTGCGGATTTCTCCTTCAAAAACGTCGTCCGATCCTTTGATGTAACCTCCGGTATCAATTACAGAAAACTCTTTTCCATTCCATTCGCTTTTTCCGTAATTACGGTCACGAGTTACTCCCGAAACCGAATCTACAATAGCTTCACGTCGTTTAATCAATCTGTTAAACAGCGTTGATTTTCCTACATTGGGTCTTCCTACAATGGCTACAATATTGTTCATAATCTTATTTTCAAATATTTTGCAAAGGTACGTTTTTTAGTTTGACCTTTTGAGAATTATATTTTGAGTGGTATTTGAAGCTGCTTTCTAGCCCTGATGGCAGCGGCATCCTTTTTTGGAGTGTAACGGAAAAAAAGATAGAGCGAACAGCAGGAAATAGCTTCAAATAAAAAAACTTATTTTTGATTGTATCCGAAACGTCGCAATTGAAATTGATTGCTTCTCCAGTCTTTATTGACTTTTACGAAAAGCTCAATATGGATTTGCTTTCCGAAGAATTTTTCTAAATCTTCACGTGCTTGCATTCCGACTCTTTTGAGTGCACTTCCTTTGTGACCGATGATGATGCCTTTTTGCGTATCGCGTTCGACCATGATTATCGAACGAATTCGGATGATTTTCTCATCTTCTAAAAACTCTTCGGTTTCGATTTCGACAGCATACGGAATTTCCTTATCGTAATTGATGAGGATTTTTTCACGAATGGTTTCGTTGACGAAGAAACGTTCGGGTTTGTCGGTTAGTGTATCTTTTGGATAAAACGGTGGAGAAACTGGAAGCAGTTCGATGATTCGAGCGAAGACTTCTTTTACGTTGAAATTCTGCAACGCTGAGATAGGAAATATTTCGGCATTTGGTACTTTTTCAGACCAAAACGCTACTTGCTCTTCTAGTTGCTCTTGGTTGGACGTATCGATTTTATTCAAAAGTAATAAAACCGGAATCTTAGCATGAATGATTTTATTGAAAAACGCTTCGTCTTTGAGTTCCTTTTCTCCAATTTCTACCATGTAAAGCAACACATCAGCATCTTCAAAAGCCGATTTCACAAAATCCATCATCGAACTTTGTAATTCGTAGGCTGGTTTTATGATTCCGGGTGTGTCGGATAAGATGACTTGAAAGTCATCACCGTTTACGATTCCGAGAATTCGGTGACGTGTAGTTTGCGCTTTGGATGTAATAATAGACAAACGTTCGCCAACAAACGCGTTCATTAAAGTTGATTTTCCAACGTTTGGGTTTCCGATAATATTTACAAAACCTGCTTTGTGTGTTTGCTCCATGCTTAAAATAGGAAACAGAATTAAATTAAAAAAAGCCACCCAAAAAATGGATGGCTTTGAGTTAGTAGCGGGAACAGGACTCGAACCTGTGACCTTCGGGTTATGAGCCCGACGA
>JAZKGN010000130.1:0-4596 GCA_040385945.1 Bacteroidota bacterium
TATACAACGTTGCCATAGCTACCACTTTCGCTAGCGTACTCATCGTTGCAGTAGTCAATGCAGGCGAACCTTCATAAACGTCTGGTGCCCAAAAATGGAAAGGTACAGCTGCAATTTTGAATAACATTCCGATGATCATTAAGGTAATTCCGATTGGAAACCAAATTGGCAATCCAGCACCTTGTGATAAATCGTAAATTTCACTTACATTAAAATACCCAGTAGCACCGTATATCAAACAAATTCCGAATAAAATAATTCCAGATGCAAACGAACCCATTAAAAAATATTTCATTCCGGCTTCATTGCTCTTGATGTCCAATCGTCTGCTTGCTGCTAAGATATAAAGTGAAATAGACAAGACTTCAATTCCGAGGAAAAACATCGATAAGTTCGTAAACGAAACCATCGCTACAGCACCAGCCAAAAGGAAAATTTTGATTGCAATAAAATCGGAAATCTTCGATTGATGGTCTTTGTAAACGTCATGTCCTAATGCAATTAAAAAGATGGTCAACACGATAAATAAAGAAGAGAATGCATTCGAAAACGAATCGACTGCAATCATATTCACGTACGTTTCGTCGAATGAGCTTCCAAAAGACCACACGTTTAATGTTATTCCAAGAATGGCCAAAAGCCCAGCAATTGTTACCGGAACAAGTGCTTTTCTCAGATTAAAGATTTCAGCTAGAAGGCAAAAAACACCGAGTGCTGATATGGCTATTAAAGTTTGCATTTTTTATTTAGGATTTGGGATTTTGAGATTTAGGATTTTGGCAATCCGTGAAAAACAAAATCTTATTTTAAATTATTTTTTTCTTTTATCGTTCTAATTGCGGATGAAAAAATGGAAACTAATTCATCCGATTCTTTAATTAATTTTTCAAGTTCTTCTTTGTCACAATCAATTTCTAATTCTTTTATAAACTCTAACCAAAATAAACTTTCATCAGCTTCTTCATCAACAATTTTTAATTTATTTAAAAAATCAGAATTAGATTTTCCTCTACAAACTGCTCTATAATTTGCTGCAACGGAAGAAGAAGATTTAAATAGTTGATAAGAAATCACATCAACTGCTTTATTTTTTTCAATTGCCATTAGAAATTTAAAAACTCTAATAGCATAAGATTTCGTCCTGTTCTTTAATTCGTCTTTTGTCATGCTATAAATCCCAAATCTCTAATTCCTTAATCCTAAATAATGATTATCTATTAATGTAAATTAAAATCTCTTTGATACTTGGCGTTACCAAATCGGTAATTGGTTTTGGATACAATCCAAAGAACAATAAAAAGGCAAGTATCACAACTAAAACAATCGTTTCGTTTAAAGTAACATCGGCGAATAGTTTGGTATTGGTTTCGCCCAACATCACATTCTGGAACATTTTCAGCATGTAATACGCGCCCAAAATAATGGTGGTTCCTCCAAAAATGGCATACCAAATAGATACTTGTGATAAGCTGTACAACACGGTAAATTCACCGACAAAGTTGAAAGTTCCAGGCAAGGCTACAGAAGCCAACACCAATATCATAAACATCGAAGTGAACTTTGGTGATTGGGTACGAATGCCTCCCATTTCGCTTATTTTTCGAGTTTCATAACGTCTGAAAATGATTTCGGCGATGAAGAACAAACCAACGATTACAAATCCGTGTGCGATCATTTGATATACGGCACCGTTCAATCCGTCAAGCGTTAATGTATAGCATCCAGCGGCAATTAAGCCAACGTGAGCTAACGAAGAATACGCCAATAATTTTTTCAAATCTTTTTGACGCAAAGCGACAATCGAACCGTAAATCACACCCGCAATACTCAATCCGAGTAAAATGGGCATATAAGTTTTTGCAGCTAAAGGAGCTATTGGTAATTGCCAACGAATAACGCTGTACAATCCCATTTTAAGCATGATTCCGGAAAGCAACATGGTTCCAACAGTTGGTGCTTTTTGATACACTTTTGCCTGCCAAGTATGAAACGGAATGATAGGAATTTTGATTGCATACGCCAAGAAAAAGGCAAAGAAAACCCAGAATTGCTGGCTGCACGACAAACGTAAATCATATAAATCTTGCAATAAAAAACTCCCTGCTTGTTGGTACAAATACGCAAAAGCAACCAACATAAATAACGAACCAGCCAAGGTGTAGATGAAGAATTTCACTACGGCTTTTTTGCGGCTTTCAGCATCGCCATTACCCCAAATTAAAGCTATGAAGTAAATCGGAATTAACGATAATTCCCAGAATACATAGTATAATAATCCGTCTGCAGCCAAGAAAGTTCCTGTCATCGCAAATGCCATAAACAGCACTAATGCATAAAAGTTTTTGGCACTTTTGAATTGATTTCCGAACGAAGAGAATAATATTAAAGGTGTTAAAGCAGTCGTCAACAAAACCATGGCTAAAGCCAATCCGTCGGCTTTAAATGCCAAGGCTACTTTAGGGTTTTCCATCCAATGTCCCATAAAACTGACGTCGGTTCCGTTGGTGTATAAATTCAATAAGTATAATGTAAATCCGAAAGCGGCAACACTAAAAAGCAATGCAATTTTAGAAGCCAGTTTGTCTCCCGACAGCAACGTTACAATCGAACCAATTAAAAGTAATAGTAATAGCGTAGTTACATCCATTAGACAATTTTTTGAGCTAAAAATAAATAAATAATTATGGCACACACACCTAAAACAAACGCAAACAGGTATACTCCGATACTTCCGTTGTGTAATTTTTTACCTTGATTTCCGATGCCATTGGCAGCTGAACCAAAACTGAAAACTACTTTTCCTAAAGCAGGTTCTAACGTCGTTCTGAAGAAATTAGCCAATGAATTATAAGGTTTTACAAATAAGAAAGTATAGCATTCGTCAACATAATATTTGTTGTAAATGGTTTTAGAGAATCCAGTAATTTCGGCATCTTCCTTCGGAACAAAACCTTGCTTGATGTATTTTGAATACGCCCAAACAATTCCGACAATAGCAACCGCTAATGCAATTCCCATTAACATGTATTCTTGACTTCCTAGTGGATGAATTTCATGTTTAGTTCGCAATATTGGTTCTAAAAAGTGATCCAACCAATGACTTCCTGGGAAGTTGATCAATCCACCAACCGTAGCTAATGCTGCTAAGATTACTAATGGTAAGGTTATCAAACTTGGACTTTCATGCAAATGGTGTTTTTGTTCTTCGGTTCCTCTAAAGTCTTTGAAGAATGTCAAATACATCAATCGGAACATATAAAACGCAGTCATGATAGAGGCAATAGAACCTACAATCCATAACACTTTGTTGTGTTCAAAAGCGACCATTAAGATTTCGTCTTTCGACCAAAATCCAGCGAATGGAAAAATACCAGCAATTGCCAAAGTAGAAATCAACATCGTGGCAAAAGTAATTGGCATCGCTTTGCGCAAGCCTCCCATTTTACGCATGTCTTGTTCGCCGTGTAAGGCGTGAATTACCGATCCGGAACCCAAGAACAAACACGCTTTAAAGAATGCATGTGTGATTACATGGAAAACAGCAACGGTATACGCTCCCATTCCCAATGCTAAAAACATCAATCCCAATTGTGAGACAGTAGAATAGGCGAGGACTTTTTTAATATCGTTTTGTAATAATCCAATAGATGCTGCAACTAAAGCGGTTGAAGCTCCAACTATTGCAATTATTTCTTGTACTAAAGGTGTCAATTCGAAAACAAAATTCATTCGGGTAACCATAAAAATACCAGCAGTTACCATGGTTGCTGCGTGGATTAATGCCGAAACCGGAGTAGGTCCAGCCATCGCATCAGGTAACCAAGTGTATAAAGGTAATTGTGCCGATTTTCCGCAGGCACCAATAAACAAACACAAAGCTGCTATCGAAAGTAAACTGTCAGAAGCGACATCTTTTGTTGCGATGATACCCGATTTCATCAAGGTATAATCCAATGAATTGTAGCAATACGCCAAGATGAACATTCCGATTAAGAAACCTAAATCACCAATTCGATTCATGATAAACGCTTTCTTCGCCGCATCGTTATAATCTTGGTTTTTATGCCAGAATCCGATAAGTAGGTAAGAGCAAAGTCCAACGCCTTCCCATCCGATAAACATGACCAATAAATTGCTTCCAACAACCAAAGTAATCATGAAGAATACGAACAAATTCAAATACGAAAAGAACTTGTGCATGTTCTCATCATCGTGCATGTAGCTGATAGAATACAAGTGAATCAACGACCCAATTCCGGTTACGAAAAGCAACCACAACAAAGACAATTGATCTAATAAGATTCCGAAATCCAATTTGAAATTACTCACTTGAATCCAATCAAACAACGACACTTGTATAGGTGTTCCCGATTGATTGACTTGCATAAAAAAGTAAATACTCAGTACAAACGGAATCACAATAGCGATAGTTCCGAGTGCTCCAGAAACCCCTTTTCCTGCTTTTTTTCCGAAGAAAACATTGCATAAAAACCCAATGAAAGGGCTTAATAATAATAGTAAAACTAAATTCTTCTCCATTCGGGATTATCCTTTTAAGTTTTTTAAATTAGCGATATCAATCGAGCCGATGTTTCT
>JAZKGN010000131.1:0-8174 GCA_040385945.1 Bacteroidota bacterium
AAAAAAAACCCACCCTTATTTTGACACAAGGATGGGAAAAATTGCTATGAAAAAGAAATTACTTGTTTCCAAGTAATAGTCAAATATAGAAATAAATTTATAACTACGAAAACATATCCTTAACTTTTTCAAAAAAAGATTTATCGCTCTTTTCAGGATGCGGAATAAAGTTTTCGTCGTTGATTGCTTTCTCGAAAAACTGGCGTTGTTCTTTGTTCAAAGTCTTTGGTGTCCAAACGTTTACGTGTACTAGTAAATCACCACTTCCGTAGCTATTTAAACTCGGAATTCCCTTACCTTTTAATCGTAAAATTTTTCCTGATTGAATGCCTTCTTCCAATTTGATTCGCACTTTTCCGTTGATGGCTTCAATATCTTTGGAAACACCAAGAGCTGCTTCGGGATAACTGATGTACAAATCATAATGTAGGTTTTCACCTTCACGTTTTAAAAATTCGTGTTCTTGCTCTTCAATGGCAACGATTAAATCACCCGGAATTCCGTTTCCTGGTGCGTCGTTTCCTTTGCTTGACACTTTCAGTTGCATTCCGTCAACTACTCCTGCTGGAATTTTGATAGAAACAGTTTCGTCTTCCATTAGCATTCCGTGTGCATCAGCATTGGCAGGTTTGCTCTCGATAGTTTGTCCAGATCCGCCACAAACGTTACACGTTGTTGCTGTTTGCATTCTACCTAAAATGGTATTCGTTACTCGCAACACTTGCCCTTGTCCATTACACGTTGGGCAGGTTTTATATTTTACGCCTTGTGCTTGCACTTTGCGTTTTACTTTTACTTTTTTCTCTACACCATTGGCTATTTCCTCGAGTGTAAGTTTGACTTTTATACGAAGGTTACTGCCTTTCATTCGGCGTTGACCACCTGAATTTCCACCAAAACCACTAAATCCGCCACCGCCAAAAGCACTTCCGAAAATATCACCAAACTGACTAAAAATATCGTCCATGTTCATGTGACCGCCACCGCCAAATCCGCCAGCTCCATCAAAAGCTTGATGACCATATTGATCGTATTTTGCTTTCTTATTCGGATCGCTTAATACTTCATAGGCTTCGGCACACGCTTTGAAATTTTCTTCTGCTGCTTTGTCTCCAGGGTTTTTATCGGGATGAAATTCGATGGCCTTTTTTCGATAGGCTTTTTTAATTTCTTCTGGTGTAGCACTTTTGGTGATACCTAGTAATTCGTAAAAATCTTTTTTCATTGTATATCTGATAAATCATAGCAACAAATAAATGCCACCATAAAAATAATTATTGTCCTAACACCACTTTTGGGAAACGGATAATTTTGTCACCCAATTTATATCCTTTTTCAATTACGTCAACGATTTTCCCTTTTAAATTGGGCGATGGTGCTGGAATAACCGTAATTGCTTCGGCATAATCGGCATTGAAAGCATCGCCTGCTCTCACTTCGACCAACTCCAATCCTTTGGAAACTAGTGTGCTTTTTAGTTTTTCGTGGATTAACTCCACACCTTTTAACAACAATTCGTCGTCTGACTTTGCAATTTCGATCATAGCTCTGTCAAAATCGTCAAGAACTGGCAACATCGATTGCAAAACATCTTGATTGGCAGTTTTGAATAAATCGATACGTTCTTTTGCGGTACGCTTTTTAAAATTTTCAAATTCGGCAAAAAGGCGTAAGAATTTGTCTTTTTCTTTGGATAAATCTTCCTGTAGTTGCTCTTCAACAGTTAATTCTGCTGCCGATTCCACTTCATTCATTACATTATCGATTTCATTTTCAATAGGTTCTTTTTCCGTATTTTCCGTATTCATTGTGCTTTTATTTTTAAATATATCTTTGATTTTCATTTTTTTTTAAATGCTTACAACTGGTTTGCAAAAGTACTGCCAATTCTTTAAAAATGTCAAATTGTCATTATTAAAATGTATTTGTCAAATAGAAATAGGAATTTTAGCAACCTTTAGATTGTAGCTAGCCCCGATGGAAGGAAACGCCGTGCGTGACGACAGCGGGAAAATGGAAACCAAAGAAGCCCAAGCCACTCGCTTCAAATTAAAAGAGAAAAGATTCGGAAACTTTAATATAATTTTAAGACAAAACCGATTTAGTTTTGACTAAGTTTGTTGGTATAAGAGATTAAAAGGTTAGTTTAAATTATTAATTCAATTCGATTTATAAAACAAAAAGTCCCATTTAGTTGGGACTTTTTTATTTGTATATGTCTGCAAGAGCAGTTTCGAGAGTTGGGAATTGAAATTGGAAACCTGTTTTTATCACTTTTTTCGCGCTGACATTTTTACTAGAGAAGACTAAAGACGCCATTTCACCTAAAATAAAATGCATCACAAATTCGGGAATACTAGGAAGAAATAACGGCTTGTGCAGTTTTTTGGCGATTGCTTTGGTAAGTTCGGCATTGGAAACTGGGTTTGGAGCAACTGCATTAAAAACACCTTCTAGTTCGTTTTGAAGTGCAAAATAATACAGTTGAACTAAATCGTTTATGTGAATCCACGATTGAATTTGTTTCCCATTTCCCATATTGGCTCCCAAATACATTTTGATTGGTTTTGCCATTTCGGGAAGAGCGCCACCATTTTTAGCTAAAACTACTCCGGTTCTGATTTTACACACTTTAAGCTGTAACTGTTGGAATTTATCGACGCTTTCCTCCCATTTTGAAACTACATTGCCTAGAAAACCAGTGTCTTTTTCGGTTGTGCTTTCGTCGTACGAAAGGCTTTCACTTTCGGGATAAATACCAATGGCGGAAGCCGAAATAATTTGTTTTACTTGGTGTGGATATTTTTTTAAGGTTTTGTAAAGCAACTCTGCCGAGAGAATACGACTTTCGACAATTTCGTTTTTATAGGATGTGGTCCAACGTTTCGCTATGGAAGCACCTGCTAAGTGAATGATGGCATCAACATTTATAAGACAATTTTCATCGATTTTTCCTTCGGATGGATTCCAAAAATAACCGTACGAATTGGGTTTAGAGACAATTTTATTTGTATCAGTAGTCAAATAATTTACGGAGTGACCTTTTTCTATAAGCAATGATGTTAATGCTTCGCCTATTAATCCTGTTGCACCTGTAATTAAAATCTTCATTTTTTATTTAAAATTACACAAAATCAGTGCAAAGAATACGTTAATTGTTATGGGTTTAACTTTTGTTTAGTTCTTGATTTTGATTGTCCATTCAAAATGAAATTCGGAAACCTGATCGCCTTTTTCGTCCTTTCCTATTGATTGCATCCAAAGCGTTTGCCCTTCGCCAGTTGCAATGGTTTTTTGGATGGCTTCCGAAATCAAATGTCCGTCGTTACACGTAAACGTAATTCTACCCGTAGCTTTTTTAGTAAAGTTGGCTTTGTTATTGGCTACGAGCATTGAGATATTTTTTTCGCTTTTTTTGATTTGTATCATAACCAATGCGCCTGTTGTGAGTTCGGCTGCCATAGCTTGAACAGCAAAATACATGGATTGAAAGGGATTTTGATTGAACCATCGATGTTTGACAGTTGCGACACAATTTTCCTCTGATATTGTCAAAACACGAACACCACACCAAAAGGCAGAAGGCAATTTAAAAAATAAAAACGTATTTAATTTGGACGGCGAAAGTTTCATAAAGCATTGATTTTGCTGTAAAAATAGTGAAAATACACTATCATTTTACAATTTTTATAAATGTTAATATTATGTTAATTGTTAGTACTTTGTATTGCATAGTATCTTTTTTTAGCCTTATCTTTGTATAAGAAATTAATAGGGTAACTATAGTATCGTTAAACTATGTAATTTACATCAACCAAAAAAATCAAATATCATGAGTACATCTAACGAAAAAAACACTGCCGCCATACTCCACTTGAGTACATTATCTCAGTATTTAATTCCGTTTGGGAATTACATTTTTCCAATTTTAATTTGGAGTTCGAAAAAAAACGAATCGGAGTTTGTAGATTACAACGGAAAGCAAGTCTTGAATTTTCAATTGAGCATGTTTTTATACACACTTATACTATTGTTAATTGCTGTGCCGATTTTAATTTTTACTGTATTGAAAAACATTCCGTTTGAAGGAAGCTTTTCGCACCACAATTTTGTATTTGAAAATTTCGACGAAGGAAACATCACAGGTGTTGTCGTTTTAGCAATAGCAGCCATGATCATCTTCGGGTTTTTAAAAATAATCGAATTTATATTGATTATTTATGGAGCTGTAAAAGCGTCGAATGGCGAAGAATATAAATATCCGTTGAGCATATCTTTTTTTAAATAATAAATCATCATCACCCGAGGCGCAGTCGAACTGTTTGGAGCGTAGCGGAAAAAATCATCAATCAAAAAATGAATAGTTTAATTAAAAAACAAAAAAACGAATTATGAACATTGAAAACACAAAAGCGCAGATGCGAAAAGGTGTTTTGGAGTTTTGCATCTTATCGGTATTACGAGATAAAGAAGCCTATACTTCTGAAATATTAGACACTTTAAAAAACGCAAAATTGCTTGTAGTAGAGGGAACCGTTTATCCACTATTGACAAGACTAAAAAACGACGGATTACTCAACTATCGTTGGGAAGAATCAACTTCAGGACCTCCTAGAAAATACTACGAATTAACTGAAATAGGAAAAACATTTTTAACTGAATTAAGTGGTACTTGGACCGAATTGTCTGATGCCGTAAACATCATAACCAATCAAAAATAACAATCATGAACAAAACAGTAAATATTAATATAGGTGGTTTAATTTTTCACATAGATGAAGATGCATTCCAAAAACTGACACGCTATTTTGATGCGATAAGACGTTCCTTATCCAATTCTTCTGGACATGAAGAAATCATGAAAGATATTGAAATGCGTGTGGCTGAGCTTTTCTCAGACAGACAAAAAAGTGACAAACACGTCATCAATTTAAAAGATGTTGATGAAGTGGTTAAAGTAATGGGACAACCTGAAGATTACCGAATTGACGATGATGCTTCTGAAGCTACATCAGGAAATTTTGCTTCTTCAACAGGTAGAAAAAAATTGTACCGTGATAAAGACAAAGGTTTAATTGGTGGAGTTTGTACTGGATTAGGACATTACTTTGGTATTGATTCAATCTGGATTAAAATACTTTTCTTAATCTTCGTTTTTGCTGGATTTGGAAGTGGGATCTTAGCGTATTTCATCTTATGGGTAATTACTCCGAAAGCAGTTACGACTACCGAAAAATTAGAAATGACGGGAGAACCTGTAACCATTTCTAATATCGAAAAAAAGGTAAGAGAAGAGTTTGAAAACGTATCGAGCAAAATAAAAAATGCCGATTATGACAAAATGGGAAATCAAGTAAAAGCCACAGCTGAAAGTGCTGGAAGCAAAATTGGCAATGCTTTTTCTGCTGTATTCGGAGCTTTTGCAAAAGTGTTAGGTGCTTTGATAGTTGTATTTTCATCTATCTTATTATTGTCGGTTTGTATTGGATCGGTCTTTTTGATGTTCTCATCATCGTTACCTGAAAACACAGTTTTCAATCACATTCAAACACCAATCGGACTTGAAACGCCACTGTGGGCACAAGGAATATTATTTCTTTTCGCAGCTGGAATTCCATTGTTTTTCATCTTAATATTAGGATTGAAATTATTGGTTACCAAATTAAAATCAATTGGTAGTGTAGCAAAATACAGCTTATTAGGAATATGGATAATCGCTATCGGAATTGTAATTTCGTTAGGAGTAAAAGAAGCAGGTCAAATTGCTTACGACGGAAAAGAAGTTAAAAAAGAAATCATCAACATCAATCCAACGGATACGTTGTACATCAAATTCAAAAACAACGACTTCTATTCTAAAAATTACAACGAACATAGAGATTTGTGGTTAACACAAGATGAAAATAACAAAGAAGTAATCTATTCTAATAATGTGACCATTGAAATCATGAGAACAGATGAAGCGTTACCTTATCTTCAAATTGAAAAATTAGCGCACGGAAAATCACCTGCAGAAGCTAAAAAACGAGCAGAAAAAATTAAATTTTCTTATAAAATTCAAGGAAATCAATTAATTTTAGACAATTATTTGCTGACTGAAGTCGGAAATAAATTCAGAGACCAACATGTAGAATTGTTTCTTTATTTACCAAAAGGTACGTTAGTGAAGCCTGACAACAGTTTAGAAAATTATGATCGCAGTAGTAATGATTCGTTTGACATTCAGTACGGTTCAGAAAGTTACATTTATAAAATGGACGACACAACGCTAAATTGCTTAAATTGTCCTGCCAAATATGAAAATGGTGAAGGAATAGAAACCGAACAAGATTCAACTGCTACTATTCAGTTTAATGAAGATGGTGTTTTGATTAAAAAAGGTACTTCTGATAAAACACAAGAAGTAAAAAGTGTAAAAATAGACGAAGACGGTGTAACCATAAAAACTAAAAAATCATGATAAAATTTATAGTGCTTTGTACCAAAGTAATTCTGGCTGCAGTAATTGCTTTATTGATGACATCTTGTAAATATGATATAGATTTAGGTAACGGAATTGACGGTAGCGGAAAAGTAATTACCGAAAAAAGAACCATCAACGAATCGTTCACCAAAATTGAAACGAGTAGAGGAATTGAAGTTATTCTCGACCAAGCTAACGACGTTTCTGTAGAAGTTGAAGCCGACGATAACATTATCAAACACATCACTACGAAAGTTGAAAATGGCGTTTTAGTCGTTTCAACGGATGAGAGTATCGACTTTGCCGAATCGATGAAGGTAAAAGTAAAAATGCCAACAGTAAATGGTTTAGAAGCAACGAGTGGATCAAGCATCAAAACCAATTCGACTCTAAAAGGAAACAATCTTGCTGTAAAAACTTCTAGTGGAAGCGAAATTGAAGCAACATTAGAATACGAGTCGGTTACCACCGAATCAACAAGCGGAAGTGAACTGACTTTAGTTGGAAAAGCATTAAAATTATCTACTAAATCGTCAAGCGGAAGTGATGTAGAAGCAGGAAGTTTGGTTGCTAACGAAATTACTTCTGAAGCCACAAGTGGTAGCTCAACAACAGTTCATCCTTTAGTAAGTTTGAATGCGAAAGCAAGTAGCGGAAGTTCTGTAAACTATAATGGAACACCCAAAACGGTATCCGAAGAAGAAACTTCGGGCGGCGACGTTTCAAAAAATTAAATTCAAAAACATCTCAATGAAAATTGGGATGTTTTTTTTTATATTTGGCTCATTAAAATGATACGCTTTATGAAAAAATCAATTGCTCTATTTGCCATACTACTTATTACTTCTATCGCTTTTGCACAAAAAAAAGATAAAATAAAAGGTTCCAAAATTGTAACCATCGAACAAAAAAAGATTGAAAGCTTTACCGGAATTGAAGTTTCTGACAACTTAGAAGTCATGTTAATTAAAGGGGATGAATGTGCCATTGAAATTGAAGCCGATGACAACTTGCACGATGTAATCGATTTTTCGCTGAGTGGAAGCACCTTGCGTTTGGGAACTTTAAAAGACGTAATCAGCTCTAAAAAACTTAGCGTGAGGTTGACGTATACGAATGATTTTAAAATGGTGGTTGCTAAAAACGAGTCGAATGTAACGGCGCTTTCTGATATCGATTTGGATGACATTACCTTTAAAAGTTTTGATTACGCCAAAGTATATTTGAACGCTCAATGCACCAATTTTACTTTAGAATGCAACGACAAATCGAAAGTTGAACTAAAATTAAAATCGGAAAAAGCAACGATTAACCTCAGCAAAAACGCCTCTCTTAAAGCATTAATCACTTCTAAGGAAATGATTTTTGATATGTACCAAAAAACTGACGCAGCGATTGAAGGTGATGTAGTCGATTTAAAACTTCGTTTGGATAATAATGCCACTTTCGTCGGAAAGAATTTAATGGTTCAAAATGCCACTATTACAACAGAAGGCTATACCAATTCCTCAGTAAACGTACAGCAAAATGTTGTTATTGATGCTTCTGTAAAATCGGAAATCGAATTGTATGGCGAACCAAAAATAGAAATCAAACGTTTTATTGACAGTGCTGTGTTGAAGAAAAAACCTCTAAAATAAAAAAAGTCTTTCCAAAAAATGAAAAGACTTTTGTCGGGGTGGCAGGATTCGAACCTGCGGCCTCCTGCTCC
>JAZKGN010000132.1:0-18676 GCA_040385945.1 Bacteroidota bacterium
CTCCGAGTAAAACGCCAATGAGCAACTTACAATTTTTATCGTTTTTTATCAATACAATTAAAGCGGTAAATGAATATGAAGAATTACTTCGCGCTGCCATTGCAACCGCAAGTAATGACCACAGATTAGGAGCAAACGAAGCACCACCAGCAATTATTTCGGTGTTTATCGGAGAGCAATTAACCAAAGTATTGGCCGAATTAGAAGGCGTTTCAACAGGTAAATTATCACCTGAAGAAAAAACCGATTTGAAACTAAATGTAGTAGGTAAAATTCCAGATGTATTGCTAGACAACACCGACAGAAACAGAACGTCTCCTTTTGCTTTCACTGGAAATAAATTTGAATTCCGTGCGGTTGGATCATCGGCAAATTGTGCGAATGCTATGACAACGCTGAATTCTATCGTTGCCAAACAATTGAAAGATTTCAAAAAAGAAGTCGATAACTTAATCGAGAAAAAAGATTTAAAGAAAGACGAAGCAATTTTCAATGTCTTGAGAGAATACATCAAAGGAACAAAAAACATCCTTTTTGAAGGTGATGGTTATAGCGAAGCTTGGGAAAAAGAAGCTAAAAAACGCGGATTGAGCAATCACAAAACAACGCCAACGGCTTTAAAAGCTAAAGTGTCGAAAAAAGCATTGGCATTGTTCCAAGATTTGAACGTAATGAACCATGTGGAAGTAGAAGCGCGTTACGAAATTGAATTGGAAGAATACACTAAAAAAATCCAAATTGAAGGAAGAGTTTTAGGCGATATTGCTCGTAATCACGTTATTCCAACTGCCATTCGTTACCAAAATACGTTGATTGAAAATGTTCGCGGATTGAAAGAAATCTTCGGAAAAGACTTCGAAAAAATTGCCAAAGAGCAAATCTCTTTAATCAAAGAAATTTCGGCGCATATCGAAGGTATCAACACCAATGTAGAAGACATGACCGAAGCACGTAAAAAAGCAAACGTCTTGACAGATGCTCAAAAAATGGCAGAAATGTACTGCGACAAAGTGAAACCGTATTTTGAAATCATCCGTGAACACTGCGATAAATTAGAACTTTTGGTAGATGACGAAATCTGGACGTTAACGAAATACAGAGAGTTATTGTTTACCCGATAATAATAACACTTTTAAACATAAAAAAACCTGCTTGATGAGAGCTTTTTTATTTAATTTCCACCACCAATGGATCCTATAACTGTCCCATTGAACGCTACTGGAGAACCCCATGATGTGCCATTGTAGGCTACTGCTTCCGTATTAGAATAAACTACAATAATGTCACCGCTTGCAACAGCTCCAATGATTGTACCATTCAAAGTAGCGGCGGATGACCAAGATGTCCCATTGTAGGCTCGGGCTTCAGTAGTTGAATAAACAGCAAGTTTAGTATTACTTGAAACACCGCCAATAATAGTTCCGCTGAGTGTCGCGGCTGATGACCATGATGTGCCATTATATGCACGCGCTTCACTATTTGAATAAACGGCAATATCATTATTTGACGCAACTGATCCAAAAACGGTTCCGTTCAAAGTTGCTGCAGAAGACCATGAAGTACCATTATAGCCGCGTGCTTCGCTATTTGAATATACTACAGCAGTAGTGTTGGATGCATTAGCACCAATAACTGTTCCTGTAAAAGTGACTGCAGAACCCCAAGATGTACCGTTATGCCCACGGGCTTCCGAAGTAGAATAAACAACAGCCTTTCCTGTACCAGAATTGTTTTTAAATGAAATAGATTGGGTCGGACTTGCAACACTTCCGGCAACTAAAGCATAAGGAACCGAAAGCAGTTGTGTTGTACCAACCAAAACATAATTGGTGCCACCGGCTACATCCATCTCTACCTTTAAAAACTTTGCATTGACTTTCCAGTTTATGGAAGCAAATGTACCCGAAGTAGGCGTTCCCATTCCGATTGTCAAATTAAACAAGCCTTTGGTATTGGTCATTTTTACATGCGTTTCGGTGTATAAAATGGTTCCGGATGCTGAATTGTCTAATATGGAAAGTCGGATTCCAACATTCGAACTCACAACAGCATTTCCCGATGCGTTTAATGCAATTGCTTGATACGAAATACCTTGTGGTACTTGTGCAAAAGTGAATATCGTAAATAATAGGGTTGCTACAAATAGTAATTTTTTCATCATATTAATGTTTAATAATTTTAAAAGTTTTTGATTTATCGGATGCCAATTGAATAACATAAATTCCGCTTGCTAATTGGCTTAAGTCGACAGAATTATCAGAATTGATTGTTTTTTCAATAACCAGTTGGCCATTCGAATTAAAAACAGTTACTTTTTCATTGTTTAAAGAAGTAGTGCTTTTGAAATAAATTCCCGAGATTGTTGGATTTGGATAAGCAATTATACCTTGTACAAATTCAAATTCGGCAACTTCCAATGTTTGTTGTGACAAGATTCCGATTAAACCCGAACCTGCTTGCAATGGGTTAACCGAATCCACAACAATTTCACCAACTGAAACTGACGAACTTGTTCCAATAATACTTCCTGAATTAACACTTTGGATCAAAGTTTGTGCATTGCACAGACCAGAAAATGTTATGATAATAATTAGAGTGAGTTTCTTCATAAAAATTCATTTATACAAATATAGATAATTAATGGAATGAAATATATTTTGTGTAAATTCGTTTTATGATTATGAAAAAGTTAGTTGTAGTAGTATTTCTTTTCGGAACTTTTATTTCGGTGAAAGCCCAAGAACAATTTGCTGTCTTCTTCGACAGTAATAAATTTGATTTGACAAAAGTCGAAACCAGTAAACTGCAAACCTGGATAAACGCCAACAAAGAGGTTAAAATTGTCGCTATAAATGGCTACACCGATGAAGATGGAACGTCTGGTTTTAACGATACGCTAGCCAAAAAAAGAGTGAATAGTATTCTGAATCAAATTCAGAATAAAGTGAAAATCAGAGAAGATTTTAAAACCCGAAGTTTCGGAGAAAATTTCAAACAATCAGCCAATAAAGCTGAAAATAGAAAAGTAACCATCTATTATATTCTTCCAAAAGATTTGGATCGCGAAGACGAAATTCTAGGTATAAAACCAAAAGTAATTGAACCAACAGAAATTGTTCCAATTGAAGAAGAAACAATGAATTTCCCTGAAAATGCCACGTTGGAAGAAAAAATTGGTCTTTCTACAAAAGGGACATTAATTCGATTGAACGATATAAATTTTTACGTCAACACTTTCGCAGTAATGCCAACGTCTAAAAGAGCTATTGACGAAATGATATACGTTATGAATACGTATCCAAAGCTAAAAATTGAAATTCAAGGACACATTTGTTGTGTTAATAAAGACGCAAAAAACCTGTCAACTGAAAGAGCGCGACAAGTAAAAAGAATATTAGTTTCACAAGGAATTAGTGAAAAGCGAGTTCAAGTAAAAGGTTTTGGAGTCTCCAAACCAAAGTACCCTATTCCAGAAAAAAGCGAATACGAAGCGGCACGAAATCGAAGAGTTGAAATCATGATTTTAGACAAATAATAACTATGAAAAAATACCTATTTTTATTTTTACTATTTTCAATTGGCTCCAACGCTCAGGAAAAACTCAATGTGTATTTCGATTTTGATAAACACGAACTGACCGACGAAACCATAAAAAAAATCAACACTTGGATAGCTGAAGGTAAAAACTATCAAGTCACCAAACTCTACGGTTTTTGCGATTGGAAAGGTACCAATTTATACAACGACACCTTGGCGCTCAAACGCGTTAACGAAGTTTATCGTTTTCTAAAAGAAAGCGATATCGAAGTCAAAAGAGATATTGAAATCCGAGGTTTTGGCGAAGATTTTGAGCAGTCTAAAATCCAAGGCGAAAACCGAAGAGTGACCATTATCTACCAATTAAAATCGGAAATCACAGCCGAAAACAAACCAGAACCACCAAAAGAACTTTTGAAAGATAAAATCAAAACGGCAAAAGTCGGTGATTTAATCAAACTCGAAAATATTTACTTTTTCAATAATTCCGCTAAAACAGTGCCCAAATCAGAGCCTTTATTGTACGAACTTTTGTGCATCATGGTCGATAATCCAAAGCTAAAAATCGAAATTCAAGGCCACATTTGCTGCAAGCGTCCCAATCAGTATGAAGTCATTTCTACCGCCAGAGCGCGCGCTGTCTATAACTATTTGATTCGCAAAAAAGTGAGCCGCGACCGAATGACTTTCAAGGGTTATGGCGTTACACGACCTGTGCATCCGATTCCCGAAAAAAATGCACAAGAAGAAGACGAAAACCGTCGTGTCGAAATTTTAATTTTGGAAAATTAGTGACTCCATAAACCTAAATAAATTCGAATTTGAATTGTATTACAGCGTCTTTCCCACGAATGTGGGAATCCATTTTCATGATTATGGATTCCCACATTCGTGGGAAAGACGCAGAATAAATAAGGTTGTATCTATTATTCATCAATCCATTTTTCTTTCTGCTAAAAATTCTAAATTCCAATTGATATCTTTATATTTGCAGCACACAACAAAATCTAAAGTTACTTTAGATGAAACTACTACACAATGAGTTCTGATAACAGTCAACGTTACGCCATGCGAGGCGTTTCCGCTTCCAAAGAAGACGTACACAACGCCATAAAAAACATCGATAAAGGATTGTTTCCACAAGCGTTTTGCAAGATTGTTCCCGATTATTTAACCAATGACGACGCCTATTGTTTGATTATGCACGCTGATGGCGCCGGAACAAAATCGTCGTTGGCATACATGTATTGGAAAGAAACTGGAGACATTTCGGTGTGGAAAGGCATTGCTCAAGATGCGTTAATCATGAACATTGACGATTTATTATGTGTTGGAGCTACCGATAATATTATGTTATCTTCAACCATAGGAAGAAACAAAAATCTCATTCCGGGCGAAGTACTTTCGGCTATCATCAACGGAACAGAAGAATTGATTGAAGAGTTAAAAACCTACGGAGTTACGATACATTCTACTGGTGGCGAAACTGCCGATGTGGGCGATTTGGTTCGTACCATCATTGTCGATTCGACCGTTACAGCTCGAATGAAAAGAAGTGATGTTGTAAATAATGCCAACATAAAAGCTGGCGATGTGATTGTAGGTTTGGCTTCTTTTGGTCAAGCCAATTATGAAAAAGGATACAATGGCGGAATGGGAAGCAACGGATTAACTTCGGCGCGTCATGATGTTTTCGCTAATTATTTAGCCGATAAATTTCCTGAGAGTTTTGACAGTTCGGTTCCGAAAGATTTAGTCTATTCCGGAAAAGTAAAATTGACCGATGCAGTTCAAAATGCACCTATCGATGCCGGAAAATTGGTACTTTCTCCAACCAGAACTTACGCTCCAATTATCAAAGCCATTTTAGACAAATACACTCCAAACGAGATTCACGGAATGGTGCATTGTTCGGGTGGAGCACAAACCAAAGTATTGCATTTTGTAGACAAAGTGCATGTGATTAAAGATAATTTATTTCCAGTTCCACCACTTTTTAAGTTGATTCAAGAACAATCCAATACCAATTGGAAAGAGATGTACCAAGTGTTCAATTGTGGTCACCGAATGGAATTGTATGTTCCTCAAGAAATTGCAAATGACCTTATTGCCATCTCAAAATCATTTGGCGTCGACGCACAAATTGTGGGTAGAGTAGAAGCTAGTGAAAACAAAAAACTCACTATTGAAAGTGAGTTTGGGAAGTTTGAGTATTAATTGGATTTTATTTTTCTGAAAGTTTCCTTTCATTTTCTGTTTGTGGTTTTCCAGTAGCATTTGGCATGCCTTTGCCTGTTTCAATTAGGCTACGCATACTCTTTTGTATGTAATTGGTCCATGAGTTTTTACAAATTTCAAAGCATTCGTATTCGGGAACCAAGCCTACATGTGTCATTTGAAGCTGTGTTTTATCACCAACTTTAGTGATTTCAAAAACAATGGTTGTGTTGGTCCATTCGGTTTCGTCTTCGGTAAACTTAAAATAGTTTTCCAAAATATGCCAAACCACTTTTTGATTCGGAATCACTTCAATTAATTTTACTTTGCAACGATGTACATCTTCATAATGATAATCAAATACATCATCAAGTTTACTGGTATTGCCTTTAATTTCTTCCGACCACCATCCACGAACGTTGGTAACGGCATTAAAAACTTCGGCTGGTGATTGGTCAACTTGTATTGAAGTTGTAAAATTGGGTGTTGTCATGTTTATTGTTTTAGTTCATATAAAATTAGAAATAATCTTCGCAAAAAAGAAATTTTAAAATATCTTAACTCCTTCGCCAGTAGTTATCAAGCTAAATAAACTTTCTTGAATAATTTGACTCCACGCATTGGAACAGGCGTCGTAGCATTCTATTTTTGGAACCAAACCATGGTGAGTAAAAGTGAGTTTTGTTTTGTTTTCTTGAGGTGTAATTTCAAAAATAATTTTGGTGCCTATCCATTCACTTTTGTCTTCAGTAAAACTAAGATGACTTTCTATAACTTGCCAAACTACTTTGCTATACGGTTCAGATTCGACTATTTTATGCTTTGAAAAGTGAACATCTCCTACTTTATAACTAAATTCATCTCCAAGTTTATTGGTATTTCCTTCAATTTCTCCCGACCACCAAGCACGAACATTAGTAATGGCTTCGAATACTTCTTTGGGAGATTTATCTACTGTAATTGTTGATGTGAAATCTTTATTTTCCATAACTGTTTTTTTTAAATTGATTTTGTTATTATCTAAGTAATACTAATTGTCCTGAATGGTATTGCAAATGGGATGTTCGTGTGATAATAATATTTAACTTGTTGCGATGAGGTTCATTGACAAAATCTTCAGCTGATACTGCAGTGTGTTTTTCAAACCATGCTTCTGGTTTCAGGCTGTCAAATTTTTGGTTTAATACCTCGCATTGTCGCGTCCAATACTTTCTCAATTCGGATGCAGTTGGAATTTTATTTACTGTTTTATCGGCAGATTTAATAAATGGTTCCTGCAATTCGGGATACAATTTTTCTCCCATATCCAATAATAACAACATATCGTCATGTACGGCAATTAGATGTCCCAATAAATAAATTCCTCTGTTTTTGCCTGGTGCAATTTCCATTTGTAGTGTTTCATCTGATAATCCATTAAGGATGGAATCCCAATTTTTAATAGACCCGTCCCATCGGTCCAGTACCATTTTTATCATTATTTGATTTGTGTTCATTTGTATAGTTTTATAATTGTTAGTAATGAGTATTGCAAAGATATTGTCTAATTAAGACTTACATGCTGTGTAAATTAGACATTGTAAAGTGTTGATTTGGACATTGTAATTCTTTATCTTTGATAAAATTTTTTAATATGAAGCATCTTTCAATATTAGTTCCTGTTGGGCATAGTAAAATAAGTAGCATAGTTTGCACCTATAAAGTTTTTCAGTTTGCCAATGCCTATTGGAAAGGCATTAACGGTGAAGATTTATTAAAAATTCAATTGGTTGGGATTTCAGATACGGTTGAATTTTATGATGGTCTATTTACTGTTAAACCACACACCAATATTGCGCAGGTTAGTAAAACGGATCTTATTATTATCGCGGCATTAGATAATCGTGATTATCACTATTCTATTCAGCAAAATCAACCGATTATTGAATGGATAACTAAACAATATAAAGAAGGAGCCGAAGTCGCTTCGATGTGTACTGGTGCTTTTATTTTGGCTGCAACGGGTTTGCTGGATGGAAGAAACTGCTCTACTCACTGGGCTGCAGACAATACATTTCGGGCTATGTTTCCGAAAGTCAATTTACAAACCGACAAGCTTATTACGGATGAAAACGGTATTTATACCAATGGAGGTGCCTTTTCTTTTTTGAACTTGATTATTTATTTGGTAGAGAAGTATTATGATCGGCAAACTGCTATCTATTGTTCTAAACTTTGCCAGATTGAAATGGACCGAAACACCCAATCGCCATTTGCTATATTTACAGGACAGAAATCACATGATGACGAAATGGTGCAGCAAGCTCAGGCATATATAGAAAGTAACCTGCAGGAGAAGGTATCCATTGAACACCTAGCTTATAAGTTTGCTGTGGGAAGACGAAATTTCGACAGACGATTTATCAAAGCCACCGGAAATACACCATTGGAATATGCGCAACGCGTAAAAATAGAAGCAGCAAAAAAGGCATTTGAAGCGACTCGAAAAACCATAAATGAAGTCATGTACGAAGTTGGTTATGCTGATGTGAAAGCATTTAGAGAAGTGTTCAGAAAAATTACTGGAATGTCGCCAGTTGAATATAAAGGCAAATACAATAAGCAAGCAGCGATTTAATTTTTCTATTTAATGACAAATTTTGTAAACGATGTACCGTTGAATTTGCACACACCATCTTTGTCGGTTCCAAACCAAAGGGCTCCTTTTTTGTCTTTGTATATGGTATTTATAGCATTACTTGTGAGTCCGTTTTTTGTGGTGTAATTTGTTATTTTTTTTCCGTCATAACGCCAAACACCTGCATCGACAGTTCCAATCCAAAGGTTGCCATTGTTGTCTTCGTTGATGGCATAAATCCGAGCCAAAGTGCCTGGACCCGATTTGCCATTTTTGACAAATTGATCGTTGGTTAATCCTTTTTCTTTTGTGAAATTGGTTAGTGATTTTCCATCATATTTAAATAATCCAGCGCCATTATTGCCAAACCAAAGATTTCCTTTACTGTCTTCAAACAAGCCAAGAACAGCTGGTCCAGCCAATCCTTTTTCGGTAAACCAAGTAAAATGAGTTCCGTCGTAATGACACACGCCCATACTTTGTGTACCAAACCAAAGATTTCCTTTGGTATCTTTTAAAAGAGAATAAACTGCATAAGGACTAAGGCGATTTGGTGGATTTGGTGTAGAGTTCGAATCGAAATACGTTTTTGGTAATGGTAAATAGGTAAAATTTCCGTTATAGTTGTAAACACCACCACCAGCATAAAACCATAAATCGTTGGGAGTTGTTTTCCATCCTTTTCCTACACTACTTTCGGATGAATTAGTAAACGTGGAAAACGTTTCTCCATTAAAACGACTCACACCAAACAAGCCAGTTCCAAACCAAATGTTACCCAATTTATCTTCTTGAATACTTTGAATTTGATTGTTAGCTAACCCGTCTTTTTCAGTAAACTGAATCAAGGTTTTTCCATCGTAACGATACACACCTGCGGAATTAGTTCCAAACCAATAGTTGTTGTTTTTATCCTGAAAAAAACTGCGGATGTTGTTGTCCATTTCGGATGCTATGTTCGCTTTAAAAAGGGTAGTAATGCTTTTTTTTGGAACAGCAGTTTGTTCGGTTACAGTATCATTTTGGTTGTCTGATTTATTTTTTTCGTTACAAGAAATGACTAGTAGAATAAGTAAAGAATAGCTTGTTATTATCTTAAAAACGGTTTTTGAATTAGTCATAGTAGTAACGTCAATTTATAAAACAGTGCGATTTTTTTTACCAATCATTTTAGTAAAAATAGCAAAATTTCATCAACAATCATTTTAATACAATTTAAATAAAAAAGCCTCCACTAAAGTAGCGGAGGCATTTTCAAAACAAACCTAATTATTTAATTGAACTTATCTTTTTATAACACGCATTGTTTTTGCGTTTTCTCCTTGAGATACAATTATGTTGAATACACCAGAGTTATAGTTGTTTCCAATTTCAAGTGTTTCCATATCAGAAGCCGTTACATTTCTATCTTCAACTAATTTACCCAACATATCATATACAAGTACATGAATGGTTTCTTCGCTGTTGGTTTCAAAGTTTAATTTAAAACTTTCAGTATATGGATTTGGATAGGCAACAACTTCAAACAAAGTGTTAGCTTTAGCCGTTGTTAATTCAGTATAAGAAGCTTTTGCAGCAACTGAATACACAATTGAACAGGTTGATCCGTACGGACCAAAATCGAGTTCATTCGGTAATTTTACAGCTACTTGTACACTATAAGTGCCTGATACAATTCCAGCAAAGTTGTTCAATGTAAATCGGTTAGAAGTATTGGTATACGTAGCATCATAACCTCCATTAAACAATCGGAATTTATATTGTGTAGCACCACTTACAATGTCTGCATAAACAAATGTCGTTTTGTTTGGAACCATATAACTCGCACATTGACTCGCCACAAGTTGAGTAACAGGATGATTAGGCGTTGTAATGTTACATGGAGCATTGTAATCTAAATAAACACCATTGGTGTTTCCTAACGCGACTTCCACTCGATATGTCGTTGCGTATAAAATTCCAGACAATTGCGTCATGTTGAATTTGTTCAACGATTGTGTTGTTACTTGTGGTGTTCCAACAGGTTGTAAACTTCCATCCAACTGGGTAACTCTAAAACGGTAACCTGTTACTTTTGGTACTGCAGTTGCGTTTATCGATTGGTTTAGCGTACTCAAAGTAGTTCCACATTGCGCTCCTATAGTACTTACAGGGTTTGGCGTGTTTACATAACACGTTGCGCCATAGGCTTGCCAAACGTTATTGACTTGAATGGCGACTTCAATTTGGTATCTCGAATTGTACGTTATTCCAGCAACATTTGTCAATGAAATGTTATTTACAGGTCGGTCAACAACCGTTGCAGCTGCAATAGCTACATTCGTCATACTGTCTACTTTGGTAATTCTGAAACGATATCCTTGAGCAGCCGTGGCTACATTTGCGTTAATTGTAACGGTTAAAGCGTTAATCGTAGCTCCACAAGTTGCGCCTTGTAAGTTAGTGAATGATAATCCAGCTACTTGACTTTCGTAAGCACCGATGTCTCTTCTTCCACCAAATAAGGCATTTCCAATTTGATCTGTAAAACTATCTGCATTATCACCACCATTGTAAGCTGGACTATTAGCTTGAAGTGAATGGGTTAATGTTAATCCACCATTATTAGCTAAAGCATTCAAAAATGCATTGACTGGCATGGCATTACTTCCAACAATATCACCACTTGCTGCTACAAAAGATGTAGCACTAGCTTTTCCGATTAGGTTAAAACCATTGGAAACAAAAGCACCAGTTGTTGAGGAAACGTCAGCATCTGTAGTAGCCATATTTGAAGCTACAATTGTATTTTTCAACACGGGTAACGAAGCACTTGTATTCGAAATTCCACCTCCATTAGCAGTTGCTGTATTGTTTGCAATTGTAGAGGCATTAATAGTTAAACCAGCATTACTGAATACACCACCACCATTTGCAGCAGAAGAATTTCCAGAAATCGTAGCTGTCATAATAGTTGCCGATCCTGTTTTTACGTGAACTCCACCACCATTTCCAGCAGCACCAGTTGATGTGTTGTTTGTAATAGAAGACGTGTTTACGATAACATTTCCACCATTAACAAAAATTCCACCACCACCAAATGTAGCACCATTTCCTCTGGCTACATTATTGTTGATAGTTACATTGTTAACGGTCATTGTGCTTCCGGTTTGATTCCATAAACCACCACCTTCACGACGTGCATCATTTCCTGAAACTGTTCCGCCTGTAATTGTAGTTGTTGTGATACCAGTAATATGCAAAGCACCACCATTACCTGGGTTTGGTGTTCCAGCTGTTCCATCAACATCGTTGTTGGTCATGTTAGAATTGGTCATGATAAGAGTTCCGTTTACTACTTCAATAGCACCTCCAGCACGATTCGCCGAGTTGTTATCTAAAGTCGAATTGGTAATGGTAACCGTTCCCACCAAACTAAGAATTCCACCACCAGAACCTAAAGCTCCCGTTGCATTGTTGTTGGTTACCGTTGCATTATTTAATGTTAAGGTTCCCGCATTGTTGAATAATCCAGCGCCACCGTCATCGGCAGCAGCACCAAAAGCGGTGTTTCCGTTTACGGTTGTATTGGTTACTGTCATTAATCCAGCACCATTCCATAAACCACCACCTTCTAAACCAGCCATATTGTTATTAGCAGTTCCTCCTAAAATTGTTGCGTTTCCTGCACCTGTAATATGTAAACCACCACCATTTCCTGGTGAAGCAGCAGTAGCACCCGAAGCAATTACTCCAGTTACATTATTATTTAAACTTACTGAAGTTAAATTTGTAGTCGAACCCGCTGCGGCTTCGATACCACCACCAGCTCTGTTCGAAATATTTTGCGTGATAGCTGTTCCATTGGCATTGAATGTTCCAGAAAAATTGAAAACACCACCACCAGAACCGCCACCAGTAATTGCTTTATTTGATGTTAAAGCACCTCCAGTTACAGAAACTGTTGCAGTGCTACTAATATAAATTCCACCACCACCACTAGTAGGAGCCGTAGCACCTAATGCTGTATTGTTGGTTAGCATAGAGTTGCTTTGAATGGTAGTTGTACCGTTGTTGGTGAAAATTCCACCACCATTTAAATTGGCTGTATTGTTATTTAAGGTAGTTGTATTTAAGTTTACAGCAGCTCCATTATTTAAAATTCCACCACCAATACCAACCGTACCACTTGCCATATTATTGGAAATTGTAGCATTTGAAACAGTTAAAGTTCCCACTTGGTTGTACAAACCACCGCCACCACTAGTTGCAGCATTTCCAGTAACGTTGTTCATGCTAACAGTAGTTCCTGTCACAGTCATTGTTCCTGAACCATTCCACAAACCGCCACCTTGATTTCCAGCAACGTTGCCACTAGCAGTTCCGCCGTTTATAGTTGCATTTCCAGAACCAGTAATATGAAAACCACCACCATTTCCAGGAGCAGCAACAGCTGGAGCAACTCCAGTATTGTTGTTGGTTAAAGTTACATTGTTTAAAGTTGTTGATGTACTTGCAACTGCTTCAATTCCACCACCAGCGCGGTTGGATCTGTTTCCGGTAATCGTTGAATTTGAAACCATAACTATCGCGCCAACATCAGAAAGAATTCCTCCACCAGAACCAGCAGTTCCGTTAGCAATATTGTTACTGATTATAGCATTGTTTTGAACGATTAAAGTTCCGCCATTGTTTACATAAATTCCACCACCACCATTATCAGCAGCAACACCAGAAGCGGTATTTCCATCGATGGTAGTTCCGTCAACAGTCATTGTTCCAGTTCCATTCCATAAACCACCACCTTCGGCAGCAGCGATATTATTGTTTACTAATCCACCAGTAATCATAACAGTACCGTTTCCGGTCATGTGAAAACCACCACCATTTCCAGGAGCAGCAGTAGCAGGAGCTACACCTGTATTATTTGCGGTCAAAGTTGTATTTGTTAGCGTTATTGTTGTACCAGCTACTGCTTCAATAGCACCACCAGCACGATTGGATCGGTTGCCTGTAAAAGTTGAATTGGTAGCAATTAATGTGGCACCTGTACCAATAATTACAGCACCACCACTTCCGCTGGCGCCATTTGCTATACTATTTGAAATTGCAGTAGTATTCAAAATTAAATTGGCTCCAACCACTTGAATTGCTCCACCATTGTCGGCTAAACCATTGGTTAACGTGATTGCATTTAGGGTGAAATTACCAGTAGTAACATCAAAAATCCTACCTGCAGCATTACCATTTATTGTGGTGTTTGCAACACCGTTTCCTGTAAGTGTCAGCGATTTGTTAATCGTAATCTGACCTAATGTAAGTGTGATATTGCTGACACCAGCATCGACTGTAATTGTTGCTCCAGGAGCTGCAGCAATAATTTGACTTCTAAGCGTTCCTGGCGAACCATCGTCAGTACTACTTGTAACTACTTGCCCAGATACTGAAATTGTAAGTAACAAAATCATTAATACAAGGGCAATGTTTCCGAGAGTAATTTTTTTTCTCATTGGTAAATTGTTTATTGTTAATTAATACTAAAATTTAGTTACGAAATAAAATTCGGGTTGGTTTTCAATCGGTTAAAAAAAAGTAAGAATTATCATTTTAATAATTTATGAACCAAGAAGAATGTTAGGTAGATATGATTAATTTTGTAAAAAAAAAGATGAAAGTAAATCCAAAAAATGGCATCGATAAATTGCTATTCGGAATGAAGCAAAAGGATGTAATAGCTCTATATGGTGATCCCGATAAAGAATTTGAAGACGACGATAAAAACATTATTTTTTTATACAACGCTCAAAAATGGAGGTTGACTTTTTATGAAGATGAAGATTTTAAATTGGGCTACATCATTACTTCAAATGCAGAAGCAATCCTATTAGACAAAAAAATAATCGGAAGAAATACAGCTGAAGTAAAGCAAGAATTACCATTTAAATCATGGGAGCAAGAAGATTTTGATGCTACCGAAAATCATTTTAACGAAAGCAATTGGCTGATTTTACAATCGGAATTTGGTGTAATTATTCGCCTTGAGATAGGAGCAATAATTAATGATAACGATACGGTTGACTGGAAGTTTAAAAGCAAGTAAATAAAAAAGCCTTCAAGAAATTGAAGGCTTTTTATTATTTTTAGTTGTTGATTTTGAGTAATTCTACTTCAAAAACCAAATCACTTTTTGCCGGAATTAAATTCCCCATTGCTCTATCTCCGTAGGCAAGATTATACGGAATATAAAATTTGTATTTTGAACCTTCGGGCATTAATTGCAAACCTTCTGTCCAACCTTTGATTACTTGGTTCAATCCAAAATCAATTGGTTCTCCACGTTGCACGCTGCTGTCAAATACTTTTCCATCTACTAAATTTCCGGTGTAATGTACTTTTACATTGCTCGTTGCAGATGGTTTCGGACCAGTTCCTTCTTTTAGAACAATATATTTTAAACCACTTGCAGTTGTTGCTCCGTTAGCAAATTCTTTAAGTGCATTGGCATTAGCTGCTGCTCTTTCTTTCTCTTCTTTTTCCTTTTGTATTTTTTCGTCAGCATCTTTATTGATAAAATATTCAGAAAAAACTTTTACTGCATCAAATTTCTTTGCGTCAGCACCTTTTTTTGTAATGGTTACTTTGTTGATTAAATCGTCTTGAGCAATAGCATTTACCACTTCCATTCCGCTTACAACGCTACCAAAAACGGTATGCTTTCCGTCTAACCAAGGTGTTGCTTTGTGTGTGATGAAAAATTGCGATCCGTTTGTTTTTGGACCTGAATTTGCCATCGATAAAACACCACCTTTATCGTGTTTCAAATCGGTAAACTCATCTTTAAATGCATAACCTGGTCCACCAGAACCATTCCCCATTGGATCACCACCTTGAATCATAAAATCGGCAATCACACGGTGGAATTTTAATCCATCATAAAAACGTTTTCCTTTAAATTTAGCATCGGTAACAAAAGTATTGGTTCCTTCAACCAAAGCGATGAAGTTGGCCACAGTTACGGGCGCTTTTTTGTATTCTAAGCGAAGAACGATTTTACCTTTTGATGTTTCAAACTCGGCAAAAATTCCGTCATTGGCATTTTGAGTAGCAGCTACTGTTGTTTTAGCTACTGGTTTTTTTACAGTTTTTTTTGTTTGTGCAAAACTTAATGTTGCTCCTAAAAGGAATAGGCAAATTATTTTAATTCTCATTTTCATTATTTTTTTAAAGTTTACAATATTAAATAATTATTTTATTTTTTCAAGCATTTCTATTTCAAAAATTACATTGGTGTTCGGACCAATTAATGGTGGAAAACCTTGTTCGCCCCAAGCTAAATTTGAAGGGATGAATAAAACGGCTTTATCACCGATTTTCATTTTTTCCAATCCTTCTATAAATCCGGGAATCAAGCCTGTTTTAGTTCCCATTACAAAAGGCATTGGCTGATAACCGTGCTGCATTTCTTTTTGCTCGTTTAGTTTTCCGTAGCTTTCTTCAACAGCTTTGATGCTGCTGTCAAATAACATACCATCTTCAAAATAACCAGCATAATTCAGAAAAACATTCGACCCATTCGCTGGTTTTTTACCTTTACCACTTTGCGTGATTTTATACACTAATCCTGTAGTCGATTTGGTTGCTTTCGATTTTAGTTCGTTAAAATAAGCCAATTTCTCAGCCATTAAAACTTTATTTTGTGCCTCATTTTTCTTTTGGATTTCGGCATCGAGGATGGCTTGCTTTTTTTGATTTTCTGCTTCGTATTTGAAATAATCATTAAATACTTTTTGAGCATCAAACTTTTTTGCGGCTTCTCCTTTTCGGATAATTTTCACTGAAACAATATCGTCATTCGGAACGATAGCATTTACTACTTTCATTCCGTCATTAATAACATAACCAAAAACAGTGTGTCTTCCGTCAAGATTTGGAGTAGGAACGTGGGTAATAAAAAACTGACTTCCATTGGTTCCAGGTCCAGAGTTTGCCATCGAAAGTGTTCCGTCTTTATCGTGACTCAAATCGGTAAATTCATCTTTAAAGTTATAACCTGGACCACCAGAGCCATTGCCTGCAGGATCACCACCTTGAATAACAAAACCAGGTTCAACACGGTGAAATTTCAATCCGTCAAAAAAAGGTTTTCCTTTGAATTCCGGACTAACGAAATTGTTTTTTCCTTCGGCAAGTGATACAAAATTGGCAACTGTTATGGGTGCTTTGGTGAATTCTAATTGTACGGTTATAAGCCCTTTAGAGGTTTCGATGTCGGCATAAAGTCCGTCTGTTAAATTAGTGTGTTCTTCTTTTTTACAAGAAGAAAAAGTTGCAATAACAACCAGTAGTAGGATAACTTTTTTAATCATTTTTATTCAGTAATTAATTTAGATTGTTTCGCAGGTTGGCTAACGCTCGTGTCAGGTTTAAAATCGGTTAGTGTTACCGTGCAGATAAGTGGTTCGTTGGTGCCGATTTTTTTATTGTCGCCATGATAACCAAACGCCATGTGAGATGGAAAAAGAAACGTTACTTTTTCCGACTTACGCATTAATTTAATTCCGTTTCGCAAACCCATCATGATGTTTTGTTTGTCGACCACATAGGTTTGTGGTTTGAGTTCGACTTCCGAATAAATTACATTGCCTTTCAAATCTTTTACTTCGTAAACAAAATTGGCAACATCGCCTTTTTTCGGACGTAGCGTATCGGTTTCATTTCTAGTTTCGTAATGGTACCAATAGCCTTTATTGGATGCGATGTATTTGATGCTCGGATTGCTTTTTATAATCGAATCGATTTGTCCTTCTTCGCCTTTGATCATTTTCTTATTTCGCTCTACAGATTCCGTTAAAAACGTTCCCGACGATTGCGAAATAGGTCTTCTCGCTTGTTGCTGTTTGCAACACACAGTGAAAATCACGACGAGAAAAAGCAAGGCAACAGATTTGAATTTTGACATTGGTATTATTTGATTTGAGTAATTAATTGTTCTAATTTTTTTACGGTATTTTCCATAGTATCATTCGATTTTCCGCCCGCAGCATTGATGTGTCCACCGCCATTAAAATGATTTCTAGCAAACGCATTCACATCAAAATCGCCTTGAGATCGGAACGAAATCTTGATGATGTTTTCGTCTTTATGCTCGATCAAAATCACAGCAAAAATAATACCTTTTATCGTTAAACCATAATTTACAATGCCTTCGGTGTCGCCTTTTACGTAATTGAATTCGTCCAATTCTTGTTGCGATAACGTAGTATAGGCCGTTTTATATTGCGGTAAAACTTTCATGTTTTGCAACGCTCTTCCTAGCAATTGCAAGCGGTCGTAGGAATTGTTATCGAAAAGTAAATTCGGAATCTCAGTATTTTCAATTCCCAAATCGATGAACTCAGCTACAATTCGGTGTGTTGTTCCCGTTGTTTTTGGAAAACGAAAGCCTCCAGAATCCGTTAGAATTCCGGTGTACAAACACGTAGCAATGGTTTTATCAATAAGTGACTTCTGATTTAAAAATCCGATGACATTGTACACCATTTCACATGTCGAACCAAAACTGGTATCCGAATACGTAACCGTAGCATACGAATCGGGTAATTGATGGTGATCAATCATAATCATAGGAACGGTGAGTGTTTTCAGCACATTCTCCATTTCACCCGTACGGTGCAACGCATTAAAATCTAAGGTAAAAACCAATTCTGCTTCTTGTAGGATTTTAGTGGTAGTTGTTCTGTCGTTTTCGTAGATCAAAACGGTTTCTGACGCAGGCAACCAAGCTAAGAATTCCGGAAAATCATTCGGTGCAATAACAACTGGTTCGTGGTTCAATTTCTTTAAAAAATGATACAAACCTAGCGTCGAACCCATAGCATCACCATCTGGACTACGATGCGGAATGATGGCGATTTTTTTTGGCGTAGCTAGTAATTGTTGTATAGCTTGAATGTCGTTGTTGTTCATAGTGTGCGAAAATAGTAAAAATCGAACACAGATTACACAGATTAACACAGATTTTTGTGTTTTAATGTTTTTGTCTTTTACCACGAATTACACGAATTTTCACAAATTAATTGCTTCGCCTGTTCGCTTTGCTCGGGTCGTGCAAATTCGTGTAATTCGTGGTGAAAAAATTATTTTGTAATAAAAAGTCCCAACCAAATAGCAAATAACCCAACAATCATACTCAAGCCGATATATGCAAAAGCCAATAAAGAGTTGTTGCTTTGAAACAGCGCATAATTTTCATATCCAAAAGCTGAAAATGTAGTATAACCACCGCAAAAACCGGTGATTAAAAACCACTTTAAGTTGGAGTTGGAA
>JAZKGN010000133.1:0-7724 GCA_040385945.1 Bacteroidota bacterium
TTTTTAATGAGATAATTGATGGCTTCAAAATCTTTTTTAGAACCAATTAAAATTTCGGGATAAATGTGTCCATCGGTGTGAATTAGTCGCGGAGTTCCACCAATAGAACGGATGCAAGCTGCCATTAAAATAGAATGATCGTCACAATCGCCCGATAAATAACGCAACGATTCACTTGCGGTGGCAATATAGTCTTTGCCTTTTGGATCACTAACGTAATTCCAGCGTGAATTGATTTCTTTAAAAACGGCAAAACACTGAATTAATGTAAAGTAATCATTATAGCCTTTTACATGTCTAAAATGTTTGGTGGTTGCCATTAATGCAAAATTTCTGACTTTCGGATTTTCGTATTCTATGGCATCCAGTACTTTTGATTTATTGGGAAAAGGCAGCAATTTTGAAATGATAAGGTCTTGTGGATTTGGATCTTCCGACATCGAATACAACATATAACGGTAATCTTCAAACACACTTTTAAATCCGTAGCCACCAAAAACAGTTCCGATAAAAAGAATGATAAAATATAAAAATATAGTAATCAATGTTATCCTGCGAAGTAGTCTTAAAATAAGCTGAATCGCCACAATTAGAATAAGAAATAAGAAGATTCTGTCGATATGAAAATACCAATTCAAATCGATTAAATTTTGATGCGCAATTAAGAAAATCGGAATAGCAATCAAGATGTTCAAAACAAAAATAATAATCATATCCCAAGGCTTTTTAACCGTGAATTTGTTTTTGAGATATAAATAATAAAGTTTTGTTTTTTGTATCATTTTAGGGCAAAAGTCAAAAAGCTACACCGCTTTTACTATAGATGCAAAAGTACCTCTTTTATCAATAATTTGTAGGTCAAATAATTGATTTTGAATTTTTTCAACCATGGCTGACGATAATGGTTTTTGTGACCATTTTGTAAGTGTAAGCCATTCTTGAATATCGGCTATTTTTAAATGATATTTTTCAGCTAGCAGTTTATCAATAAACGGAATTTCTTTAAAATCGTGTGTCGTATGATTGATAACTTTTAGTAGTTGCGCTATGGTTTCAGGATGTGCTTCTAAAATTTCATCCCGAACGGCAATCACAAAACAAGGCCAAGGTGTTGGACAATCGGCTATTTTTCTAAAAATGCCTTTGTCTACTAATGGTTTGGTCATGAATCGTTCCCACATAAAATAATCGGCGGTTTTATTGGTTAAAGCGTCAACGGCACCATCAATGGTATTTACGATTTCAAATTGTAAGTCGCTTGTTTTCCAACCTTGATTATTGGCGTTTACATACGCCATTAATTGCGAACCAGAGCCATAGCGAGAGATAGCTACTTTGGTGTTTTCTAAATCGCTTAATGTTTTGTAGTGAGAATTGGCTGCGACGTGAATTCCCCATATCAACGGACTTTCGACATACATTTGTACAATTTTAGATGGATTGCCACCAATGATGTCTTTTACAATTCCTTCCGTCAGAATTACAGCAATATCAGTTTGCTTGTCGCGTAGCATTTGACACATTTTACCTGTTCCTTCGGGTACATCAGTCCATTGCAAGTCGATGCCCACTTTCTTAAAGTCGCCATTATCAATAGATAAATGCCAAGGAAGATTGAAATGTTCGGGAACGCCAGCGATTTTAAGGTGCTTCATGGAAGTTTAATTTGGATTTTGCAATTCGTACCAATGACAAGGTAAATCATGGTGTAAATACGTTTCTTTTTGTTGCATTCCGATTTTTTGTAGAATGGTATTCGAACCCACATTATCAACATGTGCAGTTGCTATCATAACATCAATTTTCATTTGGTTAAAACCATACTCCAACCACGCTTTTGCCGCTTCAAACGCATAGCCTTTTCGCCAATGGCTTTCTTTTAAGCGATAGCCTAAATCATAAAAATTGACGCGATTGTTTTCGGGTTCGGTGACGAATTTGATTCCAGCCCAACCAATCATTTCGTTGGTTTCCTTTACTACTATAACAAATCGTCCGATGCCATTTTTGATGTATTGGTTTTGAATGTTTTCGATATAACCGTATACTTCGTCAATGGTTTGTACAGGTTCATTGCCGAGATACAAATGTACATTTGGATTGTTGTCCATTTCGAATAAGTCTTGTGCGTCCGATACTTGTATTGGTCGAAGAATAAGACGTTGGGTTTCTAATTGTAAGTTCATAATTTAGATTCGCTGCGCTTTTAGATGATTGGATTTTGTTTGTTATTGGGAACGAGCCCTAGCCCCGATTGAAGCCGATATCCTTTTGAGGAACGAAAAAGATAAAGGCGAAAGCGGGAAATAGCTTCGGATTATTCCGCTAATTTATCCAAAGCATAAGTTATTAAAGCATCAACGGCTTTGTACGGATCTTCGCTAAACGTTCCCGTTGCGCGGTTGGCAATGATGGCGTTGAGCGATAAACATTGGTGTCCGAGAAGTTTTCCGAGTCCGTAAATAGCGGCGGTTTCCATTTCGAGGTTGGTCATTTTGATGCCTTCGTATTCAAATTTATCCATTTTATTGTTCAGCTCTGCATCTTGAATTTCGAGACGTAATACACGACCTTGTGGTCCGTAAAATCCGCCAGCTGTTCCGGTAAAACCTTTGTGAATTTGATTGCTTTCTAATCTTTTTTCAAGTGTTTCACTCGCTTTAACTACGTAAGGACGACCTTTTTTTAAATCCCAATTGGTTTGTTTGATAAAAGCATCTTCGATGGCGGTTTCAGAAATCGCATCGACCAAATAGGAGCGAAGCATGTTGTCCAATCCCAATCCGTACTGACTCATCACAAAACTGTCACACGGAATGTTTTCTTGTAGCGAACCAGAAGTGCCAATTCGGATGATGTTGAGTGAGGTTAGTTCGTCTTTGACCAAACGCGTTTCCAAATCGATATTGACTAATGCATCGAGTTCGTTCATGACGATATCGATGTTGTCTGGACCAATTCCGGTTGACATGACGGTCATTCGTTTGCCTTTATATATTCCGGTTTGCGTTTTAAATTCGCGTTTCTGTTGCGAAAATTCAATGCTAGTAAAGTGTTTGGTAATTTTCTCCACACGGTTTTGATCGCCTACAAAAATGATGTCATGTGCGACGTGTTCGGGTTTTAGATTGAGGTGATAGACACTTCCGTCTGGGTTTAATATTAATTCTGATGATGCTATCATTGTTTTTAATTGATTAATTTATCCACCAACGCGTTTTGTTTTAAATCCTTTTTCCTGCAAAAGCTTCATTATTTTGTCACGGTAATCACCTTGGATGATAATGGAGTCGTCTTTAAAAGTACCGCCAACACTCAATTTTGTTTTTAGTTCTTTGGCTAAAAGTTTAAAATCTTCGTCAGTACCTTGGTAGCCCTCGATGATGGTCGTTGGTTTTCCTTTTCGTTTTTCGAATTTACAAATCATGGGTTCGGATTGAATCCAAGCTTCTGTTTTTTGTTCTACTTCTTCGGGTACTTCATCAGATAATTGATGATCGGGGAAGAGGTTTTTGAGTTGTTCTTGTAAGTCCATAATTTAATTGAACGCGGATGAAACGGATTTTACGGATTACCGCGGATTTTATTTTTTATAATTTTGATATACTTTTCTGATGAATTCTGGTTTTTTGCCAAAATTGAGCAAAAGCCCAACCTCGACATCTGTACTTTTTAAATAATTGATCAATTGAAATTCATAAGCCTCAACTAAGCATTCGGAAGCTTTTAATTCTAAAATAACTAAATCATTTACAATTATGTCGGCGTAATATTCGCCAACTTCCATTTCTTTATAAAAGACTTTGATTTTCTTTTGAGATTCGACCTTAAAACCATTTGCTTGAAGTTCGTAATACAGTGCATTTTGATACACTTTTTCTAAAAAACCAAAACCCAATTCATTATAAACTTCGTAAAACAGCTTCAAGATTGAACTAGTTAAATCTTTGTGTAATATACTACTCATAGGTATAAAATATAAATCAGCGGTAATCCGTAAAATCCGTCTTATCCGCGTTCTATTGTGGCGTGTAAAGAAAAAAGACATCAAGTAAACCCAATGCCTTTTTGTATTGAATTAATAATTGATACTTATTTTTTAATCAAACCTAAATCAACTAAACGCTCGTATAAGAATTCACCAGCGGTGATGTCATCATACAATTTCGGATTTTCAGCATCGATACAGCTTTCCAAACAGTCTAATTTCATATCACTTACAGGATGCATGAAAAACGGAATAGAATACCGCGATGTTCCCCACAATTCTCTTGGCGGATTCACCACTTGATGTATCGTCGATTTTAATTTATTGTTGGTATGTCTTGACAACATATCGCCAACGTTAATCACCAATTCATCGGGTTCAGCAACAGCATCAATCCATTCGCCATCATGATTTTGCACCTGCAATCCTTTTCCTTGTGCGCCCATTAAAAGTGTTATCAAATTGATATCACCATGAGCGGCAGCGCGAATCGCATTTTCAGGTTCTGACGTAATCGGTGGATAATGAATCGGACGTAAAATCGAATTGCCTTCATAACCGTATTGGTCAAAATAAAACTCATCCAATCCCAAATGCAACGCCAATGCACGAAGTACATAAATACCTGTTTTTTCTAACATTACATAGGCTTCTTTCCCAACTTCATTAAAGCGAGGTAGCTCTTTTACTTCTACATTGTCAGGATATTCGGCAGCATATTTAGAGTCTTTGTCGACATACTGACCAAAGTGCCAAAACTCTTTCAAGTCGCCTTCTTTTTTGCCTTTAGCATGTTCTTTACCAAACGAAACATAACCACGCTGACCTCCAATACCTGGAATTTCATAACTGTATTTTGTTTCTAAGGGAAGTGCGAAGAAATTTCTAATTTCGCCATACAATTCACCAACCAATTTGTCATCTAAAAAATGACCTTTTAACGCTACGAAGCCAATATCTTCGAAGGCTTTTCCGATTTCATTTACAAATTTTTGTTTACGTGCCGGGTCGCCCGACAGGAAATCACGTAAGTCAACACTAGGAATGTTTTGCATTGTACTTAAACTTTTTTGTTAATAACTTACATTGGAAAAATTCCAACGATAACTACAAATGTAAGAATTTTTTAATTTTAAAAAACCAAAGTTATGAACATTTTAAGAAGCTTTTTCCAGCTGTTCGCTACTATCTTTTCCTTTTTTGCAAAAAGCAAAAGGATAACCGCTGCCATCTGGGCTAGGGCAATTCGTAATCCAATAATAATTCCATTTAATTAACAAAAATGCCTTTGCCAACGGTTCCTTTTTTATATTTTTGCACGGCAATAAAACAATCAAAATGAACTTCGACAGAAAAGACCTCTCCAATATTCAATTAATCGATTTATATAAAAGACTCTTAAAACCGCGTCTTATAGAAGAAAAAATGCTCATTCTTCTCCGTCAAGGAAAAGTATCCAAATGGTTTTCCGGAATTGGACAAGAAGCGATTTCTGTCGGAATTACAGCGGCGTTAGACAAAGACGAATACATTCTTCCCATGCACCGAAATTTAGGGGTTTTTACCGGACGAGATATTCCGTTGCACCGACTATTTTCACAATGGCAAGGAAAGAAAACCGGATTTACCAAAGGACGTGACAGAAGTTTTCACTTTGGCACACAAGAGTTTAATATCATCGGAATGATTTCGCACTTGGGTCCACAATTGGGTGTTGCCGACGGAATAGCTTTAGCCAATAGATTGAAGAAGAACGGAAAAGTAACCGCCGTTTTTACAGGAGAAGGCGCTACCTCAGAAGGCGATTTTCACGAAGCGTTAAACATTGCTGCAGTATGGGATTTGCCCGTTTTGTTTGTGATTGAAAACAACGGTTACGGTTTATCAACACCAACCAACGAGCAATACCGTTGTGAAAACTTGGCGGATAAAGGTGTGGGTTACGGAATGGAAAGTCACATCATCGACGGAAATAATATCTTAGACGTTTATACTAAAATAGCCGAATTAAAGGCGTCGTTAGCTGAGAATCCACGACCTGTTTTATTGGAGTTTAAAACCTTTAGAATGCGTGGTCACGAAGAGGCGAGTGGAACCAAATATGTGCCACAGGAATTGATGGATATGTGGGCGATTAAAGATCCGATTGCAAATTATAAAACGTATTTACTTTCTGTTGGCGTGCTTTCGGAAGAAATGGATGCGGATTTTAAAGCCGAAATAAAATCCGAAATCGACGAACATTGGGCTATCACGCAAGCCGAACCGGATATTGTTGCAGATTTAATTGAAGAGTTAAATGACGTTTACAAACCGTATGATTTTGAAGAAATTAATCATTCTAATGAAGTAGAAAATATTCGAGTAGTTGATGCTATTTCTAACAGTTTGCGACAATCAATGGAACGCCATGACAATTTGGTGATTATGGGACAAGATATTGCCGAATATGGTGGTGCCTTTAAAATCACCGAGGGTTTTGTTGAGCAATTTGGAAATGACAGAGTGCGGAATACGCCCATCTGTGAAAGTGCTGTTGTTGCTGCCGGAATGGGATTATCCATCAACGGACACAAAGCCATTGTGGAAATGCAGTTTGCCGATTTCGTTTCGACAGGTTTCAATCCGATTGTGAATTTACTGGCAAAACAACATTACCGTTGGAATGAAAAAGCCGATGTTGTTGTTAGAATGCCTTGCGGTGGTGGTACTCAAGCCGGACCGTTTCACTCGCAAACCAACGAAGCATGGTTTACCAAAACTCCAGGTTTAAAAGTGGTATATCCTGCGTTTCCGTATGATGTGAAAGGTTTGTTGAATACAGCGATAAACGACCCAAATCCAGTGTTGTTTTTTGAGCACAAACAATTGTATCGTTCGGTGTATCAAGACGTACCGAAAGATTATTACACGATTCCGTTTGGAAAAGCATCGTTAATCAAAGAAGGGAATGATGTGACCATTATTTCGTTTGGTGCTGGAGTGCATTGGGCTTTGGAAACCTTGTCAAAAAATACAGAAATAAAAGCTGATTTGTTAGATTTAAGAACCTTACAACCTTTAGATAAAGAAGCTATTTACGCCTCTGTTAAGAAAACAGGAAGATGTATTATTTTGCAAGAAGACACCTTGTTTGGTGGAGTTGCTAGTGATATTTCGGCAATGATTATGGAAAATTGTTTCGAATATTTAGATGCACCTGTACAACGTGTAGGAAGTATAGAAAGTGCTATCCCATTTGTAAAAGCATTGGAAGATCAGTATTTGCCTAAAGTGCGTTTTGAAGAAACGTTGATGGCTTTGTTAGCGTATTAAACGTAATTTATTTATAAATTTTATTGAGAAAAATATAACCACCAATTCACAACTAAATTTGTGAGTTGGTGGTTTTTTAAAGAATATAGTTTCTTTAGCTTTAAATCTACAGGTTAACTAAAGCACCACACTTATTAACAAGAAAATAGTTAATAAAAAACCCATCTTCAAAAAGAGTTATATTATTTAAAATGCTATTTTTGAATTAGATAGCTGTAAATCTGTACGTCATTTCCCCACTTGATTGTATTTACAAACGCCATCACTAACCAACCTTTTACATTATGAATGAAAAAACACTTACCAAATCGGCTATTGCTACTTTAGTTATCGTTGTCAGCGTTGTACTTGGTTTTGAATTATTTTTTAGAAGTCAAGGCGTTTTAGTTGATTATGATGATGGTCCGTCACTTTGGGCAGA
>JAZKGN010000133.1:7824-39423 GCA_040385945.1 Bacteroidota bacterium
GACCGAACACCAGCGCAAAGAGCAAGTTTTGAATTGAATAAAGTATTGGAATCGCAGTTGGTCATTTTAGACAAAAATAATTATTCACTCAACGCTCAGCTGGATATGTTGGAATTGCAAAGTCGTAAAGGCGTTTTTATGATGCCCATTTTTCCTATGAATTTTGGAAGAACCACTTTCGACCGACAGGCGTACATGACCGATGCCTTTGTGGCTAATCCTAAAGAGCTAGAGCAAGTGATTGGAATATGGAATTTCTTTGCGAGCTTGTCAAAAGGAGCGCCGCCAACAAAACAAGCCGAATACGATGCTATTTTCAAATCGGTTACCCAACACGTTAACAAAATAAAAGCGCGTGGTGGTGAAGTGGTTTTCGTGCGAACACCGTCAAGCGGACCTTATTTTATGGGAGAGAGTATGGGTTTTCCTAGAGATAAATTTTGGGATCGATTACTTAAAGAAACCAACTGTCCTGGAATCCATTTTAAAGATTATCCAGCCATCGCCAATTTTGATTGTCCAGAATTATCGCATTTGAAAAAATCGGACGCTGTTATTTTTACCAAGCATTTCTACGAGTTACTGAGTCAACAAAAGGGTTTTACCTTTTTGAAAGAAAATCAATCCACTAATTAATTTGAGCTATGGTATTTAATTCTTACACTTTCATCGCTTTTTTTATAATTATACTGTTTCTTCACAATTTACCGTTGTCTTGGAAAACAAAAAAAGTCAATCTTCTATTAGCGAGTTATATCTTTTATGCTGCTTGGAATCCACCGTTTATTTTGCTGTTATGGTTATCAACAGTCATCGATTTTTATGTCGGACGCGCCTTATACACGCAAGAAAACCCACATAAGAAAAAATTGCTTCTAGTAGTGAGTTTAATTGGTAATTTGGGTATGTTGTGTTTCTTCAAATACGGCACTTTTTTATTGGAAAACTTCGTCTCCTTTTGTCATCTTATTGGTTTCGATTACAATCCAGCAACACCCAACATTATTTTGCCGGCCGGAATTTCGTTCTACACATTTACCACTTTGTGTTACACCATCGACATGTACAAAAAAGAAAGCAAACCTGTAAAATCGCTATTAGACTTTTCATTGTTTGTAACGTTTTTTCCACATTTGGTAGCCGGACCAATTGTACGTCCGCCACAATTGGTGCCACAATTTGAGAGTCCGAGAGTCGCTTCTCGCAAACAAATGATGGACGGATTGCTATTACTCACTTTAGGTTTATTCATGAAAGTGGTTTTGGCAGATGCCATGCTTTCTGCTACTGCTGATAGTGTTTTTAGTTCTCCCGATTTACTTCCAACAATAGATTCATGGATAGGAGTTTTGGCATTTTCTGGACAAATATTTCTTGATTTTGCAGGGTATTCTACTTGTGCTATTGGCGTGGCATTGTGCCTCGGATTTGTATTACCACAAAATTTTAATTATCCGTACGCAGCAATAGGATTCTCCGATTTTTGGCGCAGATGGCACATTACCTTGTCGAGTTGGTTGCGCGATTATTTGTACATTCCTTTAGGTGGTAGTCGCAACGGAAAAACGAAAATGTATTTTGCATTAATGATGACAATGCTTTTAGGTGGTTTGTGGCATGGTGCCAATTGGACTTTCGTTGCTTGGGGCGGATTGCACGGTTTGTACCTTTGGATAGAAAAATATTTTAGAGATAGAAGAGTGATTAAGGGTGGCCATTCACCATCAGCCAATACACTAACTAATTTTGGTTATGCATTGCTTACCTTCATGTTGGTGAACATCACTTGGGTTTTCTTTAGAGCGGATACGTTTGGAAAATCATGGGGATTGCTGCAATCGATGATTGGTATCGTTGATGGGAAACCGTTATTGACTACGCTAGCGATTTTAAAAGTTGCAGTAATCATTCCAATTCTCTTTATCTGTCATTGGTTTTTACGCAATACCAAAGTGCTCGATGTGGCGTACAAACTATCATGGATTTGGTTAACAGTGATTTGGTCTGCGATGCTTTTGCTACTCATTTGGGCGCAAGAAAGTGGCAGTTCGTTTATCTATTTCCAGTTTTAAGAGGAAAGAATGACATCAAAATAAGGACTATGTCTCATTTGCTGAATAACCTGCAAACATTGAATTTGTAATTTTAAAAATTAACAAAATGAAAAACTATCTGTTTATCTCGTTATTTCTGTTTGTAGTTATCAATGTCAGTTCTCAAAACGGAAAAATAATTGAACAAAAGCCTTATGTTATTGCCGACAGTGTCATTACAAGAATTGAAAAGACCATTCCAAATGCAAAAACGCTGATTAAGAATGTTGATCTTTTTAAGATTGTTTACTTATCTGATGGACTCAAAGTAATCGGATTTATGTCTACTCCGAAAAAGGCTGATAAATACCCGTGTGTCATTTTTAACCGTGGTGGCAATAGAGATTATGGACCTATTAACGATAATTTACTCGTTCGATTTTTTGCAGAAATGTCTAACTGGGGTTATGTTGTAATTGGAAGCCAATATCGCGGTAATATGGGAGGCGAAGGAAAAGAAGAGTTTGGAGGTAGCGATGTGAACGACATTTTAAATCTCATTCCAGTTCTTTCTCACGTTGACAAAGCTGATACTTCGCGAATCGGAATGTATGGTTGGAGTCGAGGTGGAATGATGACGTATTTGACGTTAAAAAAAACATGCGAAATTAAAGCAGCTATAGTTGGAGCTGGAATGGGCAGATAAAATTTGTAAAACCACCCCGCTTTTACTTTTAACAGGAAGTGCCGATTGGCGTGTATCACCAGAGGAACAACTCCAAATGGTGAACAAGCTATACGAAAGCAAGCATCCGTTGCGATTTGTGTTTTTTGAAGGAGGCGATCACAGTTTGATTGAACATTTAGACGAGGTAAATCACAATGCAAGAGTTTTTTTAGATGCGTATGTTCGTGATAAAAAAACGTTTCCGAGTTTGGAGCCTCATGGTAAGTAAAAAACTGCCTATAACAGCAGTTTGCATCAATACAGAAGAACAAGAACCTTAAACCTCAAACCATGCAAATTATAGCTAGAAAATTTCTTAAAATTCACGGTATCTTACTTACACTGCTTGGTGTTGTTTTTGCAATCGTAACAACAATTGGCAGACTAATAGGTCGTGGTCCATTTGCTTTTCTACAACAAAATGAACAAGCTTCTGTTGGACTCTTTGAAGCCTATCTCTTAATTGCAGTATGTGGTGTTATTTTGTTGTTTGGAGCAACTCAAGTCTACACACCCAAATGGAATAGAATCGCTGCTTTAGTTCATATACCACTTGTTACTACCAATTTGCTTTACTGGGATTTTTATGCCCAAGTTGGAATGCAGACCATCGGAATAGTTTCTACAGTAATGCACTTTGTGCTAATTATTGTTGAATGTTTTTTTGGTTTCAAAAAGAAGGATTAGAAAAGCAGTTAAGTTTATTTCTTTGTGAAATTTCTAAAATTTCCCCAATAAATAATACACCACTATAAAAATAATAATAGTAGTTATACAGCCTCCTCCTAATTTTCGTGCTGTAAGTCCAGCGATGATGGTTTTGAAAAATCCGTTCATAATGTTTTGGTTTTATGGTTATAACTTCATCAAAGTTCGCAATAAAAAAGCCTAAAGAGTTACATTTAATCAAAGCATTGTTATATAATTAAAAAGGGACATCAATCGATGTCCCTTTTTGTTAACACGCAATAGCTTTCGAATCATTCCATTCTTTTTTCAAGAATACAATAGCGTCAAACAATTGTTCGTACGAATCAATTACAAAATAATGGTTCTGTACGTGATCAGTTTCAAACGGTTGGTTCAGGATGGTTTCCAAATCAAAAGGTGAAGTTGCTACCGTTGGTCCAACAGATAGATTTGTTTCACCAAAAGAAGACGCGATTCCTGCACCATATATTTTTGCAGTACTTTCTTTTATCAGTCCAAATTCGATAGTAAACCAATACAAACGTTGCAGCTGCACTAATTTTTCGGCATCGTCTTTAACAGCAACACCTAACTTTCCGAATTCATGTAAAAACTTCGAAAATACAGGATTGGATAACAAAGGCACATGACCAAAAATATCATGAAACATATCAGGCTCTTCCAAATAATCTAAATTTTTCATCGAACGCAACCAGGTGGAAGAACAAAATTGTTTCTTCGAAAGCAATTCGAAAAAGTCTTCTACTGGAATCAATCCAGGAACACAAGCAATCGTCCATTGGGTTTCACTTTCAAACCATGCATCGATGTCTTTAAAATTCGGAATGGCCTTGACGTTTAAAACAGGAGCCATTTTTTCTAAAGCTGCCAAATAATCAGCCGATGCCTTGTCTTTGAGGTTTTCAAATTGTCGGGAAAATAGGAGATTCCATATTTCCTGATCGTTGTCGGTGTACTTTTCATAGTGCTGATTCATGGTAATTCATTTTAATTTTTAGACATAAAAAAAAGCTCAATTCGCAAGAACTGAGCTTTGTTATTTTTAAAAAATAGACATACAACTACAGTTCCGGGTTCGGAATAGTGTAGTAGTAATATATTTTGTTGATTTTCATTAAAGCAAATATAGCGGTTTTTTTAAAGTGACAAAGGAAATTCTGAATTATAAATAAAAAAAGGAGGTCTCTTTGTAAGACCTCCATTAATCTGATTTTGATTTATCATTATCAACTTAAACGGTTCCGAGTAGCTGACTATTGAAACATCTTAACGAGCTTTCAAGTAATTAATCAAAATCATATTCAAATGTAATAAAATATTCAATACAATTTCCTTATCGTCAGCACTTTAACATACTTTTAACGGTAGCTTTTTTTGTGTGCGAAAAGTACTAATAATTTCCGTTTAATAATTCGCCACCAATAGCCGATTTGGCTTCGATGCCGAGTTTTTTCATCATTTCATACGTGGTACAAACTGCAGCAGAAGTTACAGGAATTCCGCATTCTTTTTGAATAATATCAATGGCTTCTAGTGATGGCATTTGTACACAAGCAGAAACCACCAAAACATCGATATCCTTCAAATCCAAACGCTTATAAATTTCCAATAAATTAAGTGGATTTTGAGCTGCTACTTCCAAGTTATCCGGGATTTCAAGTGCAATACTTTCTTTTACTTTGATGCCTTGATGTTCGATATAATCAACAACCATATCGGTTAATGGTCGCATATACGGCGTAATGATAGAAATTTGTTTGGCTCCCAAAACTTTCAATCCGTTGATCAATGCACCAGCCGATGTTACAATTGGCGTTGGAAAATCGTTGGCTACGGTTTCTTGATGCAAGTTCACTTCCGATACACAATGATAACCGCGTCCCATACTCATGATGGCAACCAAACAGGCGTAACCCATAACATCAACGTGTGCATCAGACAATTCTTGTGCACATTTCAAACTCATAGCGTCCATGGCTTCGAGTTCTTCTTTGGTTACTTTTTTCATTCGCATTCGACTCGAATGAAAGGTAAATCGCTCTGGTAAAATGGTTTCACGTGAGCGAAAAATTGCTGGTATTTCGGTTTCCATCGTTACGTTGGAGGAGGGAACTATTTGGCCTATTCTGTATTTCATTTTTTTAGTTTCTAAGTTTCTGAGTAGCTGAGCTTCTGAGTTTTATTTTGATGCTATGATAATTAAGTCAGTTGTTTCTTGTTCGTTATGGATGTACTCTATACGTTGGAGATGCAAAATTTTTAAATGATTGTCTTCGAGTGCTTGAGTTAGATAATCGGCTTGATGGAAATTCTGATACATTTTGTCACCCGTACTTCCTGTTTTAAATCCCGATTTATTGTTGTCGTCTTCCATTGTGCTGATATAAAGAATACCTTCTGAATTCAATGCGCGTCCAGCATCAGCAATAAATTGTATCGCATCGTCTTTTGATAAATACGGTAATCCGAATCCGCACATAATCCCATCGAAAGTAGTCGTCATTTGATCCATTTCTTTCAAATCGAGTAATTCAACAGCAGCGGTTGGATTGTTGATTTTGGCTAATGCAATCATGTTTGGTGCTAAATCGGTGGCGAGTAGTTTAAAGTCGGGACGTTTTTCCAACAAGTATTTTGTAATATTTCCAGGGCCACAAGCCACTTCTAAAATCGTTGCGTTTTCTTTTGTGATGTTTTTACAAAACAAATCCAACGAATCATGGTACAACGACACATCCATAAACTTGTCTTGATAAATTGAGGCAAGCTTGTCGAAGACGTGTATGGTTGTTTCTGTGTGATTCATAGTCATTACGAGGAACGAAGTAATCTTTAAATTTCTTTGACAGTATTAGTTATAGTACCAATTCCTTCTACAGTAGCTTCAACCACATCACCATCGTACATCCATTCTTGTGGATTTCGACCAGCACCAACTCCAGATGGAGTTCCAGTGGCAATGATATCACCTGCTTCGAGAGTGAAAACGGTACTCAAATCTTCTATCAAATCATTGATATTGAAAAGTAAAAACTTGGTATTGGAATTTTGTTTTTCTACACCATTCACTTTTAATGATAGATTCAAATTGTGTGGATCTTTGATTTCGTCTTTGGTGACTAAAATCGGACCCATAGGTGCAAAGGTGTCTTGTCCTTTTGAAACAATCCATTGGCCTTCACGACGGCAATCGCGAGCCGAAATATCATTGATTACTGTATAACCAAAAACATAATCCATGGCATCTGCTTTAGCAACATATTTTCCTTTTTTTCCAATAACAACAGCGAGCTCAACTTCCCAATCGAGTTGTTCGGTCAACTTGGTGTTCTTGATAATCTCGGTATTGGTTGCAGTAACCGTTGTAGGTGGTTTTGAAAAGATGATGGGTTTTTGCGGTAATTTTCCTGTAGTGTCTAAAGTTCGTGCGCTTTCGGCAACGTGCTCGGTATAATTCAATCCTATACCAATAATGTTTTTTCGAGGTTTCGGAATAGGAGCAAGGAAGGTCACTTCGTCCATTTCATAAGCAATCTCTTCAAAAAGTTCGGCTTCAGTATCGGCAATCATATCGTTGAGTTCGTCCACCAATTCAAATCCCATATCAATCAATTCCAACATGGTGTTTGGAAGTGGAAAATTAGATATTTCACCAAAGTCTTCCATATCGATGACTTGATTGTTGTGAATGAATCCGAGACGTGGTTCGGTTTCAGATGTTTTGTAGGTAAGTAGTTTCATTTTGTTTGAGTTGCTGAGTTACTGAGATGCTGAGTTTGTTTTTTGTGAAGACACTAATCTATTGTCTATAATCTATTTTCTTTATTCTATTTTCTGAAATCCGTTATTTTCTTCTAACACTTTTTCCTGATACAATCCGAGTTTTTCAATCACAGGTAAATCGTTGAACGAAAACAAACAAGCATCTTCGGTTTCAGAAGTATTTACATGTTCATGCCAAGCCCAAGATGGGACGCAAAAAATATCGCGTTCCTTCCAATCAAAACGTTTACCGTTGATGATGGTATAGCCTTTTCCTTTAGCACATTGATATACAAATGAACCAGTATGTTTGTGTGCTTTTCCTTTGAAATTTGCAGGTAGTAATTGCATGGAGGCACTCATGGTTTGCATAACATGACCTCCAGTAAGTGGATTAGAATACTGCATTAGTATTCCGTCAAACGGATTGACAGTATTGACTTTGGCAACTTCTTGTAATGCTGGATATACTGTTTTCCAAGAAAATTTAAATAAAGGCGAATACGGTTTATCCCAAACGTGATCGGCTGGAATGAGTCCAGCTGTGCCATAATTGATAGGGGAATAATTCACAGGAAAATCCAGTGGTTGTTTACCATCATACACAGCATAATCATTAGCTTCCAACGCATTGATTAATGGAATATCCAAACCATCTTGCCAAATGCACGTTTTGCCATTTTCGGCAACGCCGTGTTCGTGCCAAGTAGAATTAGGTGTGATTACAAAATCATTGACTTCAAACGTAATTTTATTGCCATCCACCACAGTGTAACCGCCTTCACCTTCCATAATAAAACGCAAGGCCGACGCTTTGTGACGGTGTGCCGAAGTACTTTCCCCAGGACGAGTCACCTGAATTCCGGTGTACAACCATCCCACAGCTGCAGAAACATCTTTGCGTTTGTCGTTTACCAAATAAACCACACGACGACCTGCTTGTTCTGGCGTTACCAATTCGGATGATTTGAGCACTAAGTCACGCAAATTGTCATATTTCCAAAGCATTGCCACCGAAGAGGAGCGAGGTTCCCATGGTTCTATGTCGTTGGCAACGGTCCATAATGCACCAGCACCGAGGGTTTCTAGTTCTTTGTAATAGGCTTCTAGTTCGGGTGTGTCTTGAACTCGTGCGCGACCTATTTGGTCATCAGAATGTTTTGCTTCCATATTTTATTCAAAGTAAAGGATGTAAAATTACAATTTATCTTCGAATTTTTCAATCGATTATTCTTTATTTCAGGTAGGTATTCATCCAATTGACCCACATTTTATGTGTTTCCATTTGTGTTATTGGGTCAGTAGCATTATGAGCAGGTACAGGCCATCCAATAAATTTTGCAACAGTTCCATTATCTATAAGCGTATGATACAATTTATACGATTGTGTAACAGGTACTCTCGGATCTCCAGTATTTGCCAATATCAAAGTTGGTGCTTTAATGTTTTTAGCTTCGGTAATAGGCGATTGATCGATGTATTTTTTCATATTATCACCCACCCAAGGAGAGCCCCCAATTGTGGTTTTACGAGCCACATTACCATCACTTAAATTGTATTGATCTAGCCAATCGGTTACTGCTGCTCCAGCTACTGCTGCTTTCCAACCTCCATAATGTCCGGCCAACCAAACAGTCATAAAACCACCATACGACCAACCGCTAACTCCAATTTTGTCAGCGTTAATCATACCCGTAGCTTTGAGTTTTTCTAGCCCAGCCATGACATCACGTCCTGGTCCGGCTCCAGCATCTTCAACAATGGCTAATTTATATTCGCTACCTAAATTGTCACTTCCTCGGTAGTTGGGTTCAAAAACAAAATAACCTTCATTGGCAAATACTTGAGCAAGTCTTGAAAACTGTTCTACCGAGGCCGCATTTGGTCCTCCATGAATTATCAAAACCAATGGATATTTTTTGCCTTTTTCATAGTTAGCAGGATACGTTACTATGCCACTGTGTTTCCAGTTGTCATTTTCCCATCGGATGGTTTCTGTTTTGCCTAATGTCATTTTGGATATCTCAGCATTATAATCGGTTAATTGCACTAATTTTGAAGTCGTTGAAGCCATAAAATACAATTCAACAGGCTTGTTCGGTTCCGAACCTGTAAAAGCAATTGCACCCGTTTTACTAACTGTAGCGTCCAACCAAAAAGACCAAGACGGACTAACATTTCCTAAACTAATGGGTGTTGTTTTGCCTTCTATTGTCATTGTCCATAAAGACGTTTTATTATCGTTATGACCACCAACTAAAAATGTTTTATTATCAGGCATCCAAGCTGATAGAAATAGATCTCTATTTAATTGTTTGGAAATGGGTTTGCCTTCTCCTCCAGTTGCATTGGTAACCCATAGTTCATTGATACTTTCATTTCGCCCTTCATTCTTAGACCAATAGGAAATTTTACTGCCATCAGGAGAAAAATTTGGGTAGCCTTCCATTTTTGTTCTTGAAGTTAAAGGCTTGTAGGTTCCATCGGAAACAGAAAGTAACTGAATGCTATGGTTGAGTCTATCACCAGAATAGGGAGTCGCTACCTTTACAAACAAAATGGTTTTGCCATCAGGCGACCATGAGAATGGAGATGATGGTGCGCTTGGCGGAATGACAAGTGGCAAAGTCCAATCGCCATCTGTCAATCTTTTGTTTTCGTTTGTACTTGTATTGATCAACCAGATATGAGCAGGTAATGGTTGACTACCAAGGAACATATCGTTGTTAGTTATTTCAAAACCTGTAAATCCTTTTTCAATTTCAGCTTTGTTTTTGGCTTCATTAAGTGCTGCATAAGCAATGTCAACTGAATTTGGAGACCAAGCGAAATGTTGCACACCTTTTGGTGATTTGGTGATTTGTTTTGCTTCGCCACCTAACATGGAGAGTAAAAAGATTTGATTGTTGGCTTCTTTGCCTTGACCCGTTTTGGATATAAAAGCTAATTGTTCACCATTTGGTGACCATCTTGGACTAGAAACTGAAAATCGATCTGACGATGTGAGTGTTCTTTTTTTACCTGATGCGATGTCTATCACTACCAATTCCGCATTGTATCGGTTTAGCGTATAATCGGGTCTGGATACAACAATGACAACACTTTTGCCATCAGGCGACAATTGTGGATCAGAAATATTGACAAATTTGGCATAATCTGCTATTTCAAATTTCTTTTGAGCAAAGAGTGAGGAAGAGCATACATTTACAATTAGAATAAAAAGGAGTGTGATTTGTTTGGTTTTCATGTGGATTCATTTAATTATTTAGCTGCTGCGTCGGCAAGTTGTTTGGTGTCTACATATTGTTGAAAAGCAATTGCTTTTCCGTCTTTTAGTGTCCACAGATGTGCCACTTGAACATCAAACGTTGCTCCATTTTTCTTTAGCTTTCCTTGATAACGCAAAGTGGAAAGTACTTTGTTATTGGCCATGTCGTGAAGTTCAATATTGACTAATTTGAAATAGTCATGCTCGGCACCAATTCGAGCAAAAACGCCATTTAAAACGGCTTGTGGACCGATATACGGATTCCCATCGGCATATTTATTTCCTTCGGCTTCGTTCCATACTATTTTATCGTCTAAGCCAGCAAGTACTTTCGGAATATCACCAACAGCAAAGGCTGCGTAAAGACTTTCAATTGTTTTGACATTGTTTTGTCCATTCATGTTGATTGTGACAAAAAACAATAGTCCACAAAGAATTTTAGAATACGTAATCTGTTTCATGGTTCTAGTTTTTAATTGGTTATTATTTTTTCGCTGGATGACAAAATAAAAAAAGCTGCAAACGGATGCTTGTAGCTTTTTTTTTAGATTCTTCTTTTAAAGGATATTATTTCTTGTCATCTACAGTATGTATTGCAATTGGATTACTTAATTAAAGCTGTAGGTAAAAACTATAGTTGTATATGAGGAGGCAGTTTCATATCTAAAGTATAAATGTACTAAAATAATTCAATGGTAAGAAATTAAGGGTTAATTGTTTTCAATATAATACAAACGCTATAGATAAATTCCAATAATTAAAAACACCGAACAGATTATAATTAACATGAATAGAAGCGGTGTGATGAATTTCAACCACGTTTTTAAACTTATATTGACCAATGCCAAGGAAGGTAAAATCAATCCCGTTGGCGCGACAAACGACATGATTCCCATTCCAATCATGTATGAGTTTACGATTTCTCTTCCCGGAATATTGACAATAATAGCCAACGCTCCAATGATGGGCATGGTTAACACTGCCATTCCCGAACTCGATTGTATAAAGAGTGAAAAGACAATGTAAAATACCATTAACAAAATAATAAACAAAGCGGGAGGCATTCCGCCAACCATATTGGCACTGTAATACAATATCGAATCACTAACATGTCCTTCGTTTAAAATTACGGTAACGCCACGCGCAATTCCGACGATAAAAGCTACCGATAATAAACTCTCAGCACCTTTTATAAATTCAGTGGTAACTACTTTTTCGTTCATTCTGGTAACTACTGCAATTAATATAGTTGCACCAAGAAACAACGCTGACATTTCCAATGTCCACCAACCTAAAAATACTACGCCACAAATCATGGTTATAAACGAAGCGATATAAATGAAGAGCAATAGCTTTGTTTTTACATCGAGTTTTTGTGTAAAATCGGCTTGATTGATTTCGGTGTTGAAGGTCGGTTTTACATCGCCATCAATTTTATAAACCAACGAAGCAGTTGGGTCTTTTTTTACTTTGGCTGCATAGCGCAAGATGTACCAAGTGAGTAAAGAAGTTACAATTACGAATAGAATAAGTCGTTGGAACAATCCGTCCATCCAATTAATTCCTGCAGCATTTGAAGCTATGATAACTGAAAACGGATTCGAAAACGAACATACACCACCAATCATTGTCCCTCCAAATATAACAGCTAACGGCACTAACAAATCGTAACCCGCTGCTAAGAAAATAGGCACAATCAGCGGATAGAAAACCAAGGCTTCTTCTGCCATTCCGTACGAAGCGGCAAAAAAGGAAAACATGAATGTCAGTATGATAATCAGCCATTGTTCTCTGCCACGCATCGAATACGACAAATAACTCACGCCTTTCATCATCGCGCCCGTTTCGTTAAATACGAACATGAATCCGCCGATGACAAGAATGAATAGGATAATATCGATGCTTTCACAAATTCCTTTTATGGGAGCGAATAAAATTTCAAGCGGCCCTTGTTGGTTGCGTTCTTGTTTTTGAAAGGTATTAGGCACAGAAACGGGTTTTCGAATATCACCATTGGTGAATTTTTCCAACGGAATGATCAAATGCAAACTGTCTAAGGTTTTTTGGGAGTAGGGAAGTGTAACGTCACCTTTTGGCGTGGTCATTACAAACGATTTTTGCTCGTTAGCAGTTAATTTATTGTATTGCCCAGCGGGTAAAAGCCAAGTTCCCATGGCTGCGAGTACAATAACGAGAAGTAATATGGAAATTGGACTTAGAAACTTTTTTGCTTTTGCCATAATGAATGTTTTTAAGAACTATTTCTTATTAAAATCCTCGTGATTGTCAATAAACGTAATCTTTCTTGTTGGAGCTGTATTCACTCGCAAATCAAAAATATCAAAACGGTTGTAATGTCCAAGTATGTCATGCATTTGTTTGGGTTGGATGCATTTTTCCAAATCGATATCGGCGTAAATAATGCCCTCATCGTCAATTAGCGGAGTACCGATTACAGCGCCATTCGGGCCTATAAATCCAGAGAAAGCAGAGTTTTTACGAGTTAGCAATTCATCTACATTGGGAACATCGGCACGCAAAGCGTCTTTTATTTCCTGCGAAATCGTAGAGCAGGAAACTATCGTAAATAATTTTCCCTCAAACGAGTGTGCGGCTGCACGAATCTTAATCGCTTCCGCCATATCGTAATCGGGTGGAGCAACTGGCAATGAAATGTAATTGGCAATGTGAATTAATTCGCCTTGCGATAACAATGTAAATCGTGCAAGCGTATTTGTGTTTTCGCCACAGGCTAAAGTTCCAATTGGACCAATTTCGGTGTCGTAAACCTTTAAAGACGAACCGTCACCAGATGACCATGTTAGTTTTTCTGCCCATGTCGGAACCAGTTTTCGGTGTTTTCCGATGAGGTTTCCGTGGTTGTCGATGATGAGATTGGTGTTGTATATTTCGCCGTAACTCGTACCTCGTTCGTTAATTCCGATGACGATGTGAATGTTGTGGTCTTTGGCTGCTTGAAATAACGGCTTCATGCTATCATCGGTTACAGCAACCGAATTTTTATACAATTGTTCGTACCATTTGCTGCCTTGAACGGGTGTCATGATCCAATTCCAATACGGATAACCAGCAACAAATACTTCTGGAAAAGCGATGAGTTGGGCACCATTTTGACTGGCTTCTTTGATAAACGAAATGGCTTTGTCAATTGTTTTTTCTACGTTTAAAAAAACAGGAGACGTTTGTACGGTGGCGGCTTTGAATTTTTTAAACTCCATTTTGATTGAGGAATTAGGAATTAGGAATTATAAATTTTGAAATCTTCGCTTTCATTTCTTCATTGAAGGCTTCTGCTTTGATATCGTTTCTATCTTTATTAAACGCAACGTTGACTAAAGTTACTTCGCCTTCCAAACAGGTTTTTCCTTCTTCGTCTTCGAAGCGGAAACCACATTGTATAGAAGCTCCGCCTAGATGAATTACCCAAAGTTTTTTGGTTAGGATTTCTCCCAAACGCGCTGCTTTTTTGAATTGCACTTTTAAATCGACAGTCGGAATTCCATTGGTTTCGTGCATTTTTGAAAACGGACGTTCGATAGCTTCTTCAAACCAGTCTTCTACCAAATCGTTGAGCATTTCTAAGAAACGCGGATAGAATACGATACCGGCGTAATCGACGTGTTTGAATTTGATTTTTTCTTTTTTAGTAAAATAGTTGTTCATTGTGTTATGTTTTTTAGCCCCGATAGAGCCGATATCCTTGCGTAGTTTACGGAGCAAGATAAAGGCGAAAGCGGGAAGTAGCTTCTGTAAATTTAAAAACTCTCAGCCGATGCTCTTTTCCAATACCTAAAAAATTCGTTAGGAACTTTGCTACCTTCGAGCAAAGCACCGACTTCTAATTCGGGATAGGTTTCTTCAAAGGTTTGTATTTTGGTTCGGTCTACGCGCATGCTGACAACACTTCTGTCGACTTTGTCAGGATGATCGATGCCTGCCGAAGCCATTAATTCCATGGCACTTTTGACGGTTTCGTGTTGAAAACGTGCGACACGAATGCTCTTTTCTTCGGGAACTAACCCTTTGGTTAATCGTGGATCTTGTGTAGCAACGCCAGTCGGACACGTATTGGCGTGACATTCGAGTGCTTGTATGCAACCCAAAGCGAACATCATTCCGCGTGCCGAATTGCACAAATCGGCTCCCGTTGCTAAGGTTTTTATGATATCAAAACCTGTGATGATTTTTCCGCTGCAAATAATTTTGATGTCTTTTTTTAAATCGAAACCAATCAAACAATCGTAAACAAAGGCAAGTGCATCACGCAATGGCATTCCGACATGATCAGAATATTCTTGTGGTGCTGCGCCTGTTCCGCCTTCGCCACCATCAACAGTGATGAAATCGAGTGTCGTTTTTGATTGCACCATGGCTTTGCAAATGGAAATGAATTCGGATTTGTTTCCGATACAGATTTTCATTCCGATGGGTTTACCGCCTGAACCTTTTCGGAGTAATTTCACGAATTCCATCAATTCCAATGGCGTTTTAAATGCCGAATGAGTTGGTGGAGAAATAATATCGTTTCCTCTCTCAACTAATCGAATAGCGGCAATTTCATCAGTTACTTTTTCTTTGGGTAAAATACCACCATGACCAGGTTTTGCTCCTTGTGAGAACTTGATTTCGATCATTTTGACATTGTCTAACGTGGCGCGTTTTGTAAATTCATCGTATGAAAATTTACCGTCTTTATCTCGGCAACTGAAATAACCTGTTCCGATATTCCAAACCACATCGCCACCTTGTAAATGGTAGGGAGACAATCCGCCTTCGCCTGTATTGTGATAAAACCCACCTTGTTTCGCTCCGTTGTTTAAAGCCAAAATGGCGTTTTTGCTAAGCGAACCAAAACTCATGGCGCTTATGTTGTACAGACTCGCATAATACGGAATTTCACATTGAGATGAACCAATTTTTACTCTTGGATTGCTATTGACTTGTGAAAACGGAATGGCTTTTATACTGTGATTGATCCATTGATAGCCAATTTCGTAGACGTCCAATTGGGTTCCGAAAGGCATCGAATCGGTTTCTTTTTTGCTTCTTTGGTAGACTAAACTTCGTTGTAGTCGACTGAATGGTTTTCCTTCCGTATCGTTTTCTATAAAATATTGTCGAACTCCTGGACCAAGTGCTTCGAGCAAATAACGCATTCTACCCACAAGAGGGAAATTTCTTCGAATGGTTTTTTTGGATTGAAACATGTCGTACAATCCCATTATAATCAGTGGAATGAATATCAGGAATAGAAAGCTGAATTTCCAATTGACATAGCACAGCATTCCAGTAATGGAAAGGATAGTAAAACTTATGATTAGGAAGGCTTTTCTCATTTTTTAATTTAAATCGCTGTATTTTTCTATTCTTTGATGAATTTGTTTTGAAATTGTTTTCCTTCTGAATACGCTTGTAAAATATAGGTTCCCGAAGACAAATTTTGAACATCAATACTTGTTCTATTTCCTGACTTTTCTATCAGTATTTTTCCAGAAACATCTGTAATAATGATTTTGTTAATGGTTATACTTTCGTCCATCTGAAACTGTAGTATTTCTGAGACTGGATTTGGATAAATGGTTATACTGTTTTTTATAAAATCGGGAGTTGATAATTCAGGTTCTAGCTTAACTACCCATGCATCTAGGTTACCAATGCCATGTAGTCCAGTCACATCACCATCAATAGAACTTGCACCGCCACTAAAGATGTACCCACCGTCGGATGTTTGTTTTATGTCGGTTCCAATCTCAATTTCCATACCTCCTAATGTTTTTTGCCACTGCAATGCTCCATTGGTTGATAATTTTACTATCCATGAATCAGAATAGTTATCGTTAATGTGCAATCCAGTCACATCTCCATCCGAAGAATTGGTGCTACCTGCTATGATATAACCGCCAGTAGTTGTTTCGATAACACTTAATGCATTATCTTGACCAGAACCACCATACGTTTTTTGCCATTGGATGACCCCGTTTGCATCTAGTTTTACGCTCCATTGCTTGCCTTGATGATCATCTAATGCTAAATCCCCATTAATGGAAGACGTTGAACCAACAGCAATATATCCACCGTCAGAAGTGTTTTTAATATCGTACAATCTATCGCTACTTGAGCCACCAATTGCTTTTTGCCAGCTTAATCCGCCAAGTGAATTTAATTTGATAATCCAAGCATCTTCACTGCCATGATGTCCTGTAACATCACCATCATTAGAACTTGTGCTTCCACATAAGATGTAACCACCATCCGTTGTTAGGTCTACAGAATAAGCTGTGTCTGCCCCTGATCCTCCAAATGTATTTTGCCATTGAATGTTTCCATTTGCCGCCAATTTAATGACCCAAAAATCGCTTTGTCCATGATTTGTAGTAGTGATGTTACCGTCATTTGAATATGTTGCTCCGGCAATAATATATCCATTATCTGAAGTTTGCTTGACTTTGAATCCAAAATCTCTTTCCGAACCACCAATTGGCTTTTGCCATTCCATTATTCCAGTAGCGTTGAGTTTTATAACCCAGCATTCACTATCTCCGTGACTTCCAACAACATCAATATTGGACGATCGTGTAAAACCAATAATAATATAACCACCATCTGTAACTTGTATAATGCTTTGTGCATGATCGTCAGTACTGCCTCCAAAGCTTTTTTGCCAATCAATACTACCATTGGCAAACAGTTTGACAATCCAAATATCACCTTGTCCATATTGCTGTGTGACATCTCCATCATTTGAACTACTCGTGCATGCAGCGATATATCCACCATCTAAAGTTTGAATAATACTTTCTGCCCGGTCATCCGAAAAACCACCAAGACACTTTTTCCATTGTATTGTTATTGGCTGCGAAAAACAATATACTGAAAAGGGTATTGCTAAAATAAGAAATGCTTTTTTCATAACGCTATTGTGTTTTAAGTTTAAATCGCTGTATTTTTCCTGTTTCTGTTTTGGGTAAGGCTTCGATAAAATGAATGACTCTCGGATATTTATAAGGTGCAGCCGTTTCTTTGAACCAATGTTGGATGCGATTTTTCATGGCATCGGTAGCATTTTCTTGGTCTTTTAAAACAATGTGCGCACAAACCAACATGCCTCGTTCTTCATCAGGTAGCCCAACAACAGCACATTCTAAAATGGCTTCGTGAGTCAAAAGTACGCTTTCTACTTCAATTGCGGCTATATTGTATCCAGATGAAATAATCATGTCATCGCCACGCGCAACAAACCAAAAGTAGCCGTCGGCATCTTGTTTAAAAATATCGCCAGTAATGTTCCAGCCGTTTTCTACGTATTCTTTTTGCTTGTCAATCCGGTTTAGGTATTTGCAACCTGTGATACCACGAACGGCTAATCGTCCGGGTTCATTTCTTTGCAATTCTTTTCCGGATGCATTGATTATTTTGGCTTCATATCCTGTAACAGCTAATCCGGTTGCTCCGGGTTTCATGTTTTCTTCATTGGAAGAGATAAAAATATGTAGCATTTCGGTAGCACCAATTCCATCAATAATTTTTAATCCTGTTGCAGCATACCAATCTTCCCAGACTTTTAACGGTAAGGTTTCGCCAGCGGAAACGCATTTGCGCAGGCTAGACGTATCAAATTCGTTGACTTTAGTTGTTATGACACGCCAAGCAGTTGGTGCTGTAAAACAAATAGTGATTTTATGATCTTGTATCGCTTTCAGTAAGTAATCTGGAGTTGGTTTTTCTAGTAAGAAAGTAGAGGCGCCGAAGTACATCGGAAACAAAACCAATCCGCCTAAACCAAATGTAAATCCGAGTGGCGGACTTCCAGTAAAAATATCGTTCTCTGTTGGTTGTAATGAGTATTGAGGAAAAGCTTCACAAATATTCAGAATGTCTTTGTGATAATGCGACGTCATTTTGGGCAAACCCGTTGTTCCAGAGGTGAAGCCAATTAAGGCAACGCTGTCCGATTTAGAATGGTAATTGGTAACTATTTTTGGTTTGGACGCCATCGCTTTTTCCAATTGCGAATTTCCGTAATAGCAAATTTCCTTTATAAAATCAGATTTCACCAATTCCATTTCGTCAATCAGTTCGCTATCACAGAACGCATGAGAAATTTCGGCACAGTCAATAATAGTCGTGAGTTCTTTTGCGCGAAGCAACGGCATGGTTGCTACTACAATTCCGCCCGCTTTTAAAACAGCAAACCAGCACGCCACCATCATAGGATTGTTGGCAGAGCGTATCAACACACGGTTGCCCGATTTTAAGCCTAAATCATCTACTAAAACATGTGCAATTTGGTTGGCTTTTTCATACAAATCTTGATAAGTCCAAGTGGTGTCGAAAGTTCGAATGCAAGGATTATTGCCACGACCTTCTTTGATGTGATTGTCTAATAATTTATCGACACAATTTAGCATTTCTGGATGTTGAAACTGCGGTAAATCAGTAAAAACATAATCAGGCTGCAAGTCGGTGCTTGGCAAATTATCGTGAGCAAAATGGTCTTCGTAGTGTATCATTTTTTGAGTTGCTGAGTAACTGAGTGGCTGAGTTTAATTGTTTAAAAAATCGTTAATAGATTTGAAATAAATGTCCTTGGCATCGAGCCAGCCATAATGACCACAATTTTCCATTAAAACCAATTTGGAGTTGGGAAAAGCATTGGCCACTTCTTGGGCTGTATCAATTGATATGATATCGTTTTTTCCTTGCAATACAATTACTTTTGGTTTAAAATTACTAAAAGATTTGCTACAGTCGTAATTGATTTTTCTTAAATTATCAAACACCAATCGATTGATTTCAAATTTAACCTGAGTAAATCGTTGAGCGATTATCGGCGCATTGGATTTATCATAGACATAAGCATTTGCAAGGTATTTTGCTCTTAATTTCATGGTTTCCATCGAACTGTCACCGTTATCTACTTTGTCTTGATAATAGTCTAAACTGTCTTTTTGGGTTTTGGTTAAATTGGCATACATTCTTTGATGACTGTAGGTAGTGAAGTTCAAATTAACGCCACCAGAAGCTGAAAAAATGAGTTTTTCAATTGTCTCTGGATGTTTGGAAGCGTAATAGGTTGCCATCATTCCACCAAAGGATTGTCCGAAAACTGTCCATTTATCAATTTTTAAATGGTGTCTTAGATTTTCAATATCTTCAACCATTAAATCCATCGTTAGGGTTTCCGAATTTACTTTTTCTAAAGTAGATTTTCCAGTTCCTCTTTGATCGTAAATAATGGTTTTGAAATTCATTTTTGCCAATTCTTGTGCTATAAATGCAAAACCTTCACAATTCATTCCAGGTCCACCGTTGATAATTAAAATCGGCTTTCCTTTTCCAAATGTTTTATAATGCAATTTGGAATTACCACTCGTGATGATTGCTTCAGTTTGTGAGAAACCTAGCGTGGATAGTAGTAATAGGATTAAAAATTTAGTCATTTACTTTTTATTGCTTTTTGGTTTTAACGCTTTTTTCATGCCTTCTACTTGCTTTCTTTCGCTCTTTTTTAAAGGAAACAAATGTGACATTCCAGCTTTGTATTGAAGCGGAATATCAGTCGGTTCAAATTGTTCATAGGCTTGGGCATTTCTCACAAAGTTAGCATCCAATAATAAAGGTCGGCCTAGCGCCACCAAATCGGCTCTTCCATTTAAAATTATCGTATTGATTTGATCAATGTCTTGGATGTAACCCGTTGTTATAGTCGGAATGTGGACCGTATTTCGCACCAAATCAGAGAACGGCGTTTGCCACATTCTTCCCACTTGTGGTTTTTGATCTTCGACTGTATTTCCTGTGGAAACATTGATGATATCGGCACCAGCATTCTTGAAAGCGCTAGCAATGGTGATAACATCTTCTTCGGTAATTCCGTTTTCTGCCCAATCAGACGCTGAGATTCTAACTGACATGGGTTTGTTTTGTGGAAATACGTTGCGCATTTCTTTAAAAACATGCAGAGGAAATTGCAACCTGTTATTAATACTACCACCAAATTCATCGGTTCGTGTATTGGTTAATGGCGAGAGGAAGGAAGCCAGTAAAAATCCGTGATGTGCTTGTAATTCAATCATATCAAATCCGGCTTCGTCAGCATTTTTAGTAGCTTGAACAAACTGATTTGTTATTTCATTTCTATCAGCAGCTGTCATTTCTTTTGGAATAGCCAATTTCGAATTGAAAGCAATGGGCGAAGCAGAAAGCAATTCCCATGCCTTGTCAATAGGTTCGTTTGTAGCTTCCCAAGGTTTTTTAATCGCACCTTTTCTGCCTGAGTGTCCTAATTGAATTCCGATTTTAGTTTGCGTAGTAGCATGAATAAAATCAGTTATTTTTTTCCATTCAACTAGTTGATTTTTAGAATATATTCCAGCACAACCTAAAGTGATACGTCCTGTTTCTGAAATTGCTGTCATTTCGGTTAAAATCAATCCCAATCCACCAATTGCACGCGACGTATAATGTTGAAAATGCCAATCATTTACCAAACCATTGTCGGCAGAATATTGTCCCATGGGCGACATGACGATGCGGTTTTGCAATTCTAAATCTCTTAATTTAAACTTAGTAAAAGCAGCAGGTATTGAAGATGCATTGAATTCGTTCAGCACTTTATCAGTAAACGATTGGTCTCTTAATTTTAAATTCTCAAAAGTCACTTTTTTAGAACGCGTCATACAACCAAAAGCAAACTGATAAAACGGATGCTGGTTGTTACGGTCCATGTTTTCAAACCAATCTAACGACACCAAAGCAGCGTACTGTATCATTTCTACGGTATTTCTGCGTGATGCGTCATAGTGTTGAAAAGCCGCTTGTACATTGTTTGGATTTGCCATCACAGCATCAAACAAACCAATGGCAGAATCCATGGCTAATTTAGTTCCAGAGCCAATAGAGTAGTGGGCTGTCGCTTTCGCATCACCTAATAAAACGATGTTGTTGTGGTACCAGTTTTTGTTGGTCACATGTGGAAATTGCCTCCAATGTGATTTATTGGAAATGAGCGGATGTCCGTCGAGTTCGTCTTTAAAAATAGCACTTATTTTCGCAATGGTATCGGCTTCATTGGTAACTTCAAATTGGAGTTTTTCCCACGTTTCATTACTGCATTCAAAAATCCAAGTGCTCATGCCTTCTTCGTATTGATAGGAGTGTGCAACTATTGTTCCGTGTGGCGTTGTTCTGAAAAAGTAAGTAAAAGCGTCTAATGGTTTTGTAGATCCGAGCCAAACGAAACGGTTTTTCTTTAAGGTAATGTTGGTACCAAATTCCGATTCAAACTTGGTACGAACGCTACTCGCGATACCGTCAGCAGCCAAAATAATATCGGCATCAGAAAACTGACTTAAATCGTCAACATTGTGTTCAAAGTGTAAATTGACACCTTCTTCTGTACAACGTTGTTGCAACAATTGTAATAAGGTTTTACGGGAACAACCACAAAATCCGTTGCCAGCAATGCTCACTTGCTGTCCATCACGAGCGATGATTATATCGTCCCAATACGCAAATTTACTCCGAATTAACTCATACGATTGCATGTCGCGTTTTAAAAACTCGCCCAATGTTTCATCCGAAAATACCACTCCAAATCCGAAACTATCATCGGGTTTGTTGCGTTCGTAAATGTCAATTTGGCAATGAGGCATTGCTTTTTTGGTTAATATCGAAAAGTAAAGTCCACCTGGACCACCACCAATTACTGCTATTTTCATATTGTTAAGGAACGCGGATGAAACGGATGCTTTGCAACGCGGATTATCGCGGATTTTTATTATTTGTATTTTTAATTTCTTTTTATCGAGAATAACTCACCCAGTTTTGCATAATTGGAACCTGCCAAACGTGCAATTGGTTTGTAATTTTCGAGATTTATTTTGTAATTATCCAACAAAACACTGTCGTCATAATGCATCATAACAATGCGTCCAATAATGATGCAAGCGCCACCTTGTTTGTGATTTTCTAAAAAATAATGGTGTACCATTTCGCATTCAAAAGTCACTAAACTTTCTTTCACTCGCATGGGTTTTATTTTTATGGATGGAATCGGAGTGAGTTGCGCCAATTCAAATTCATCGACATCAAAAGCGACTTGTTGTGAAGTGGCATTCATCTTTTCTGCCAATTCTTCGGTAACCATATTAACCACAAACTGACCATTCTCCAACACATTGTTTAACGTATCCTTATTGGTATTGTTTCCTCTAACAGTAGAAAACATTACATGTGGCGGATCTTCGCCAACAGCATTAAAATAGGAGAAAGGAGCAAGGTTGTTGATTCCGTTTTTATCAACAGTAGAAATCCATCCAATAGGTCTCGGAATAACGGTTCCTGTTACCAATTTGTAGACAGCAGAAAGTTCTAAATCATTCGGATCAAATTGCATGGTTTGGTTTTAGTTTATTCCGCTGCACTCCATACAATTCGGAGACCTCGGGTGTTGGAACACAAATTAACAAAAAAAAGCGGAATTATTATACTACATTTTTAAGTATATTTAGGGTCTAAAATCAAACCGTATGAAAAAAATAAATCTAGTAGTGCTTATTGCGTTGGTGTGTTTTTGCTTCGCCAGTTCGCTATTGCTCGTGTCTTGTAAAAAAGAAGAGAAAGACTCAAAACTAAGTGACAGTCAATTCGACTCGTATAAGAATAATTTTGTTGAGGAACTATGGAAAATCAATCCCGATTGGGCAGCAAATCAAGGCTATCACAAGTACGATTCGGTGCTTAAAGTGCCCACAGCTGAGTACAGAAAAGAGCAAATTGCGTTTGTAAAAAACCAGTTGGATTCGTTAAGTAATTACTCTGTTGATGTACTTTCAAACAATAATGTGACCGATTTTCACATGATTAAAAATTATTTGGAAGGTGCTGTTTTTTCTATCAATGAATTGAAAGCGTATGAATGGGATCCGTCGTCCTACAATGTATGTGGCACTTTTGCTGAGATTTTAAACGGAAATTACGATTCGCTAGATACTCGTTTACGAAACATCAGTATAAAAATGACCAACATTCCGGCGTATTATCAAGCGGCAAAAGCCAATATTAAAAATCCGACTGTTGAACATACACAATTGGCTATTGACCAAAATAGCGGTGGTTCGTCTGTTTTTACAACCGATTTGGTGGCTGCTGTTGCCAAAAGTAAATTGTCTGATGAAGAGAAAAAAGTTATTTTAGAGAAATCAAAAACTGCTGTAACGGCGATAAATGATTATGTAGATTGGTTGAAAAAATTAGACAATAAAACACCTCGTTCTTTCCGATTGGGTAAAGAATTGTTTGATAAAAAGTTTGGATACGAAATACAATCGGGTTATTCTCCTGATGAAATTTATCAGAAAGCGATTGATCACAAAGCCGAATTGCATAAAAAGATGTTTGTGTTATCGGATAAATTATGGACAAAATACTACGGTGCAGCTGAAAAGCCAACCGATAAAATGGTAATGACAAAACAAGTAATTGATAAAATTTCGTTGCAACATACCACGCCAGAAAAATTCCAATCGGAAATAGAAAAGCAAATCCCAGAGTTAACTGCTTATGTAAAAGCCAAAGATTTATTGTACATCGATCCATCAAAACCTTTAGTAGTTCGTAAAGAACCCGATTATATGGCGGGCGTTGCTGGAGCTTCTATTTCTTCTCCTGGTCCGTATGACAAAAATGCCAACACCTATTACAATGTGGGAAGCATGTCGGGTTGGGATGCCGCTCGTTCAGAAAGTTATTTGCGAGAATACAACGATTATATCCTTCAAATTTTAAACATACATGAAGCCGTTCCGGGGCATTACACGCAATTGGTGTACAGCAATCAATCGCCAAGCATTATCAAATCGATATTTGGTAATGGCGCTATGGTAGAAGGTTGGGCTGTGTATACCGAGTTAATGATGTTGGAAAGTGGCTACAAAAATTCAGACGAAATGTGGTTGATGTATTACAAATGGAACTTGCGAGCGACATGCAACACCATTTTAGATTATAGCATTCACACCAAAAACATGTCAAAAGAAGCTGCATTGGATTTGATGATCAATCAAGCCTTTCAACAGCAAGCAGAAGCCGATGGAAAGTGGAAACGCGCTACCTTATCTCAAGTACAATTGTGTTCGTATTTTACAGGGTATACCGAGATTCATGATTTTAGAGAAGAGCTTAAAAAGAAGCAAGGCGAGAAATTTAAACTAAAAAAATTCCATGAAGACTTCTTAAGTTATGGAAGTGCGCCAGTAAAATACATTAAAGAGTTGATGCTTAAAAAGAAGTAAACACTATTTCTTAATTTTAGAGATGGACAAGCCCACTGATTTTGTAGGCTTGTCCATGTCATTTATAGCAAAGAGGATGGCTTCTTTGAGAAGTGCTTTTACGCTGTCATTTCGATAATCGGACGTTTGTTTTATTGGAATATGCCGAATCAGATTCCCAGTTCCTTCTAACAATTGCTTAGGATCTTTTAACAACGTTCCTTTATTGAAACCCAAATTCAAATGATTGGTATATATCGGAATCATGCAAAACGCATCGCCTAATTTTTCCGAAATAGAGAAAACCGTAGTCAAGGCGTGCGTGTGATAAAGTAGCTCATTGCTGTCGGGATGTAATTCTAATACAAACGCTCTCAAATCATTGAAGAGTTCTATTACATTTTGCTCTTTATAGTTGAGCAATGATTGAAAATCGGGATGCATTGGTTTTGTCATCGTAGCTGTTTTATGCTGCAAAATACGGAATTCTACTTTTAGGAATAAAATTCTAGTTGTTAATTAATCCTCTTGAAATTCTAACAAATCACCTGGTTGACAGTTCAATGCTTTGCAAATGGCTTCCAATGTGCTAAACCGAATGGCTTTTGCTTTTCCGGTTTTTAATATTGAAAGGTTGGATAGCGTTAAATCTACCTTTTCAGAAAGCTCATTCAATGAGATCTTTCTTTTTGCCATCATGACATCTAAGTTTACAATTATTGCCATGGCTTATATGGTTAATTCGTTTTCGTTTTGAATCTCAATTCCTTTTTTGAAGATGGTAGCAATAACGTAGATTACCGCTGCCATTAAAATAAATGCTTCACTGTCTGCCCAAAACTGGTTTAAGTTTTCAGTTGCAAAACCACGATGCATTAAATGCTTAGCCGACTGTTGCCCTATGTAACTTACTAGTCCAATGGAAAGCGTGAAGTAACTAATTTGCGAAATTTTTCTCGAAACAAAGCTGCTGAATGGTTTTGATAAATCAATTTTAAGCATCAATAGGATGACTGCATAAAATAGTAGCGCTTTCAAAACAGCTATGACAAGTATAAAACTATACATACTGTAAAAAGCCCATTTACTGCGTTCATACATGTCACTTAAATCCAATTTTTGATACAGATTTTGAACAAATTCAGGTCTACAGATACTGAAAATAAAATTGACGATCAAGCCACCAGCCTCAATACTTAGGCCAACGAAGATAAGCCAAGCTACAATATGCAAGACTTTAAATACGATGTTGTTTGGTTTTAACATAATTATTAAAATTTAAAATTAAAACACAAACATAATAAATATTTATTGATAAACAATAAATTTATATTTAAAAATAATAAAAATAAAGTACGCTTTGTACACAATTCCATAGGTAAATAAGTTCCAAGCCAAGCCATTGATGCAAACCAATGTTAGCGGTAGTTATTTTATTTTCATTATTGTTTCGAATACTTGCCTTGGAGTGAAATTTGGATAATCATTTATAACTTTTTCGATTACATCCTTTTTTAGAGCATCTTCTCTCTGATAAGAATTTAGAAATGGAAATTTATTTTTATATCGAACTTCGAGATCATGCCCTTGATGTAAACTGAATTCTAAAGGAATGTTTAATTCCCAGCCATTTTGAAGGAGATAAGGTTTAACATTTGTTGATAAAAGCCCTAGAGTTGTCAAGACTGTATCTATTATTATTTGTGCATCCTCAATTTTAAGTTTAGTAAAATCAGCATAATTCTGATATGTGACTAAGCTGAAATCAGAAAAATTTAACTTTCTTTCTCGAATAAATAATATGCCCATTAACAATGGATCGAGTAAATAATTTTCAATAGCATATCTCTCATTTTCGCCGAGAACAATTATTCTCCCTGAAGAAGGATTTGTAGTGTCCCAATCTATTATTCCGTATACTTGGTCATTACCATTAGTAGAAAGATTACTAACTATCTCAATTACATCGGTGCAATTGGAACCACTAGATGTTCTTGCTGGCAAATATATAGGTTCTGAAGGCAAAGGTTCAATTCTAGAATAAATGTTTGTTAGTAATTCGTAGTAATTCACATCATATTTACTTTCGACAAAAACCTGTCTCCTTTTATCATTCGATATCTTGAGAAATGGAATGTCAGATGAAAGTATTTCGACGGCTTGCTGAGTGGGAATTTTAGTTGGAGTGTTATTGCCTCTTATCATCTGGTAAATTGCAATACCATCCGAAGCTATAATGGTAGTTGGAGAATGAGTTGAGATTAATGTTGGAATTTTATTATCGACAACTATGTTTTTATTAAGTATGTCAACCATCATTTTTGACATTGAAGGATGAAGACCTGCATCGGGTTCATCAAGTAAAAGTATATCAGGTTTACCCATGTCTCCGCCTGTATTATAAATCGCAAGCGCAAGAGACATAAGTACTTTCTCGCCGGTTGACAAATCCATCGAACTGATTTCAAAACCTTGGTGTCGGTCTTTTAATTTAAAATTGAAATTTGATTCTAATCTTGTTCCTATCGGACTGTTGACTTCATATGGAATATTGGTTTCAAGAAGAATTTTATTTACAAAATCCCACGGCGGAATACCAAATTTTTCTTCAAAATCTTTTTTTGTAAGCACTGGTTTTGATGGCGCTTCGCCCTTTGAAAGATAAAATTCATTCATATCATTCTCTAATAGACGTTTATGATAATTTTTAAATAAAAGAGCAAATTGAGCCGTAAAAAAATCATTTTGTCCTAGCAAAGAAATATCAAAATTATCCGCAAAATCATCTTCCGTTAATTTGTCAAATGTTTTTCCAGTAGCTTCAATTGTTCTTTCTATAAATCGTTTCGTATTAGGATCATTTCCTATGTGTAGAAACAATCGATTAATCTGAATATTACTTTCCCGTGTAATATTTGTTAATGCACTGCTGTAGCGGTTCCATGTGTTTTTTATATGTCCAATAATTGTTTGTGGATCACATGTTTCTTCTATATTGGGATTTAATCCATTGAATCCAATATATCTAATATTTTTTACTAAAATCCCATTTAATTGAACTTGAGATTTGTTATTGTCTGCAATTGCCTCAAGTAAATGAGTTTTTCCGCTTCCATTCTTTCCCGTGAGTACTGAGAAATCTGGTAATAAAAATTCACATGGTGGATTGATTGATTTATGCTTTTGAATTATTTTAATTTCCATATTAGGTGTGTATCAATTATAATTACCGCTAACTATCAAACAACATTTATTGTTTACACCTTCAAACCTACAAAAATTAGTAATGTAATCATGAAAGTTTAAATGTATTCACCAAATATACCCGTCTTTTTTTCCACCCACAAGGGGAAAAACACCCTTTTTTACAAAACAAAAAGAGGTTATCTTCGTGTTTCGTTCGTACACTGTTCGGGTCGGCTTCGCAAATAGGGGTGGTTTTGCGAAGCGCTATCGAAGAAGCATCGAACAAAGTACGAACAAAACCTTGTATTTTTTTAAAAGAAGAAATGCTGCATAATGCTAAAAAAAGAGGCAATAAAATGCACTTTTTTAATCGAGTCACAGTTTGTAATGAAAATTAAATAATAAAGTGTGGTAAGGGTAAAAAAATAATTTTCACACCATCGAAATCCGTATATTTACGAAACAAAATTCAATTCTAAACGAACGATGAGTTACTACAAAATACACAATCTAGAGCATTACTTTAAAATGTATAAAAAATCGGTTCGCGAGCCCAGAAAATTTTGGGATAAGATTGCCGATGAAAATTTTACTTGGTATCAAAAATGGGACAAAGTGTTCGAATTTGACATGCAAGAAGCCCAATTCAAATGGTTTGTTGATGCCAAAGTGAACATTACTAAAAATTGCATCGACCGACATTTAGCCAGAAGAGGCGATAAAACAGCCATCATTTTCGAACCTAACAATCCTGATGAAGCAGCACTGCATATTTCGTATAACGAATTGTATGCACGTGTTGCAAAAATGGCAAATGTGCTTAGAGAACAAGGCATTAGCAAAGGAGACCGAGTGTGTATTTATCTTCCGATGATTCCCGAATTGGCAGTAGCTGTTTTGGCTTGCGCCCGAATAGGAGCCATACATTCGGTGGTTTTTGCTGGATTTTCAGCATCGGCAGTTTCGGCTCGTATTAATGATTCTGAGTGTAAAATGGTGATTACTTCTGACGGAAGTTTCCGCGGTAACAAATCAATCGATTTGAAAGTAATTGTTGATGAAGCACTTGAAAAAACACCTTGTGTTGAAACGGTTTTGGTTATCAAAAGAACCAATACGCCTGTTACGATGAAAGAAGGACGCGACCAATGGTTGCAACCACTTTTGGATGCTGCAGTTCCGAATAATGTAGCTGAAATTATGGATGCAGAAGATCCGTTATTTATTTTATACACTTCGGGTTCGACGGGAAAACCAAAAGGAATGGTGCACACCACTGCGGGTTATATGGTGTATACCGCTTATACGTTTAAAAATATTTTCAACTATGAAGACAACGATGTGTTTTGGTGTACCGCCGATATTGGTTGGATTACTGGACATTCGTATATTTTGTACGGACCGCTTTTGAATGGAGCAACAACCGTAATATTTGAAGGCGTTCCATCATATCCTAATTACAGCCGTTTTTGGGAAGTGATAGAAAAACACAAAGTCAATCAATTTTATACAGCACCAACTGCCATTCGTGCGTTGGCAAAAGAAAGTTTGGATTATGTACAGCGTTTTCCACTGAGTTCCTTAAAAGTAATCGGATCTGTTGGTGAACCCATCAATGAAGAAGCTTGGCATTGGTACAACGATCACGTAGGAGGGAAGCGTTGTCCATTGGTAGATACGTGGTGGCAAACCGAAACGGGAGGCATTATGATATCACCTGTTCCATTTGTAACGCCAACAAAACCAACTTATGCGTCGTTGCCATTACCTGGAGTGCAACCCGTTTTAATGGATGAATTGCGCAATGAAATTGAAGGCAATCAAGTTACGGGAAGTTTGTGTATTAAATTCCCGTGGCCATCGATGGCGCGAACCATTTGGGGAGATCATCAACGTTTTAAAGAAACGTATTTTACGGCTTTTCCAGGTAAGTATTTCACAGGAGATGGTGCTTTGCGCGATGAAGTTGGGTACTACCGAATTACAGGTAGGGTTGATGATGTGATTATTGTTTCGGGACACAATTTAGGAACGGCTCCAATTGAGGATGCCATTAATGAACATCCTGCTGTGGCAGAAAGTGCCATTGTAGGTTTTCCTCATGATATAAAAGGGAATGCATTGTACGGATTTGTAATCTTGAAAGAAATAGGAGAGAGTAGGGATAAAGAAAATGTTGCTATAGAAATCAACCAACTTATATCCGATCAAATCGGACCCATTGCTAAACTCGATAAAATTCAGTTTGTAAGTGGATTGCCAAAAACGCGTTCGGGTAAAATCATGCGTAGAATATTGCGAAAAATTGCGGAAAATGACTTTTCTAATTTTGGAGATATTTCTACTTTATTAAATCCAGAGATTGTTGACGAAATTAAAGAAGGGAAAGTATAAGTCATGACTTTCCTTAAATTAAAAATCTAATTTATATAAAATAATGGAAACATCAAATGTAAAAGCATACGGAACTCAGTCAGCTGATGCCGATTTAGAACAAATGAACATCTCACGTAGAGACGTGCAATCGAAAGATATTGAAATCGAAATTATGTATTGCGGCGTGTGCCATTCTGATTTGCATACTGCAAGAAACGATTGGGGTTTTACATCCTATCCTGCAATTCCAGGTCATGAAATAGTAGGTAAAGTAACCAAAGTTGGAAGTGAAGTAACCAAGCTTAAAGTCGGTGATTTTGCTGCTGTTGGTTGTTTGGTTGATTCGTGTAGAACGTGCAGCAGTTGCGAAAAAGATTTGGAGCAATATTGTTTAAACGGTTGGGTTGGAACGTACAACAGTCCTGATAAATATTTAGGCGGAATGACTTATGGAGGCTATTCTGAAAAAGTAGTGGTAGAGGAACATTTTGTTTTGAAAGTGCCAGCCAATTTAGATTTGGCTGCTACGGCTCCGCTACTTTGTGCTGGAATTACGACTTGGTCACCGCTTCGCCATTGGAATGTTGGTAAAGGAAGCAAAGTCGCCGTGGTTGGTTTAGGAGGTTTAGGCCATATGGCAATTAAACTAGCTAAAGGTTTAGGTGCCGAAGTAACGTTGTTTTCAAGAACACCAGATAAAGAAAAAGACGCTAAAGATTTGGGTGCCGATGCTGTAATTATCTCAACAGATGACAATCAAATGGCTTCAGTAGGAGGAAAATTTGATTTGATTATTGATACTGTGCCTTATGTACATGATGTTAATCCGTATATCGGAACTTTAGCCATTAGTGGAACACTAGTTTTGGTAGGTTACCTAGGAGGATTAGATCCGATTTTAAATACCGTTCCCATGATTATGGGACGAAAAGCAGTCGCCGCTTCGTTAATTGGTGGCATTGCCGAAACACAAGAAATGCTTGATTTTTGTGGCAAACACAATATTGTATCCGAAATAGAAATCATCAAAATGCAAGACATTAACGAAGCGTATGAACGAATGCTGAAAAGCGATGTGAGATATCGTTTTGTTATAGATATGGCTTCTTTAAAGGGATAATACTATTTTTTGTAAGGAAAGCCCGCGCGCCACCTGGCCCGTTCGCTAAAAATGTTCACTGAACATTTTTTTAACGCTCCGTCCTGTTATAGACATGGCTTCTTTAAAAGAATAAAAGTTAC
>JAZKGN010000134.1:0-21581 GCA_040385945.1 Bacteroidota bacterium
ATATTTCTATGGCTGGACCTTGGTTGCGTTTCCGTGGGCATTTGGATAATATTTCTAACAATATGTTGATTGGAGCTATCAATGCGTTCAATCAAAAACCAAATTCGGTAAAAAATCAATTGACTGGTGTTTACGATGCTGTTCCTGCGGTAGCAAGAGCGTATAAAGCAGCTGGAGTTCCTTCTATAGTTGTGGGTGATCACAATTATGGAGAAGGTTCTTCTCGTGAGCATGCAGCAATGGAGCCACGTTTCCTTGGTGTGAAAGCGGTTTTGGTAAAATCGTTTGCGCGTATTCACGAAACGAATTTGAAAAAACAAGGAATGTTAGGTTTGACTTTTGCTAACGAAGCTGATTACGATAAAATTAAAGAAGACGATACATTCAACTTCCTTGATTTAACCAGTTTTGCTCCAAGTAAACCATTGACTCTCGAATTGGTTCATGCTGATGGTTCAAAAGAAACTATCTTGGCAAATCATACTTATAATGACGGACAAATAGAATGGTTCAAAGCAGGTTCAGCACTAAATTTAATTGCTGCTGCTGGAAGAGCATAAACTATTCAAAATTATATTTTTAAAACGTCTCATTTTTATGAGGCGTTTTTTTTATGTGTAACGGATGAGTTTTACATTTTACAACATGATATTTATCATTTTACGTTGCCGTTAGTTGGCCTAATTTTGACGCTAAATAAAATCAACTCATGTCAGTTTCAATACTTCAAAAATACAATGTTCCGGGGCCGAGATACACTAGTTATCCAACAGTGCCTTACTGGGAAGAGAGCACTTTTAATAATGAAATATGGATTGACTCTGTACAAAAATCCATTTCAGAAAGTGCTACATCTGAAGGAATCAGCTTATACATTCACTTGCCATTTTGCGAAAGTTTATGCACTTTTTGTGGTTGCCATAAACGGATTACAAAAAATCACGGTGTGGAGCATCCGTATATTCAGGCACTTTTAAAAGAATGGTATTTGTATGTAAAGTTGTTTGATAAAAAACCACTCATCAAAGAAATTCATTTGGGTGGAGGAACACCGACTTTTTTTTCTCCCAAAAACTTAGAAGATTTAATAAACGGAATTCTGAGTCACGCTCAAATTGCCGAGGATTATGAATTTAGTTTTGAAGGACATCCCAACAACACCTCTTTTGAGCATTTGCAAAAGTTATACAATCTCGGATTTCGAAGAGTGAGTTTTGGTGTACAAGATTATTCCGAGAAAGTGCAACAAGCTATTCATCGGCTACAGCCTTTTCACAATGTGGCTAAAGTGACGCTTTGGGCAAGAGAAATCGGATATACTTCTATCGGACACGATATTATTTACGGATTACCATTCCAAGAATTGGGTGACGTTATTGATACCATAGAAAAAACAAAATCATTGCATCCCGATCGATTGGCGTTTTATAGTTATGCTCATGTGCCTTGGATTAAGGGAAATGGGCAACGCGGATTTAAAGACGCGGATATTCCGAAAGACGATGAAAAAAGAAACCTATACGAAACCGGAAAGCAATTGTTGTACGAAAGTGATTATCACGAAATTGGTATGGATCATTTTGCCTTAGCGACCGATAGTTTGTATACTGCATTTGAAAACAATAAACTCCATCGCAATTTTATGGGTTACAGTGCTTCTAAAACCCAATTGATGATTGGATTGGGCGTTTCATCAATAAGTGATAGTTGGTACAGTTTTGCTCAAAACACCAAAGATTTAGAAGATTATTATCAGTTTTTAGAATGGGATAAATTGCCAGTAGTTAAAGGCCATGTATTGACCAACGAAGATTTAATTATTCGAAAACACATTCTTAATTTAATGTGTCAATTTGAAACATCATGGGCAGATAAGGACAACTTTTTTGATGAAATTCCAGAGGTTTTGATTCGATTAAAAGAGATGGAAAAAGATGGATTGTTAATCATCAATACAGATACTATACAAGTTACCGAAGCCGGAAAACCCTATGTCAGAAATATTTGTATGGCTTTTGATTTGCGATTAAAACGCAAAACGCCACAAACACAGTTGTTTTCAATGACGATTTAAAAACAGAAAATCACGTTTTAAGCGTGATTTTTTGTTTTATGATTTGAGTAAAGAATAGATTTTGTCTTTTAAAATCAGCATTTTTGTTTTCAATTCTTTAAAGGCTTCATCCGACATAATTTCGATTCCTACATTCACCCGATGTATCCGATGTTCTAGTGCGTCATAATCATCAAATAGTTTTTTAAAATGACTATTGCTGATTTTTAGTACGTGTATTGCTTCCTGATATTCAGGAAACTCGTGAAGTAAATCGTGTTTTTCCATTTTGTTTTTATGTTAAAATTAATAATGACAATTGGGTTGTTCTTGAACAATCAAACCCAACGTACTTGGCGAAATATAAGGGATGCCCAATCCCAAACCTCTCAAAATAAAAAGCATTCCAATGGCAACACCAACATACGGAATTGCTTTTTGAATTTTATTTCGAACCGCTACATTCATAATAGAAGTAAATATGACTACCATACTCATTAACGGAATTGTTCCCAACCCAAATAAAAGCATGTACAAAACGCCATAACCAACACTTTGCATGGCAATGGCACCGAATAGTGCAACATAAACCATTCCGCACGGCAAAAAACCGTTGAGTACACCAATAGTAAAAAGAGAACGGTAGCTTTTGTTTTTAAACTGACTTCCCAAAGCAGTTTTAATTTTAGCTAATAGTTTAAAAACGGGTTGTGAAAAATTGTATTTGGAGAATAATCGTGTAGGAATCAAAATCACCAAAATAATGAGAACGCCTATAGTTATCGATACTTGTTGTTGGATACCAGCCATGAAAAATCCTTTTCCAACCAAACCAAAAACAAGTCCGATTGTGGCATATGAAAACAATCTTCCCAAATGATACGTTATAATTTGGCTGACTTTTTTTGCTTGATTATTTCGATCTACGGGCAACATCATCGCAATCGGTCCACACATGCCTAAACAGTGCAAACTCGATACTAATCCGAAAAGTAAAGCTGTAAATAACATCGAATTTAATTTATTGTATGTACACCACTTCTTTAGTTAAATATGCTTTTCCTTCGTACTGCCATTCCATCATAATGTCCCAACGACCGCCTACCAAACTTTTTTTAGGTATGAGCAAAGTTGAACTAGTTAACGAAATTGGGATAGCAAAATCTAGTTCTTTGTTAGACGGTCTGTACAGGGACACTTTTCCTGTGATGGTTTTAGGATGAAATACTTCTGGAAAAGCAATTGTAATTGCTCCAGAGGCTATTGCTATTGTTGGCTTTTGATCTAAATCTTCAGCGTTTTGAACTCGGACCATTTCGTCACCAAATTTTGCATCGTGTTTGTAATATTCTTCTACTACGAGTTCGTTATCGTATTCGGGATTCGTTTGTACTTTGATTACAAAATACAAGATGAACGAAATGAACATGGCAAATGCAATTACGATTCCGGTTCCCCAATTAATTTTCATAGCGTAATTTTTTATAATTTTCTTTAATCAAAACTTCTTGGGCCAAGGAAATTTGTTGCAGTGGTTTCGATTTTTTTGTTTCCGTTGTACACACCAATTTCAATCTTTGTTTTATCATTTTCGAGTAAGAACTGATTGATTTCAATAAACAAAGTTCCTTTGATCATTTTTTGTTTCGGGACTTTTATATTTGGTTTGCCAACTACATTTAGTTTCCCTTTTATTCCGATGAGTTCGAAGTGAACGTTATTCATATCCTCATTGGTTTTATTGATTATTTTGAAAGTATAAATGTTACTGATATTGTCACCTTTGTGCTGGAACAATTGTCCTGGTAACCGCAAAATGTTGGTTTCGACTTCGGTGCGTAAAAACAGCAATCCGACTAAAACACCAGTTAGAATAAACAACACAGCTGAATAACCTTTCATTCGAGTGGTGAACTTAAACTTCTCTTTTTTTTCAATTTCATCTTCCGATGCGTAGCGAATTAGTCCCTTTGGCAAGTTGACACTTTCCATTATCAAATCACATTCGTCGATACAAGCCGTGCAATTAACGCATTCTAATTGCGTTCCGTTTCGGATATCAATTCCGGTTGGGCAAACATGCACGCACTGTTTGCAATCGATGCAATCGCCTTTGCCTGATGCAGCTCTGTCTTCTTGTTTGTTGTATTTGAATCTTCCTAGTTCTTTTTCACCTCGAACAAAATCATAAGCCACATTAATCGATTTGTCATCTAATAAAACACCTTGTAATCTTCCGTAAGGGCAAGCAATAATACACACTTGCTCTCTAAACCAAACAAAAACAAAATAGAAAACCCCAGTAAAAATCAACAAAGCAATTAAGGTACTTAAGTGATTTTCGGCACCTTCATGAATCATTTTAAACAATTCGTCACTGCTAATCAAATACGCCAGAAAAACGTTGGCTATAAAGAAAGAGATGATTAAAAAAATCGTCCATTTCAACCCTTTTTTTCTGATTTTTTCGGCATTCCATTCTTGTTTACTCAAACGAATTTGAGCACCGCGATCGCCTTCTATCCAATATTCAATTCGGCGAAAAACCATTTCTAGGAATATGGTTTGCGGACAAATCCATCCGCAAAAAATTCTACCAAAAATAACCGTAAAGAAGATGACGAAAACCACTCCTACAATCATAAAAAGAACGAAAAGGTAAAAATCTTGAGGCCAAAATGGGAATCCAAAAATATTGAAACGACGTTCTAGAACGTTGAACATCATAAACTGATTCCCGTTGACCTTTAGAAACGGATTGGCTATTAAAACTATTAATAAAAAATAGCTCACCCATTTTCTGTAATTGTAAAATTTACCCGATGGTTTTTTTGGAAAAATAAATTTTCTATGACCTTCTTCATCGATTGTTCCGATGGTATCTCTAAAAGCTTCGTCTGGTAAATTCGACATTTTTTATTTTTTTACTTGTGTGCTGTCTTTAGCAGTAGTTGGGTCAACCCAAACTTCTCCTTCTGGAGCTTTTGGTTCTTTCGGATTGCTTCCTTTTAATGACATGACATAACTGGCAACCATTTGCATTTCTTTTGGTTTCAATGTTCCTTTCCAAGAAATCATTCCTTTTCCGTCTCTACCGCCGTTTTCTAAAGTGTGAAATATTTCTTTTATTCCGCCACCTAAAATCCAGTTCTCGTCGGTTAAGTTTGGCCCAATTTGCCCACCTGCATCTGCTCGATGACACGCCACACAATTGGTGGTAAAAATGGTTTTTCCTTCAGATAAAGAAGCAGCATCAGTAAGTTGCGTTACTTTTGATTCGTTCATTAAATCGGGAGCTGTTTTCATGTATTCTGCCACATCGATTTTGGCTTGGGCTATTTCTTTTTTGAGTTCGGTTTCTTGATTGTCGCCATCCAAAATTTCATATTTAACCAAATAGATTACCGAAAAAATAATGGTTACGTAAAATAAATACACCCACCAAGGCGGCAACGTGTTATCCAATTCTTTGATGCCATCGTAATCGTGATGTAAAACAATAGCTTCTTCACCATCCATAGGAATGGTTCGAGTTAACTTTTGTAGTAATTTTTTATACCAACCACTTTCTTTTAAACTGACCGAATTGACATTGTCAAGCAGTTTTTTCTGTTCTTCGGTAAGTAGTTGATACATGATGTTATCAACAGCACTTACGGTTATCTCTATCGCAATTAATAGAAAAAGAAATACGAATAGAAATACTATTACCATTGGATATTTTATAAATGCTGGTCGGTCGCCAGAATCTATAAAGAATTCCAAAGCTCCAAAAACAGAGAAGAAAATAATTGGGAGTCGAACGTATACTGGAAGTATTTTTTTCATTTTATATCGTTATATAGGTTGCTGTTTTACTCGTTTAAAGGAAGTTGGCTTAACTCTTTTATCTTTTCTTTTTTATAAGAAAACACCCAAATGCCCAATCCCACGAAAAAGAAAAAAAAGATTAATAAAGACAGTATAGGATAGATTGCTACTCCAGTTATCGTCTCCATATTGTGTTTGATTTGTTCGAACATGATATTATTTTTTAACGGTTTCTTTTACTTTAATGTCGGTTCCAAGTCGTTGTAAATAGGCAATCAGTGCAACAATTTCACGTTGATTCATAGGTACAAATACTTCTCCTTTTGCGGATGCTTTTTTCTTACTGTCGTCATAACTCTTTACAAAATCGGGATCACTTTTTAGGTTTGCTTCAATTTTTTCGGCTTGAGTTCGTAATGTTTTTTGAGCGTTGGCAATTTCGGTTTTAGTATAAGGAACACCTAACGTAACCATGGCTTCCATTTTCTTTTGCGTTAATGAAATATCCATTGGTTTGTTGTCGAAAAGCCATTTGTAACTTGGCATAATCGAACCTGATGAAATACTTTGCGGATTCCATAAGTGGTTGAATTGCCAGTTGTCGTTGTATTTCCCACCTTCTCTCAACAAATCGGGACCTGTTCGTTTGGAACCCCAAAGAAACGGATGGTCGTAGACAAATTCTCCTGCTTTGGATTGCGGTCCGTAACGTTCGACTTCACTTCGAAACGGACGCACCGATTGCGAGTGGCAGCCCACACAACCTTCTCGGATGTATAAATCGCGTCCTTCTAATTCTAATGGCGTGTACGGTTTTACGCTTGCAATTGTCGGGATATTTGATTTCACCATTATGGTTGGAACAATTTGAATAACACCTCCAATTAAAATTGCTATGATTGCGAAAATGGTCAATTGAATTGGACGTCTTTCTAACCAAGTATGGTATTTTTCTCCTTTGGCTCTACCAGAACCAATTCTTTGTAATTCGGGAGCTTCTGCTAATTCATCTTCTACAGCAGCATTGGCTCTTACAGTTTGAATAATATTGTAAACTAAAACCAACATTCCGATTAAATACATGGTTCCACCAACGGCACGCATGGCATACATTGGCATGATTTCTATTACCGTTTCAAGGAAATTACCATAGGTTAAAGTTCCGTCTGGGTTGAATTGTTTCCACATCGAAGCTTGCGCGAATCCAGCTACATACATCGGAATAGTGTACAATATGATTCCTAAAGTTCCAATCCAGAAATGGAAATTGGCCAACTTTAATGAATACAATTTTCCCTTAGTCATTTTTGGAATCAACCAATAAATCATACCAAATGCCATAAATCCGTTCCATGCTAAAGCACCAACATGAACGTGGGCCACAATCCAATCGGTGTAATGTGCGATGGCGTTGATGTTTTTTAGCGATAGCATCGGACCTTCAAATGTTGCCATTCCGTATCCCGTTATTGCAACCACAAAGAATTTCAAAATCGGTTCCGTTCTTACTTTATCCCAAGCACCACGTAGTGTTAAGAGTCCGTTTATCATTCCACCCCAAGAAGGAGCAATCAGCATAATGGAAAAAACAACACCTAAATTTTGTGCCCAATTAGGCAAAGCCGAATACAACAAATGATGAGGTCCTGCCCAGATATAAATGAAAATTAACGACCAAAAGTGAACAATAGACAAACGATAGGAATATACAGGTCGGTTAGCTGCTTTCGGAATAAAATAATACATCAATCCCAAAAACGGAGTGGTTAGGAAAAACGCTACTGCATTGTGTCCGTACCACCATTGCACCAAAGCATCTTGTACTCCGGCGTAAACCGAATAACTTTTTGTTGCTGAAACCGGTAATTCCAAACTATTGAAAATATGTAAAACTGCAACGGTAACAAAAGTGGCGATGTAAAACCAAATGGCAACATACAGATGACGTTCTCTTCGTCGCAAAATCGTACCAATCATATTGATTCCGAATACTACCCAAATTAAGGCGATGGCAATATCGATAGGCCATTCCAATTCGGCGTATTCTTTGGATGTTGAATATCCTAGAGGCAACGAAATAGCCGCTGCAGCAATAATTAATTGCCAACCCCAAAAATGTAGGTTGCTCAAAAAATCGCTGAACATTCGTGCTTTCAATAAGCGTTGAAGTGAGTAATAAATACCTGCAAACATTGAGTTTCCAACAAAAGCAAAAATGATGGCGTTGGTGTGTAACGGACGTAGTCTACCAAAACTCAGCCACGAAACACCTTCGGTAATGTTTGGAAAAAGAAACATTATGGCTAATAGGAGTCCGACCAACATTCCGACCACACCAAAGACTATAGTGGCGTAGAGAAATTTCTTTACAATTTTGTTGTCGTAATAAAATTGTTGCATTTCCATAAATAGATTTGTTTAATTGTTTATTGTTTTAGGTTTTATTTCTGGTGTTTCCGCTTTCGGTTTTACCAGTTCGTCATCAAAAAGCATTCGCACAGATGGTGTGTAATCGTCGTCGTATTGCCCTTTTTTTACAGCTCTTATAAAAGCCATGAAAAAGCCAATTGCGACTATGATACTGATGGAGATTAATAAATAAATGACACTCATACCTTACATTTGTGTTACACAAAATTACGTTGGTTACTTTGTTCAAAATATGATATTTATCATACTTGGAAATAACTTTTGATTGGAGTTTTGTTTACTAGTTTTCTTTTTTACTGGCATAATAATTACTCATAAGCGTTACAAAACTTACAATGGTTATGGTGCTTAAAGGCATAATGATAGCAGCCACTAACGGCAATAAATTTCCAGTTACAGCATATGACAATCCTACTATGTTGTACAGTATGGATAAACCAAAACTCATTTTAATTGTAGTGATGGCGTTTTTAGATAATTTCAAAAAGTAGCTTAATTTCTGAAATTCACCGGCGTCTAAAATCGCATCGCAAGCAGGCGAAAAAACATTGACGTTTTCGGATATGGAGATGCCAACATTGCTTTGTGCTAAGGCTCCAGCATCGTTCAAACCGTCGCCAACCATCATCACGTTTTTGCCTTCTTCTTGTAATTTTTTAATGAATTCTAATTTTTGTTCTGGCTTTTGATTGAAGATGAGTTCGGTGCCTTTTGGTAATAATTGTTTTAGAATTCTACGCTCGCCTTCGTTATCACCAGATAACACTTTAATCGTATAATTGCTTTTTAAATTTTGGAAGAGTTCTGATAAACCCTCTCGGTATTCATTGTTGAAAATGTATTTTCCGAAATAGATGTCATTAATCATAATGTGAACGGAAGTGTTTTGAATAGACGTTTCTTTTGCTCTATTCATCAAATCGGACGAACCAATTTTAATGGTATATTGCTCTGTTTGTGCCTGAATTCCCTTTCCTGAAATTTCTTCAAAAGAGATGATGTTGACTTTTTTAGCTTCGGGTAAATAGTCGTATAACATTCGGCTTAACGGATGATTTGATGCCTGAAGTACGTTTTTTAACAAGGTCAGATGTTCCTGAGAAAATTCATTCCCTTCGTAGGTTATCGTGGCTTTTTTGTTGGTTGTAATCGTTCCCGTTTTATCAAAAACGATGGTATCGATAGCCGCCAATTGTTCGATAACTAACGCATTTTTGAGGTACAATTTCTGATTGCCTAAAATTCGCAACACATTGCCAAATGTAAACGGAGCCGTCAATGCCAAAGCACAAGGACAGGCTACAATTAATACTGCAGTAAAAACATTAAACGCAGTATTTGCATCAAAGAAAATCCAATAACCAAAACTCACGAAAGCAATTAGCAATAAAATAGGTGTGAAGTAGCGACTGATTTTATCGGTAATGGATTTGTGTTTTTGTGTGACTTCTTTCTGAAAAACAGCATTGCTCCACAACTGTGTTAAGTAACTTTGAGAAACCGAATGCAACACTTCCATTTCGATGACTTTGCCAATTTGTTTTCCGCCAGCGAAGATTTTATCGCCCGATTTTTTGTTTATAGGAATGGCTTCACCTGTTACAAAACTGTAATCAATGGAGGCGTTTTCAGAAATTAAAATACCGTCAACCGGAATAAGTTCTTGGTTTCTGATGAGTAATCGATCGCCTTTTTGAACATCGTAAATCGGAACACTTTCTTCAGTTGTTGACGTTATTTTGGTCACAGCAACAGGGAAGTACGATTTAAAATCTCTTTCAAAACTTAAAAAGTTATAGGTTTTGATTTGGAACATTTTTCCCAAAAGCATGAAGAAAATCAATCCGGTTAAGCTGTCGAAAAATCCGGAGCCATAATCCATAACAATATCAAACGTACTTCGGATAAAAAAGATGACAATTCCCAACGCAATCGGAATGTCAATATTTAGCATTCGAGTTTTGATACTGTTGTAAGCCGAAACATAATAACCACTTGCCGAATAAATGAAACTCGGAAGTGACAATGCAAAAATTAGCCATCGAAAAAAGCCCCGATAATTATCCAACCAATATTCTTTGACTTCAAAATATTCGGGAAAGGAAAGCAGCATGATGTTTCCGAAACAGAAAAATGCCACGCCAAGTTTGTAGGTTAAACTTCGGTCGATTTTACTTTTTTTGGAATCGTAATTTTCTAAACTAATGTACGGTTCGTAGCCAATCGAGCTAAGTAAAAGCACAATTTCTTTTAAATTTGTTAGTGTTGGATTGTAGGTAATTCGGACTTTCTTCTCCAGAAAATTTACCTGAGAAGTGGTTATTCCTTTTTGAAGACGCTGTAGATTTTCCAAAATCCAAATGCATGAACTGCAGTGAATATGCGGAATTGTAAGTGAAATAATATGCGTGGTATCTTCTTGAAATTCCAGCAGTTTAGAAACAATACTTTCATTTTCTAAAAAATCATATTTGCCTTTTGTGTCTAGCGGAGTTGCTCCAGGTGATTTTTCGAAATCGTAATAACAAGTCATGTCATTGAGCGAGAAAATTTCGTATACCGTTTTGCAACCTTGGCAACAAAATTCTTTTTCGTCAAAAACAATTTCTTCTTTTTTTATAACATCTAAACCACAATGGAAACATTTTTTTGTGTCCATAACTTTGCTCTTTTACCTGAGGCAAAGGTTGTATATTGTTGAAAGATAAAATATGATATATGTCATATAAAGTTGTAATTTCGCAAAAGTTAAACACTTTTTAAATGGGCAAATGTGAGCAATGTATCGTTAGACAATTCAGTTCCTTAAAGGCACTGAATAAAGAACAGTTGTTACAAATTGCCGATTGCAAAACATCGTATACCATAAAAAAAGGAGCGCCTGTTTTTGAAGAAGGTGATGATATGAAAGGTGTTTTTTGTATTAAAGACGGCATTTGCAAACTCTCTAAATTGAGTTCTAACGGAAAAGATCAAATTGTAAAATTGGTCAAACCCGGAGAATTATTAGGGCAACGTTCAATGATTAGTGATGAAGTAGCTAATTTAAGTGCTATTGCTATTGAAGACATGGAAGTTTGTTTCATTCCGAAAAGCGAAATTCTTGGTTTTTTTGATCACAATAATCAATTTTCAATGAATGTCATGAAATCAATATGTGTTGATTTGAAGGATGCCGATGACAATATGGTAGCCATGGCACAAAAACCAGTCAAATCGAGATTGGCTCATGTGTTGCTTTATTTAGAAGATACGTTTGGTAAAAATGAAGATGGTTCGTTGTACGTGCAACTTTCAAGAGAAGAAATTTCGGGAATGATAGGAACAGCAACCGAAAGTTGTATTCGATTGTTGTCGGATTTTAAAAAGCTAGGATATATCGACTTGGTTGGGAAAAAGATTGTACTTCTGAAAAAAAATGAACTTATAAAATTATCTGATTATTAGTAAAATGTATTTCATCCTTATAGTTGTCTTTTCAACATAAAAAAAACCGTTATTCTAGTGAGTAACGGTTTTTTTATCTGAATTAATAATCTACTAGTAATAGGTATAGCGTCTTACTTTTGCAATGTATTTTGCCAAACGAATTACTTGGTGACTGTAACCATATTCGTTATCGTACCAAACATAAAGTACGATATTTTTTCCGTCGCCAGAAACAATAGTGGCGTTACTGTCATAAATTGCAGGAGCCGAAGTTCCTACGATATCGGAAGAAACCAATTCGTTATTCAATGAATATTTAATTTGTTCTACCAGTTCGCCCTCAAGAGCGTATTTTCTCATTGTGTTGTTGATCTCTTCAATAGATGTTTTCTTTCCAACTTCTAAATTTAATACCACAAGTGATCCATTTGGAACAGGAACACGAATCGCATTAGAAGTTAATTTTCCAGCTAAACTAGGTAACGCTTTGGCTACTGCAGTTCCGGCCCCAGTTTCGGTAATAACCATGTTTAACGCTGCAGCTCTACCACGACGGTATTTTTTGTGCATGTTGTCCACTAAATTCTGGTCGTTCGTATACGCGTGAATCGTTTCTAAATGTCCTTTTACAACACCTAATGTATCTTCAACCGCTTTTAAAATCGGAGTAATTGCATTGGTCGTACACGACGCAGCAGAAAAAATATTTACTGTATCTGGATTGAATTCTTCATGATTTACACCGTATACAATATTCGGAACACCTTTTCCTGGAGCTGTCAATAAAACTTTAGTAACTCCTTTAGATACTAAGTGACGTTTTAAAGCTTCTTCAGTGGTGAAAACACCAGTGTTGTCGATTACTAACGCATCTTCAATTCCGTATTGTGTGTAATCAATTTCTTCTGGAGAATTAGCTGTAATAATATGAACGGTTGTTCCGTTGATGATCAATGCATTGTTATCTGCATCGGCACTTACCGAACCTTCAAAATCACCGTGAACCGAATCGTATCGCAATAAAGAAGCTCTTTTTTCTAACGATTGTGCGTCGTTTCTATCGCGAGTTACAATCGCTCGTAAACGCAATTGTTGTCCTTTACCAATTTTGCTCATCATCTCACGAGCAAGCAAACGTCCAATTCTACCAAAACCATATAAGACTACATCTTTAGGTTTTATTTCACCAGAAGTTTTGGATGCTTTTAATTTGTCAACAACAAATGCTGTAGCATCATCGTATTTATTATCTTCTAAATGGTATTCGTAAGTCAGTTTACCAATATCAATTCGAGAAGGTGGTAAATCTAAATTTAAAATAGCACGTGCAATTTCAACCGAATCAAAAACGTTGATTGGTTTTTGAACAAACTCGCCAGCGTATTCATGAAGATTGATGATATCGCTTACATTTCTGTCGATTAATTGGTTTCTAAAAAGCACCAATTCGATAGACTTGTCGTACCATAAATCGCTAATAATTTTAATGAATTCTACACCAGCTTTTCGTCTGTCGGCTTGAAAAGCAAGTTCTTTTTCGTACAAAGCGTTGTTGTTGTTCATAGGAAAGAAAAGTTTTAAGTTGTGTTGTTTGAGTTTTGATTGTCGTAACGAATCAGCATCTCATTAATTATCGGCAAAAGTATAATTTTTAACGATTTTACGGAAACGATTTCGTGATTATTTTACAAATAAAAAACCATCTTAAAATAACGACATTATTCTAAGATGGTTTGTTTTTTCAGAAGGCGAATTTTAAATGATAATTCGAACCAATTGTCTATTTTTTGTTAGTATTTGAACGCTACTTCCTTGATTTTCATCTTTATCATTGATCAATCTCGAAACCGTTTCTACGTCGGTGGCATTGGTGCCGTCGATGCTTAAAATGATGCTTCCATTCAATTCATCTTGGTATTGTTTCAAACGTTCGTTGGTGACTTCTTTTATTTTCACACCATAATCAACTCGGAAGTTTTTCTTGTCGGAAGCCGTCATATTTTCCAATTCCAAACCTTTAAAATCGGTGCTGATGATGTCGTTTTTCACTAAAGTAACTGGTACTGTTTTGGTCACTTCATCTCTAACATACGTCACTACAATTTTATCATTTGGACGTTTGGTGTTGATATAACCAGACAATTCAGCAAACGTAGAAATTTTTTGATTGTCGAGTTTTTTAATAATATCACCTTCACGTAAACCAGCTTTTTCTGCACCCGAATTTTTATTTACTTTTTTGATGTAAAATCCTTCGGTATCTTTGATACCTAATTCTTTGAACGCATTTCCGGTTAATTCGCCACCTTCAACACCTAAAATGCCTCGTTGTACGTTACCGAATTCCATGATATCCTCAATTATTTTTCGAGTAATATTAGACGGAACAGCAAACGAATAACCAACATACGAACCAGTTTGCGAAGAAATCATGGTGTTAATTCCGACCAATTCACCTCGAGTGTTAACCAAAGCGCCACCACTATTTCCTGGATTTACCGCAGCATCGGTTTGAATAAATGATTGGATGCCTTTGGTGTCTAAATTTCGGGCTTTCGCTGAAACGATTCCTGCTGTAACTGTTGAAGTTAGATTATACGGATTACCAACTGCCAAAACCCATTCGCCTACTTTTACTTGATCAGAATCGGCAAAAGTAGAATACGGTAATTTTTCGTCAGCATCAATTTTTAATAAAGCAATATCCATTTTCGAATCGGTGCCAATTAATTTTGCTTTGTATACTTTTTTGTTGTTGAGTGTAATTTCCAAATCGCTTGCATCTTTAATCACGTGGTTGTTGGTTACGATGTAACCGTCTTCCGAAATGATAACGCCACTTCCAGTTCCGATTTGCTCTTGTTGTTGTCCGCCACGCGAACCATAAAAGAATTCCATTATTGGATTGGAAACGGTTCGTATGGAAACGTTTTTTACGTGAACAACACTGTGAACGGCTTTGTCTGCAGCTTCTGTAAAATCGATATTTTCAGCAGCTAATCCTACAGATTTTCCATAAAAAGAAGGTGCTTGGGTTACAATGGAATTACTGTTGTTATTGTTTTCAATAAATAATTTATAAGCACCTAAAGTTACGGCACCACTTAATAAAGACACTAAAAATAAACTTGAAACTCTTTTCATATTCATTACGGTTTTAAAATTATTCAATCCAAATTTATAAAATTATTATTTCCGAAAAATTGGTTTAACGCTCGTTTAACACTCTTTAACGTATCATTAATATTTGTAACTTTGTAGCAAGACAAAAATAATAATGCAAATTCAATTTTACAAATACGAAGGAACAGGAAACGATTTTGTGATGATAGACAATCGTCAGCAATTTTTCCCAAAAGACAACACGAATTTAATCGAAAGTATCTGCGACAGACGTTTCGGAATTGGCGCTGACGGATTGATTTTATTGGAAAATGACACAGTTTCCGATTTTCGAATGGTGTATTACAATTCGGATGGAAATGAAAGTTCGATGTGTGGCAATGGCGGACGTTGTTTGGTTGCTTTTGCTAATAAATTAGGAATTATTACTAATGAAACTACCTTTATCGCTACCGATGGATTGCATCATGCAACCTTATTGGAAAACGCTAAGGTGTCGCTTCAAATGAAAGATGTTGCCCATGTTCAAATTGAAAAGGAGTACGTTTTTTTAAACACAGGGTCGCCGCATCATGTGATGATGGTGGATAATTTAGAAACGTATGATGTAAAAACCAATGGTGCCAAAATCAGGTTTTCTGAATTGTATGGAGCCGAAGGAAGTAATGTGAATTTTGTCAAACAATTATCGGAAAATCATTTTGCATTGCGGACTTATGAACGTGGCGTAGAAGACGAAACCTTATCCTGCGGAACAGGTGCAACAGCAGCTGCAATAGCAATGAACGCTATTGGCAAAACCAACGCTAATGAAATTCATTTGGATGTTGAAGGTGGACAGTTAAAAGTCACTTTTGAAAAATCAGGAACTACTTACAAAAAGGTGTTGCTTGAAGGGCCAGCTACTTTTGTGTTTTCAGGTGAATTCTCTTTATAACTCTGTGAAATTTAAAAATGATAACACTCAAAGGAAATACCATCTATTTACGAGCGCTCGAGCCCGAAGATTTAGCATTTGTCTATGCTATAGAAAACGATGAATCCATTTGGGAAGTGAGCAATACACAAACACCTTACAGTAAATTTTTAATTAAGCAATACCTCGAAAACGCCCATCAAGATATTTATGAAGCCAAGCAATTGCGGTTGGCGATATGTAAAATCAGCGATGCCAAAGCGATAGGTTTGATTGATTTATTTGACTTTGATCCGAAGAACAACAGAGCAGGAGTAGGCATTGTAATTCAAAATGAAAAGGACCGAAATAATGGTTACGGAAAAGAAGCGTTGGATTTGATGATACAATTTGCATTTTCTAAATTAAATTTACATCAATTGTTCGCTAATATTGGCATAAAAAACGAATCCAGTTTGCAGCTTTTTACTACTTTTGGATTTGAAAAAATAGGCATAAAAAAGGATTGGAATTTGGTCAACGGTGAATACCAAGACGAAGCTATTTTTCAATTAGTAAAATAATCTATAAACTACATACCATTGGATATTAAAAAAGTACTTAAATACGGTTCGGTTATAATTATGACTGTGCTGTTGGCGTTCGCCATAAAAATTTATTTAGAGATATTTACAGACAATACTAAGTTCACTCAAGACGAGGTATATGTTTACATTCCGACCAATGCCAATTACGAACAAGTAAAGGAAATCATTGTGCCATTTGTAAAAGACATGGACAATTTTGAGTCGATTGCTCAAAAAAGAAACTATCCTGAAAAGGTAAAATCGGGTAAATTTTTATTCAAAAAAGGAATGAGCAGTTTTGCCTTGCATTCGAGTTTATTGAAGAATGTCCCCGTAAAATTGACTTTTAATAATCAGGAGCGACTCGAGAATTTTGTACAACGCATTAGCACTCAGATTGAACCAGACAGTACTAAATTGGTGGCTACTTTTCGCGATAGTACTTTTTTAAAAGAAAACGGATTCACCAAAGACAATGTTCTCGGAATGTTTTTACCAAATACGTATGAAGTGTATTGGAACATCTCTGCTGAAAAATTCAGAGATAAAATGATCAAAGAATACCGAAATTTTTGGACACTCGAGCGTTTGACAAAATCCAAAAAATTAGGAATGACTCCAATTGAAGTGATTACTTTAGCAGCTATCGTTCATAAAGAAACGGTAAAAGCCGACGAACGTCCACGCGTAGCAAAAGTATATTTAAACCGATTGGCTATGGGAATGCCTTTGCAAGCAGATCCAACGGTTATTTACGCAGTGAAAGCGCGCGATAACAATTTTGATCAAGTAATTAAAAGGGTTTTGTATGGCGATTTGACGATTAGTTCTCCTTATAATACGTATGTTAATTTAGGATTGCCTCCAGGTCCAATCGCGATGCCCGATATCAACGCGATTGATGCTGTTTTGAGTCCAGAAAATCACGATTATATTTATTTTTGTGCGAGTGTTGAACGTTTTGGTTACCACGAATTTGCAACAACTTTAGCGCAACATGGCGTGAACAGAAAAAAATATGTTGAATGGTTGAACAAACAAGGTACAACTCGATAGCCATTGAAAAAATATAAAAAAATAGCGTTATTTTTTTTCCTTCTCCTAACAACTTTTGGCTTTTCGCAAGAGAATTTAAATGCATTTTTGAAACCATCGGATACGTTAAACAAACCACGAAGAACTGCTGTACTTATTTCTGAAACGGTTGTAGCAGCTACCGCTTTGGTTGGTTTGAACCAGCTTTGGTATGCCGATTATCCAAAATCAAATTTTCATACAATTAATGACAATGCCGAATGGCTGCAAATGGACAAAATTGGTCATGTGTTCTCGTCGTATCATTTGGGAAGTTTTGGAGCACAAACGCTAAAATGGAGTGGAGTAAGTAGAAAAAATCAATTGATTTATGGTGCTTCATTGGGATTTGTGTTTCTGAGTACTGTTGAGGTTTTTGATGGCTATTCTTCTGAATGGGGATTCTCTTACGGAGATTTAGCAGCCAATGCAGGCGGAACCGTTTTATACGTTTCACAAGAATTGCTTTGGAAAGAGCAACGTGTCGTTCCGAAATTTTCTTTTCACACTACCGTATATCCATCGGCTCGACCAAATGTTTTAGGAAGTACAATATCTGAACAAATCATCAAAGATTACAACGGACAAACGTATTGGTTGTCGGCAAACATGCATTCTTTTTTCAAACAATCTAAAATTCCGAAATGGCTTAATTTTGCCGTTGGTTATGGTGCAGAAGGAATGATTACGGGACAAGACGAGTTAGTCAACACGGTTTTCTTTCCAGAAAAGGAAAGAATCCGACAATTTTACCTGAGTTTCGATGCCGATTTGACGAAAATTAAGACAAAATCACACGTTTTAAAAACTATTTTCGCCGTTTTTAACACAATTAAGATTCCGACTCCTACTATTGAAATCAGTAGCTCACAAGGAATTAAATTCCACTATTTGTATTTTTAGAAAAATTTAACTGACTGATAATCAATTTGTTTTAAATTTAGTCGTACTTTTGCACCGGTAATATCAAGATGGTGACAGCGCTTGGAAAGTACACTTTATGATAAAAAGATGGTTGTTTTACATAGGAATTGCATTGATTGTAGGATTTGTTAGTATGGCTTTCAAACCGCTCTCTTCAAAAGATCAACAATGGTTTTATGTAGACAAAGACGAAGTGATTCTATATGAATTTCCTTCTAAAAAAACCACCGATTACATCAGTCTCGGAATACCATTCACAGGAAAGTTTTTTATTGGTTTTAAAGAAGCTATTGGATTTAAAGAATCTCAAGGTAAATACAACACGATAAATTCTTTGGGTTATCTAGGAAAATACCAATTTGGTAAGGAAACGTTAGCGACTATCGGAATCAAAGACAGTTCGCGTTTTATCAATTCTCCCAAATTACAGGAAAAAGCGTTTGTAGCTCTTTTGTCGAAAAACAAATGGGAATTGCGAAACGAAATTGAAAAGTATGAAGGTAAGATTGTAGATGGTGTAACGATTACCGAATCTGGCATTTTAGCGGCAGCCCATTTAGGTGGTGTAGGTTCGGTGAAAAAGTTTTTAAGAACAGAAGGAAGAAAAAAATGCAAAGATGCTTACGGGACTTCTGTAAAGAGTTATATGAGACAATTTGCTGGATATGAAACAGATATTGTTGCCGATAAAAATCCGACATTGTAATAACACAATTTGAAATAGAACAAGAAACATCCATTACTAGTGGATGTTTTTTTGTTTTAATTCAGTTTGTGAATGATAAAAATCGCTGGTCGATTGTGTAAATCAATCTTGATTTTTTTCCAATCGGCTACTTTAAAGGTTTTGATATATTCTGTTGGTAAGGTCAAATCGCAGGCAATACACAAATGGGTATTGGGTTGTAAAGTTTGTAAAATGTCTTCTAGAAGTTTGTTGTTGCGATACGGAGTTTCAATAAAAAGTTGCGATTGATTTTTATCGGAAGACAATTTTTCAAAATTCTTCAGTGCCGATTTTTTCTCTGATTTGTCGATGGGTAAATATCCGTTAAAAGCAAAACTTTGGCCGTTCATTCCAGAGCCCATCATTGCCAATAAAATAGATGAAGGTCCAACTAAAGGCACTACTTGAACACCTTTTTCATGCGCTAGTTTCACAATTGCTGCGCCAGGATCGGCAACACCAGGGCAACCTGCATCGCTCATCAATCCGACGTTTATGCCTTCCAAACACGGTTGAATCATTCTGTTATGTTCGGTAATTTCGGTGTGTTTGTTTAGTGCAGAAAGGTGTAAACTCGCCTGAACTTTTTCGGGCATAATACTTTTAATGAATCTTCGAGCGTCTTTTTCATTTTCAACTATATAATGGTCGATGAATTCAACGGTACGTTTTACTGTTTGTGGCAGTACATCAAAAGGATCACTTTGCTTTGCTGGGTCGGAATTGCTTGTATCACTCAAGGTAACCGGAATCAAATACAGTTTTCCTAAGGTTTTCATGAGTGGTTGGAGATTAGTTTTTTTGCCAGTAAATCGGTGGCTTCATCCAGCATTTCATAAACCATGTCAAATCCGTTTTGCAATCCGTAATACGGATCCGGAACATCAACATTATCGCCAGGGAATAATTCGTCAAGTATCAGTTTTACTTTGCTTTTATGTGCTTCTGTTTTGGCTAGGCTTGTTACGTCGTCATAATTAGAACCGTCCATAACATAAATGTAATCGTAAGTATCAAAGAAGCTCGAAGTAAAATGTTTGCCTCTTTGATGAGAAATATCGATTCCGTTTTTCTTAGCAGTAGCAATCGAACGCTCATCGGGTTGTTTGCCGATATGCCAAGTTCCGGTTCCAGCAGAATCAACTATAAATTGTGGAGAAGGAAGTTTGGATGCTAAAAGTCCTTCCGCCAATGGAGAACGACAAATGTTACCTAAACAGACCATTAAAATTTTAACAGGCATAACCAACTATTCTGTAGTATTGAAACGTATTTTGAAGTGTAAAAACACCACTACCTATAACGATAGTTTTTTGTGAATGTCTTCAACGAATTTTTTAAACTGCTTGTCAGTCGATACTAAATTATCTACTGTTTTACAGGCGTGTAATACCGTTGCGTGATCGCGATCGCCAATTTGAGAACCAATGTTTGCTAAAGAAGCTTTGGTAAATTTCTTGGCAAAAAACATAGCCAATTGTCGGGCTTGCACCACGTGACGTTTTCTGGTTTTGGATTGTAATGTATCTAAATCCAATTGAAAATAATCGGACACTACTTTTTGAATGTAGTCGATAGATATTTCGCGTTTTACATTTTTTACAAATTTCTCAACGATGTTTTTAGCAAGATCAAGCGTCACTTCTTTTTTGTTGAACGACGATTGTGCAATTAATGAGATAATGGCACCTTCTAATTCACGAACATTTGATTTAATGTTACGTGCAACATATTCGATAATTTCATCAGGCATTTCCACGCCGTCACGATACAAAATGTTTTTCAAGATAGAAATTCTTGTTTCGTAATCAGGTTGGTGCAATTCTGCCGATAATCCCCATTTGAAACGCGATAATAAGCGTTGCTCAATATCTTGCATGTCAACAGGTGCTTTATCAGAGGTAAGAATTACTTGCTTGCCATTTTGGTGTAAGTAGTTGAATATGTGAAAGAAAACATCTTGCGTTCCTGTTTTTCCAGATAAGAATTGAACGTCGTCAATAATCAACACATCTATCAATTGATAAAAATGAATAAAATCATTACGGTTGTTTTTCTTAACAGAATCAATGTATTGTTGTGTGAAAACTTCGGCTGAGATGTACAAAACCGTTTTTTCAGGATATTTATCTTTTATCTCAACACCAATAGCGTGTGCTAAGTGGGTTTTTCCTAATCCAACACCACCAAAAATTAATAATGGGTTGAATGAAGTCCCACCAGGTTTATTCGCTACAGCCATACCAGCCGAACGAGCCAATCGATTGGAATCACCTTCCAAGAAATTGTCAAAACTGTAATTGGCATTTAATTGCGATTCAATTTTTAAATTTCGGATACCTGGAATTACAAAAGGATTTTTTAATTCGGGATTCAGATTTTTAAACGGCGCATCTACTTCCTGCGATTTTATCGGTCCACGGTGCGAACTCGGTAATTGTTCGGTAAAAGGTTGTTTGTTGCCGTAAGTGTTCTCCATTTTAATTTTATAGAGTAACTTTGCGTTTTTTCCAAGTTCTTTGGTAAGGG
>JAZKGN010000135.1:0-10621 GCA_040385945.1 Bacteroidota bacterium
ATAAAATATGTTTATAGTTAAAAAAGGCTATAAAATGTGTTTATACCCAAAAAAAGCTATATATTTGTGTTGTTAAAAAGTATAGCGATGAAGAAAAAAATAGTGTTATCTGGCGATATTGTTGCTTCAACGAGCTTAACGGATGAGGCAAAAACGATTCTTGAGTTGGAATTAAAAACATTGATTACCTTATTAGAAAGGCATTTTTCAGTTTATGGAAGGATTATAAAAGGTGATTATTTAGAAATGGTAATAGAAAACCCCGAAGAAGCATTAACCATTGCCATCATTGTAAAAAGTTACATCAAAGCGATTGTATTAAATGAAGATTTTGATACGACACGAAGTAACTATTTTAAAAATTATGGTATTCGATTGGCTATTGGTTATGGCGAATTGAGCAGATATGACAAAGAAAATGGGATTATCGATGGCGAAGCTATTTACTATTCAGGAAGAAGGGTAAATGAAGAGCGAACTACATACAATAAGGAACGAATCGTTATAAAAAATACGCTTTTTTTTATCTCAGATAACGATTCATTAAATGAAAACATAAGCACAATTGTAGGTTTACTCGATGTTTTAATCAGCAATGCCACTGCAAAACAATGCAAAATTTTATATCTTCGTTTATTAGGACTTAGCGAACACCAAATTGCAACACAACTAGGAGTGAAACAACCAACAGTCAACAAACAGTTAACTAGCATCGGTTGGAACGCCATTGATAAATCGGTGAGCTATTTTAAATCCTTATTTAAAAACATGGAAGTATGATGGTACAATTGCTTTTTTTGCAAATAATAGCTCATGTGCTGAGCGATTATTTTTTTCAAACGGATGCCAGTTCAAAAGAAAAAAATAAAAATGGTTTTAAAAGTAAATTTTTGCTTAAACACGCCATCATCACTTTTGTTTGTTCGTATGCGTTGTCGTTAGATGTGAATTTTGTTTTTTGTGCTTTAGGAATTTCGATACTTCATTATCTAATTGACGGATTAAAAAAAGATTTTAATACAAGTAGGTTTTCCTTTTTTATAGATCAGATTTTGCATTTGATTGTGATTTGGATTTTCGTGTGGATTTTTAATCGCTATTTTGAATCGAATGTAGTATGGATGCTTTCTGTTTCTATAAAAGGATTAGCCATTATTCTTGGTTATATGATTTGTATAAAACCGACCAATATTTTTATACGAGAAACGCTTGTTGTTGCTAAAATTGAAAGTATTTCAAACACAACAGCCGAACTCAAAAACGCCGGAAAATTAATCGGAATTTTAGAACGCATCTTAGTACTAACCTTTGTCATCATTGGAAAACTAGAAGTCGTTGGGTTTCTTATTGCAGCAAAATCAATTTTGAGATACAAAGACACCAATACTATAAAAACCGAATACGTTCTCATCGGAACAATGCTTAGTTTTGGAATTGCAATGATGATCGGATTACTTATTGGTAAGTTGTAAGTTGGTGTTTTATCACCTTAATGAAACTCTCCAAAAAGTCGTGAAGCTACATTATACGCACTTTCAAAACTCATCGGACTTGTGTCTGTATTTTCTTTAACAGTGGTGAAATACGAAAGCATTTTTTCGGTTGGCATATTGCCTGTTAAATCGTCTTTCGCCATCGGACATCCTCCAAAACCTTGAATTGCTCCATCGTATCTTCGACAACCTGCTTTGTAGGCTGCATCGATTTTTTCAAACCATTTATCTGGAGTAGTGTGCAAGTGCGCACCAAACTCTATGTTGGGGTATTTCGGAATCAAATTCGAAAACAAATAACTAATAACTTCGGGTGTTGAACTTCCCACAGTGTCGGAAAGCGATAAGATTTTAACACCCATTTTAGCTAATTTTTCGGTCCACTCGCCTACTATTTCTACATTCCACGGATCGCCATACGGATTTCCGAAACCCATAGAAATATAAGTCACCACTTCTTTATTAGAACGGTCGGCAATTTCAAGTATCTCTTGCAATGTCACCAAACTTTCGGCGATGGTTTTATGCGTATTTCGCATTTGGAAATTCTCTGAAATCGAAAAAGGAAAACCCAAATAATTGATTTCTTTATATACCGAAGCCAATTGTGCACCTTGTGTATTGGCTATAATGGCTAGTAATTTACTATTGGTTTGCGACAAATCGAGTTGTGCCAATACCTCAGCTGTGTCTTGCATTTGCGGAATAGCTTTTGGCGATACAAAACTTCCAAAATCGATGGTATCAAAACCAACACGAAGCAACGACTGAATGTAGTCAACTTTTCGCTCGGTAGGAATGAAAGGTTTGATACCTTGCATGGCATCACGTGGACATTCGATGATTTTGATTTTTGTATTCAAGTTACTGAGTTGCTGAGTAGCTGAGCTACTAAGTTTATGTGTGGCTAAGTTAGGAAGATTTTTTTAGAATAGCTTTATTAATGTCTTTCACTAATTTTGGCCCTTCGTAAATAAATCCGGTATACAATTGAATTAAACTCGCACCAGCTTCCAGTTTTTCGAGAGCATCTTCAGCAGAGTGAATACCTCCAACTCCAATAATTGGAAACGCTTTATTGCTTTTTTCAGATAAAAAACGAATGACTTCTGTAGCGCGTTGCGTTAATGGTTTGCCCGATAATCCACCCATTTCCAATTTATTTTCCGATTGCAAGCCTTCACGAGAAATGGTAGTATTGGTTGCAATTACGCCAGCAATTTTGGTGTCGTTTACAATGTCGATAATGTCTAACAATTGCTCATTGGTCAAATCGGGAGCGATTTTTAACAAAATGGGTTTTTGTTTTGGCTTTGCTTGATTTTTATTTTGCAACGTTTGTAATAGTTCTGTTAATGGTTTTTTGTCTTGTAATTCGCGAAGATTTGGTGTGTTGGGCGAACTCACATTCACCACAAAATAATCTACATAATCAAACAGCGCATCGAAACAAATTTCGTAATCACTCGTTGCATTTTCGTTCGGCGTGAGTTTGTTTTTTCCAATGTTGCCGCCAATCAACACGTTGTTGTTTTTCTTTAATCGTTCAACAGCTTCCTTTACGCCACCATTATTAAATCCCATTCGGTTGATAATGGCACTATCTTCTTTAAGGCGAAAGAGGCGCTTTTTAGGATTACCTTCTTGTCCGACTGGTGTTAAGGTTCCGATTTCTATAAATCCGAAACCAAAATTGGATAATTCTTGATACAATTTAGCATCTTTATCAAATCCTGCTGCGAGTCCGACCGGATTTTTAAATTTCAATCCGAAGACTTCCGTTTCTAATCGTTTGTCATCCACAAGATAAAGCGACTTGAAAATCCAAGTAAATCCTGGAATCTTAGATAAAAATCGAATCAATGAAAAAGTAAAATAATGGACTTCTTCTGGATCAAAAAGAAAAAGTAATGGGCGAATGAGTAGTTTGTACATGGTGTTGTGTTGTGTGATGCAAAAATAGAAATTTGTTTGGATATGTTCACTTTTATAATATATTTACCATTCAAAAAAATCAACAACCCCATTTATGAAAAACGAACTTTACCAAAAAGAAATAGCGATTGATTTTTATGAGTATCGTTATGAAAAAGGGTATATGGACGAATGGCCAGTTGAAAAAAAACAACGTGTTTTTGAACTGCTTAGAAGTTTACCGTTGCCCGAAACAGGTGAAGCTTTAGATTATGGATGTGGCAATGGTGTGTTTACCGATTTGTTGCGACAAGCGTTGCCAAAGTGGAAAATCTATGGAAGTGACATTAGTCAGAACGCGATAAACAATGCCAAAATACGGTTTCCAGAATGTACTTTTTTTGTTTCTGATAACGATTTGAAATCGGAATTAAAATTCGACTTTTTATTTTCTCATCATGTATTGGAACATGTTTTTGACATTGAAAAAGCGATGGAAGAAATTAATAATTATCTGAAACCACAAGCGTACATCATGCACATTTTACCTTGTGGCAACGAAGGTAGTTTTGAATACGATTTGTGTAAATTGAGAGTTGACGGTTTTAATGAATCGATGGAAAATCGGTTTTTCTTTGAAGATGAAGGTCACGTCCGCCGTTTGACTACTGAAAAAGCGAATGCCTTGATACAAGTCCACGGTTTTACTTTAGAAAAAGAGTTTTACAGCAATCAATATCATGGCGCCATAAAATGGATAACGCAATCTTCGGCCTCGTTTATCAAAAACTTTGCAAATCCAGAAAAAGGAAAAGACGCGAATGCCAAAACCAAACTGGCAAACCTTAGAACAAAATTCTTGTTTTTAGCTTATTTGCAACTTCCTTATGCGTTGTACAAAGACACCAAAGCCATAAAAAACAAAAAACCAAAACATTATATCGTTTTGCTGGCGTATATGATTCCGTCGCTCATCTCCTATCCTATTCATGCGTTTATAAATGCCAAAGCTGCTAAAGAATGGAACACTAACAACCAAGCAAAAAACGGAAGCGAAATGTATGTTTTTTACAGTCGAAAATAAATTGGGCGTATTTTTCTTATTTTTTAGTATATTCGTACTTCCTACTAAACCATTATTTAGTAGTATCTTTATAAAATAAATAAGCTCTTTTTTATTACGATTGCCTCCTCAAATTCGCTCATAGTTTACCTACAGAACCAGTTTAGTAAATAGCTAATTAATTATAAAAAATAATTGATGAGTACAATAAAGTCTGTTTTGATAGTATAAAACGAAATGATTATTGCTGCCAACCTATCATTGCAACTAAATCATTTATAACTATGACAAAAACTAGAATACAATCCATCGACCTTCTAAAAGGTTTAGTAATGGTTATTATGGCGCTCGATCATGTGAGAGATTACTTTCATTATTCGGCATACCTTTTTAGTCCAACCGATCCAGATCAAACTACTTTACCCATTTTCTTTACAAGGTTTATAACGCATTTTTGTGCGCCAACATTTTGTTTCCTTGCTGGAACTTCGGCATTTATGGTTGGCAAAAGAAAATCCAAAGCTGAATTGTCTAGTTTTCTTTTAAAACGCGGACTTTGGTTGGTTTTTATCGAATTGACTATTGTAAATTTTGCTTGGTTTTTTGATATTCATTTTAGAAATCCAGCTTTACTCGTTATTTGGTCTTTGGGAATTAGTATGATTGTTTTAGCCGCAGTAATTCATCTTCCTAGAAAATTTATTTTAGCATTTAGCTTACTGTTCATTTTCGGTCATAATCTTTTAGACACAGTTCATTATGATGGTAATGTGTTTTGGACGATACTTCATGAACGTGGTATTATTAAACTAACTGATGGTTTAGAATTTATAGTCGCTTACCCATTAATACCATGGATTGCCGTGATGGCATTAGGTTATTATTTTGGTGCTTTTTATAATAGCACTTTTGATAGTACTAAAAGAAAAAAACTATTCAATCTAATCGGAATTTTAGCAATTTTTGCCTTCATAATTTTAAGATTTAGCAATGCATATGGAGATGCTAAACTTTATACAGATTACGAAACAACGGCTAAAGATTTAATTTCGTTTTTTAATCTTTCCAAATATCCACCATCATTATTGTATTTATTAATGACATTGGGAACCGCTCTTTTATTCTTGGCTAATGCCGAAAAACTGAAAGGCAAAGTGGTTGATTTTTTTAGTACTTTCGGACGAGTTCCTTTTTTCTATTACATTTTGCATCTGTATCTGATTCATCTTGTTGCATTGCTTTTTGCCGAACTTTCGGGATTTGGTTGGCAAAGCATGATTTTAGGCGAATGGATGACGAAAGTACCAGCATTAAAAGGTTTTGGTTATCCACTTTGGGTGGTTTATGCGGTTTGGATTGGAGTTATTCTGGTACTATATCCATTGTGTAAAAAATTTGACAACTATAAACAAAATCACAAAGAAAAATGGTGGTTGAGTTATTTGTAGAAAATAAAATCTAAACACTAATTTATGAATTCTAATTCTATTGTTGAAACTCGTGATGCCCAACTTCCCAATGACTTGGATGCCATCCAACAATTATGGACCGATTATCTCACCTGGGGAAACGACAACATGCAACTACTTTATGGAGTGCATCCGCACAATCCGAAAGAGCAAGTGGAAGAAGACAGTAAGAATATTGACAAATTTCTACCACCAAACGGACGTCTTATCCTTGCTTTTATTGATAATAAAGCCTGCGGAATTGGTTGTCTAAAAAGCATCAATGACGAAATTGGCGAAATCAAACGAATGTACGTAGATCCATCTTACAGAAACATTGGTGCCGGACGCGCAATTCTTCAATCCTTATTAAATGCTGCCAAAGAATCCGGTTACAAAAAAGTGCGATTGGATAGTCCAAAATTCATGGAAACGGCTCATTCACTTTACCGAAGTTTTGGCTTTACAGAAATTCCTGTTTATGAAGAAGTTGAAATTCCCGAAGAGTTTAGACAGTATTTATTGTTTATGGAAATAGATTTATCTTTATCTTTAATTTAATTTAAAAAATGTAACACCAAAACATAACTACTTAAGAATTATGAAAAGATTACTAAACATCACTCTCCTATTGTTGCTTTCGTGTACTTCTCTTTTTTCACAAACCTACATTACCAATGTCACTATTGCCGATGTAGAAACGCAAAAATTAATTCCAAATCAAACCGTAGTAATTACCAATGATTTGATTACAAACATTCAATTGAGCAGTAGTACAAAAATTCCTGCAAACGCCACTGTAATTGAGGGAAATGGAAAATTCCTGTTTCCAGGATTGGTTGATGCTCACATTCATTTCTTTCAAAATGGTGGATTGTATACACGACCAGATGCTATCGATTTTAGAAAAGATAAGCCGTATCATAAAGAAATCGATCTTGCGCACAAAACTATGGAAGATAAATTGCGTCGCTATCTTCAAAACGGAATTACAACAGTAATTGATGTTGGTGCCAACTACAATCTCCTAAAAAAAAGAAAAGAATTTGCTACTGCAGCTTTCGCTCCAACAATTTATATGACAGGACCATTGGCAACAACCTATGAACCATCAGTATATGAAAATTTAAAAGACGACGAACCTTTTAATTTGGTTAAAACTGTTGAAGACGGAAAAAAAATGGTACAAAACCAATTGCCGTTGCAACCCGATTTTATTAAAATATGGTACATAACTTCTCGTAATAAAAACGAAGTGGAAGCCAGTGCTAGAAAGAATTTACCAATCATCAAAGCTATAATTGAAGAAGCTCACAAGAACAAACTAAAAGTTGCTGTGCATGCTACCGAGAGAATCACAGCACAATTAGCAGTTGAAAACGGTTGCGATTTTTTAGTTCATAGTATTGAGGATGAAATTTTGGCAGACGATTTTGTAAAATTGCTATTAAAAAATAAGACCATCCTTTGTCCGACATTAGTAGTTCACAATGGCTATGTCAACACTTTTGGACAAAAAATCCAATTCTCTAATCACGATTTATTAAAATCTGATCCTTATCAATTGGGTTCATTGCTCGATTTAAAGCATTTGTCCGATACATTGCTGATTAATAATTACAAACGAAGAATCAATTCTGAAGTTTCTGTTGCTAACACAGCTAAGGAAAATGCTACTTGCATGCAAAACCTAAAAAAATTATCCGACGCTGGTGTTCTAATTGCCACTGGTACCGATGCTGGAAACATTGGCACGTTGCACGCTTCTTCGTATATAGGCGAATTAAAAGCCATGCAAGAAAGTGGCATGTCCATTTGGCAAATCATTCAGGCATCGACAGTCAACGGAGCCAAAGTATTGAGTAAGGAAAACGAATTCGGAACCATCAGCATTGGCAAAAAAGCAAACCTTATTTTATTGGATAACAATCCCATTGAAAACCTAGACAATATTACTAAAATCAATCGTGTTATTAATCGCGGAGTTGTTTTCAATCCGAATGATTTAATTGCCGAAACACCCGAAGCTTTAGCACAACGTCAGTTGAATGCTTATAATCTTCGAAACATTGAAGCCTTTTTAGAACCGTATGCAGATGATGTTGAATTTTACGCTTATCCTGACAAATTATTTTATAAAGGAAAAGAAATGATGAGAACTAGGTATGCCAAATTCTTTGAATCAACACCCAATTTACACTGTGAACTATTAGGACGAATCGTTCAAGGAAATATTGTAATCGACAAAGAACGTGTTCAAGTTGCCAATGGAATTCAAGAAGCTACAGCGATATACCACATCGAAAACAATAAAATAAAAAAGGTGTATTTTATTCGATAAATAAAGTATGAAAAAATCAATCCTACTGTTATTGCTGTTAAGCTTTCAAAAAAGGAATCAATGCATTTTGTAATTTGGTATTTGATTACATTAAAACACATAAAAAATAATCATGGAAAAACTAAAACCTATTAAAAATCACGAACGCGAAATCTTTATGGATGCCTTACGTGGTTTTGCCATTCTAGGTATTTTTATTGCCAACTTAGCTGGATTTAGTGAATTTGATGGCGACGCCAAAATTGTAAGTCCGTGGATTATTGACTATTGGGACGATGTAATGGAATTTTTACATACTTTATTTATCGAAGGAAAATTCTATTCTATTTTTAGTTTATTGTTTGGTTGGGGAATTGCATTACAGCTAAAAAGAACTTCAGAAATGGGCATTTCTTCATTATCCACAATCAAAAGAAGGTTGCTAATTATGCTGTTACTTGGCGCATTACATTTGCTTATTTGGATAGGCGATATTGTTTTCTTTTATGCTTTATTGGGATTTGTATTGTTGACTTTTCGGAAATTTTCCAATAAAACCTTACTCATAACTGCAGCTATACTTATACTGTCTCCTATTCTACTGTATTGGTTAAAAATGAATTATCCTATACTGAATTATCCTGCTCAGTTTTTATATAAAACTGGGAATCAATTAGAAGGAGAACTATTAGGAATAAATAGTGAAGAAACTTTTAAAAATTACATTAAAAATGCCAATTGGTTTGATGTGGCTAAATTGAATGTTTGCGGATTTTTCTATCGCTACGGCTACCTGTTTTTCGTGAGTAGAATTCCGAAAGTACTAGGAATGTTTCTAATTGGATATGTTATTGGTCGTTCAGATTTTTACAAAAACCTCAACAAAAATAAAAAAATTGTCTACTGGACTATCGGCATTGGATTGGTACTAGGTTTACCAGCCAACTTTATGCTAGCCAAATACATTTCTGCACCTGGAAGTGATTATTACAATTTAAAACTCAACGGTTGGTATGAAACCATTTCTTATGCTTTAGGTGTTGTGCCGTTAGCATTGAGTTATGTTGGTATGATGATGTTGAGTTTTCAAACTAAAATCGGACACAAATTGCTACTTATTTTAACTCCTGTTGGAAAAATGGCTTTTACCAATTACATCATGCATTCGCTCATTGGAAATTTTGTCTTTCTGAGCGTAGGATTGAATTATGGAGGTCAAGTCGGACCTGTATATTATACGCTTTTCGGAATTGCAGTATTTGTTTTTCAAATTGTTTTGAGTACGATTTGGTTGACGTATTTTCAATACGGACCTGTAGAATGGGTTTGGCGAAGTTTAACCTATGGCAAAAGACAACCAATGTTTAAATCGGTCGACATACTTTAATCAAAAACAGTAGAAGATTGCTTCAAAAATTCGCAATGACTTCTTCTCAAAAAAATTATATTTGTAAAAAAAAATCATGCAACATATTATTGACCGTTTTATCAGTTACGTTAAAATTGATACCGAATCGGATGCGAATTCACCAACGACACCAAGTACAAAAAAACAATTGGTTTTGGCTAAAATGTTGGTTAAAGAATTGAAAGAAATCGGACTTTCAGAAGTGACTATTGATAAAAACGGATACGTAATGGCAACCTTGCCAAGCAATGTAAAACAAGATGTTCCTACGATTGGATTTGTTTCTCATTACGATACAACTCCCGATTTTACTGGACTCAATGTCAATCCACAAATTATAAAAAATTACGATGGTGGCGATATTGTTTTAAATAAAGCTCAAAATATTGTACTTTCTCCAAGCTATTTTTCGGATTTGCTTTTGTATAAAGGGCAAACATTAATTACGACTGACGGACTCACCTTATTGGGTGCCGATGATAAAGCTGGAATTACAGAAATTGTTTCGGCAATGGAATTCATGATTAAAAATCCGCAAATCAAACACGGAAAAATCAGAATATGTTTCACTCCAGATGAAGAAATTGGTCGTGGTGCCGATTTATTCGACGTAGAAAAATTTGGTGCAGAATGGGCGTACACTATGGATGGAAGTCAGATTGGCGAATTAGAATATGAAAATTTTAATGCTGCTGGTGTGAAAATTACATTCAAAGGAAAAAGCGTGCATCCAGGTTATGCCAAAGGAAAAATGATCAATTCGATGTTGCTTGCCAACGATTTCATCAACGAATTACCAAAAGGCGAAACACCTCAGGAAACGAAAGGTTATGAAGGGTTTTTCCATGTAACACAATTGCAAGGAAGTATTGAAGAAACCAAATTGGAGTTGATTATTCGTGACCACGATATGAAACTGTTCCAACAGCGTAAAGTGTTAGTAGAAAAAATCACAGCTAAGTTCAATAAAAAATT
>JAZKGN010000136.1:0-5303 GCA_040385945.1 Bacteroidota bacterium
TTTAGTGCTAGCAGGCGCAGGTTCCGGAAAAACGAAAACACTTTTACAAAAAATCATCTATTTAATCGAGGAAAAAGGCGTGAGTCCATCGAGTATTCTTGCCATTACTTTTACCAAGAACGCTACTAATGAAATGATAGACCGCTTGATCATTTCGGCAGATACAACCAACAATTATGAAAATATGTTGGTGGATAAGAGTTTGTCTAAAACAGAAAAAGATCGGGAACGTTTTTTACAACAAAAAAACTACAAATGGATTGACAGCTTAACGGTCAAAACTTTCCACAGTTTCTGTTACAGTGTGTTACGCAATTATGGTGTCAATGAATTTGATAATAAATTTCGAATTATTGGGGATGAAAAGCGCGATGAGGAAGATGAACTTTCAAAGCATGTAGCACCGGAAACCGTTTTTGAAGTGGTTCATAAACTTTTAATTGCACAATGTGATGATACTCATTATCTCCTTCAACTCAAGCGATATATCCTAGATTATGTTATTGATAAAATTCATTTAGATAAAAACAAAGGCATTAATTTACCGAAAGATGGTAAGTATTTCACTTCATTAGACGGAACTAAAGTTCGTTCTAAATCAGAACAATTCATTGCCGATTGGTTTTACAGACACAGTATTAAATATGAATATGAACCGCTACTTAATGTCAAAGATTTTGATTTTCGTCCTGATTTTTTCATTCCAGAAGCCAATCTTTACATTGAACATGTAAGTGATAAAAGTTATCCTTTAAACGGGAAAGAAGAACAGTTTGAAAAAGCAAATCTACTCTATTTCAAGACGTATGATTATATGACCCAGGATTCTGCTTTGTTTAACCATACATTAGACAAAGTTGTAAAAAATCGATTGCCTACAAATTATCATAAAAATGTTTGTCTCACCTTTAGGGAAGAATTCAACGGATACCATGACAGTGTAAAAGACTTTGTTTCGCAAATCATGCGCATTACAGACATGATTAAAGTAGAAAACATTAACCCTGATTCTGTTTTAGAAAAAGCCAGAAAAGACCAACACGAAAGAGTGAGAAACTTTTATGAGTTGGCAATACCAGTTGTAAAAGAATACATTCAATATACCACCAACAAGTCCTATTTAGATTTCAATGATTTAATTTCGAGGAGTGCATCCTTATTTCAGAATCATGAGGATATTGCCAACAAATACAAAAGCAAATACCAGTACATTTTAGTAGATGAATTTCAAGATGTCAATAACTTACAGGTAGAATTAATCAAACATTTACTAACGGATCAAACACAACTTTTTTGTGTAGGTGATGATTGGCAAAGTATTTATGGGTTTAGAGGCTCTAATGTAGATTATATTGTAGACTTTGAAAACTACTTCCCCAATTCAAAAGTGGTAAAACTCAATCAAAATTATCGAAGTACCCAAAACATAGTGGGTGCGAGCAACGAGGTCATTAAACACAACAAGTTTAAAGTAGAGAAAGAAATACATTCCTCAAAAAAATCAGAACATAAAATTGTTGTCTATTCCGGTAATAATGAAAAAGATAACATTCAATTCTGTGTTGAAAAAGTAAAGGAGTTATTAGCAGATGGCTTAACAAATGAAGATATTTTATTTCTATACCGCAGAAACAAAATGTATACCCCATTCTTCTTTCGCTTCAAAGACGAAAACATAAAAGTGCAGGGAAAAACAATTCACGCTTCAAAAGGGCTCGAAGCCAAAGCGGTTTTTATACTGGGCTTGACAGAAGGAAGTGGTGGCTTCCCTGATATTTGGTTAGAAGACCGAATTTTTCAAGTAATAAAAACGGCTAATCATGATTTGCTTTTGGAAGAAGAAAGACGCTTATTTTATGTTGCCATCACCAGAGCCAAAGACAAACTTTTTCTATTAACAGAAAAAGGTAAAGAATCGAGTTTTTTAAAAGAAATACCTGAAATTTTTACGGTTAAGACGAGTCAATCCATGAAACCGGTAGTAGATAAGATAATTACTTGTGAAAAATGTTTTAGTAATTTGGAGAAACTTTGGATTGCCTGTCCGTATTGTGGAGAAAAAGTAGGTTGAAAATAAATTGGCATTTATAGCATTCAAACGGGGAAAATAATTACAATAAAAAGGTATGACCACAGAAGCAGTAATAGAACAGGCTACGATTGAATGGTTACAAGATTTAGGCTATACGCATGTAAAAGGAAATGAGTTACCTCAAAATGCGAATGCAGTCATTCTAAAAGACCAATTGCGAGAATTTATTGTAAAGCAGTATCCGCAAGTACCAAGTGAAATTCAGGATCTTGCCGTGGCTGACTTCTGTAATAACATAGGTGCTGACATCGATTATAGAAACCGTAGTTTTCACCTTAAACTTACCAAAGGGATTAGCTATGAGTACAAAGATGCGGATAACAACGAAAAAGCAGTCCACATCTACCCTATCGATTTTCAAAATCCGTTAAACAATAGTTTTTGGTGCGTCAATCAGTTTAGTATTGTTGGAAAAAATAAACGCCGCCCTGATATTATTATTTATATCAACGGAATACCACTAGTATTGTTTGAGCTCAAAAACTGGTTTGATGAAAATACCACAATTGACGAGGCATTCAATCAAATACAACATTATCGTAAAGATATTCCGCTCTTGTTCGAATACAATGCATTAACGATAGTAAGCGACGGAAATGAAGCCCAACATGGGATGTTCAACAGTTCTTCAGAGTGGTATGCTGCTTGGAAAAGTACTAACGGTGTAGAAATTGTGGAGGACGATTTCCAAATGCATACGTTACTTTTTGGTTTATTTCCCAAAGACCGTTTGCTTTCTTACATTAAAAACTTTGTCTTTTTTGAAGACCATAATGGATCCTTAATTAAAAAGGGAGCAAAATACCATCAATTTTTTGGAGTTAATTTTGCAGTTGAAGCTGCTAAAAAAGCGATAAAACCATTTGGAGATGGACGTATTGGAGTAATTTGGCACACCCAAGGAAGCGGAAAAAGTATTTCGATGGCTATTTATGCCGGAATCTTACGAAGCTTACCCGAGCTAAAAAACCCAACAATTGTAGTGCAGGTTGATAGAAGTGATTTGGATTTTCAATTGTATGAAAACTTTGTCTTGGCGAAGGATTTGGTTGGTGATGTGCAACATGCGGGATCAACGGATGAATTACGCCAATTATTATCTGCAGGAAGTGGTGGCGTAATTTTCACCACTATTGAAAAATTCCGATTGAAGCAAGGCAACGAAAACGAACTGGGAGAAATAGCCCATCCAATACTTTCTGAAAGGGAAAATGTTATCGTTATGGCTGACGAAGCGCATAGAACACAATACGGTTTGCTGGACGGTTTTGCTTCTAACCTACGTAAAGCACTTCCCAATGCTTCCTTTATTGGATTCACAGGAACGCCAATAGACAACAAAGATGCCGATACACAAGAAGTTTTTGGAGAAACGATACACATTTACGACATCAAACAAGCGGTTAATGATAAAGCGACCGTTCCAATATACTACGAACCGAGATTAGCAAAACTGCATTTAGGTAATCAAAATATTGATGCAGAAGTAGATGCCATTACCGAAGAAATGGAAGACGATGGCAGTCTGAAGTGGGCAGCGATTGAAGATGCGGCAGGTTCAGCAGATCGTGTTCAGAAAATTGCTACTGACATTATGAAGCATTATAAAAACCGTACCGAAACCCTACCCGGAAAGGCTATGGTGGTTTGTATGAGCCGTCGCAATAGCGTAAAAATGTATGACGCTTTGAAAGCTATTGACGGATGCCCTGAAATTGCGGTAGTCATGACAGGAAATATATCCAAAGATCCGATTGCTTGGAACGAACACATTAGAACACAAGATGCTACGGAAGCCTTGAAGAAACGGTTTCGCAAACCCAATGACCCCTTACAGATTGTGATTGTAAGAGATATGTGGCTTACAGGTTTTGATGCGCCTTGTGTACATACGATGTACGTGGACAAGATTATGAGAGGACATACCTTAATGCAAGCCATCACCAGAACCAATCGTGTTTTCAAAGATAAACCTTCAGGCGTTATTGTCGATTATATTGGAATTGGCGACCAACTAAAAATAGCTACTTCCAAATACACAGGCGGTGGTGGTCATGGCAAGCCAACAATAGATATGCATCAAGCTTTGGAAATGTTCTACAATCAGGTGGAAATTTGTAAAGGATTGGTATCTGAAAATATTGATTATTCCAATTGGAAAGGATTGCGTGAAAGTGATAAAATCCTTTTGATAAAAAAAGCATTGAACAGTATTATCAAATACGATGAACCAGCAAATCAATTTATGCTGGAAGAAAAGAAATTAACGGGATTATTGTCTATCGTAAAATCACAACCTGAAATTCAGGAATATTCCGTTGATGTTTTGTTCATGCAACATCTATCAAAAGCTATTCGCAATGCCAAATCTGTAAAAGGAACTCGAACCAACCAGAAAGACCAGATCAAGGAATTAATAAGTCGCAGTATCGAATCAGATGATATTGTGGATGTTTTCGCAATGGCAGGATTAGAACGTGCTGATATTTCTATTTTGAACGAAGATTTTCTTTTGGGAGCCAAAAAAGAAAAAGACAGCATTGATATCAAAATAGAATTATTGAAGAATATATTAATGAATGAGGTTAAATTGCGTTTGCATAAAAACATCAAGAAATATACTTCGCTAAAAGAAGAGTTAGAAAAAGTTATAGATAACTACCATAAAAACGCAATTGATTCCTATACGACAATTGCTGAATTAGTAGAAAGAGCCAAACATTTACAAGAAGAAGATCACCGCAACAAGGAATTAGGATTGAGCGATGAAGAATTAGCTTTCTATGATATATTGGCTTCCAAAAAAGAAATTATAAAAGAAGCGGGACCCATACAGGATATTGTACATGCAGTTGTAAAAGCGGTTAAAAGCAACTTGCAACTCGACTGGATGAATAAAGAAGATGCCAAAGCTGGAATCCGATTGGCTGTAAAAAAAGAGTTACGCGGGAAAGTAAGTATCTTAGAATTAAACACAATTCTACAAGAAATAATGGAACAAGCCGAAGGACAATATGCCGAATGGAGGGCTTAAAAATATAAATATGGATCAAATTAATAGAGAACACATACTTGCGGCAATTCAAGAGATAGATAGAGAAGGAATTAGGCCTGGAAGAAATTCCAGTACTTATGATGTAATTCATGAAGGCAAACCCTATCCCCCAAAATTAGTAATTAGTATAGCGAATAGATTTGCAACAGGGGAAGA
>JAZKGN010000137.1:0-7271 GCA_040385945.1 Bacteroidota bacterium
AGGTTTTTTTTATGGCGTTTACCTCCGGTCAGTCGGCTTGCAGCCTCGTGTCCCTGCGGGTCGGGCTTTCCTCTGCAATCTTTTTAGGATTCTTTCCCTTCGCTCCGCTCTGGGCAATCCTAAAAAGGATTTTCGTTGCAATCCCTAACGCAACCCATCCTTTGTTACTTACGTGGATGAAAACTATTCATAATCTGCGTTAAATGCTTTCTATCCAAATGCACATAAATTTCAGTTGTGGTAATCGATTCATGTCCGAGCATCAATTGAATCGCTCGTAAATCGGCGCCATTTTCTAATAAATGTGTTGCAAACGAATGTCGAAATGTGTGTGGACTGATGCTTTTCTTTAAATCGATTTTTACAGCCAAATCTTTTATAATAGTAAAAATCATCGCTCGGGTAAGTTGTCTTCCTCTACGGTTTAAAAATAAGGTGTCTTCATGCCCCTTTTGGATGGGATTGTGAATTCGGACTTGATCTTTATACAAATTAATGAATTTTTGTGTGGCTTCACTTATCGGAACAAAACGTTGTTTGTTTCCTTTTCCAGTAATTTTAATAAAGCCTTCATCAAAAAACAAATCGGATATTTTTAGTGTTGTCAATTCAGAAACCCGAAGTCCACAACCGTATAGCGTTTCCAGCATGGCACGGTTTCGCTCGCCTTCATTGGAAGTCAAATCGATGGCAGAAATAAGCTGATCAATATTTTCAATAGACAAGGTATCGGGAAGTTTTCGTCCAATTTTTGGCGTTTCAATCAACTCCATTGGACTGTCTTTACGATAATCTTCAAAAATCAAATAAGAGAAAAAACTTTTCAAGCCCGAAATGATTCTTGCCTGACTACGCGCATTCAGCTCTTTTGAAACGGCGTAAATAAATTGCTGAATGGTTTCTTCGGTAATCTTTGTAGGCGAAACTTCTATCGAATTGGCTTCTAAAAATTGACACAAACGCTCGATATCAAAAGTGTAGTTATCGATAGTGTTTTGCGACAAGCCTCTTTCTATTTTAAGATAGGATTGAAAACTTTTTAAAAGAGAATTCCACTTCATAATCACAAATGTAACTTGAAAAATGGAATAAAAAAAACCCCGTAAAACGGGGTTTTAAATATAAATCTAAATGTAGATTAGAATTTCAAAGCAAGACCTGCCATGATTTTCACACCACCAATGTTTGTTTTTCCAGTATCTTCAGGTGAACCATCACCATAAGTAGTAGTTGATTTCAAACCATTTCCTTCGTAACCTAAGTTTACAATTACACCAACGATGTCAGTAAAGAAGTAGTTACCACCAACATTAACACCATAGTTTAAACCAGAAAGTTTAGTTTCTTGATCAAAACCAAATCCACCAATACCATAAACAGTATCATCTTTAGCAGTTGTATACCCGATAGATGGACCACCGTAAACGTTGAATTTTTCTTTATTTACGAAATAATATCTACCTGTAACCATTACTTTAAATGTGTTGATAGATGGCTCAGTTGTATCAAAACCATTGTTGTCTTTTGGTGTAGCTACAATAGTTCCACCTTCCAAACCCAAACCTAAACTGAAGCTTTCAGCAATTCCGTATTGGAAATGAGCTCCAAATTGTCCACCTGTAGCGGTAAATTTTCCTTTTTCCGAACCAGCAGCGTCATCTTGACTTGATCCGCTTCCAGTTAAGAAACCACCCATAACATTTACTTGCATTGTTCCTTTTTGATGAGATTGAGCATTAGCAAATGCAAATCCTAAAACAGCAACAGCTGTTAATACTACTTTTTTCATTTTTGTTTTGTTTAAAATTAACGATGCAAAGGTAATAGAGTAATTAGTATATGCAAATAAATTTGTACTAATTTTCGTTAAAATAAAAAAAGCCCCGCTGTGCGGGGCTTTGTATAACAAAAAAGTTTGTTATTAGAATTTGTAAGTCAAACCGAATTGTGCGGTATTGAAAAAGTTATTGAAAACATTGAAGTTTCCATTAAAATTGTTTGACTGAGTTTCACCTCCACCTGGGAATTCAGTTTTTTGTGAATTAAAACTTAATAAATCAGTTAAACCAAAGTTAATTGCGAATCTTGGTGTAAGAAAGTAATTGATACCTAAATCAACTCCGAATCCAACATTAGTTGTATTTGAAGTTTCAACACTGTTAGTTTCATTTTTAGAAGAACCAAAACCTAATCCTGCTTCAGCATATGTTTTGAATCTTTCACCTAAATCTAAGAAATAATATCTAGCAAAAACACCAGCACCAAAAGAATTTGATTTGTTTTCAGTTACAACATCTGGAGAACCAAATTGAGTGTTTTCATTAGTACTAGAACCAATTCCTAATTCAACTCCTAAAGCAATTTTATCAGTTAAAAAATAACCAACTTTAGGATTAAAGTTTACTGAACTAGTTTTATCTTCTTCAATATCACTTCCTCCAAATGAGTCAGTTTCAGTAGATGAAGAGAAACCTAAATTACCTTCAAGCATAATGTTCCCTTTTGAAAAACCAAATGCTGAAGCTTCTTTCTTTTCTTGAGCGTTAGCAAATCCGAAAGCGAATATTGCAGCTACTGTAAAAATAATTTTTTTCATGTTTATTTTGTTTAAAATTAATGCCACAAAGATAAAATCAAAAAATTCAATCTACCAAGGAAAAAGTCATTGTTATCAACATAGTTATTAACAATCCCTTGTTTTGCTAGCCTTAAAGGGATGCAATTGTTAATAACATGTTAAGAAAATTGACCGTTAATTTGCTTATATAGTAATAATAAGCACTTTAGACAGAAAAAAAATAATGCTGTATTTTACAGTTTTTAAGTAAAATTTAGGAATTATAAATCCTGAAAACCGACATAAGTCAAACAAAATAAGATTTATTCACAATCTTTTCTAAAACTCATTTATTTATATTGGTCTTTTTTTAATTTTACTGACACAAGAACATTAGACTGAACTGAACAAAGTAAAAACAAAACAACATGAGGATACTAATTATTAACGGACCCAATTTAAACCTATTAGGAAAAAGAGAGCCCGAAGTGTACGGAAACGAAACCTTTGAAAGTTATTTACAACAGTTGCAAACCAACTATTCTAACGTTCAATTGGATTACTTTCAAAGTAATATTGAAGGCGAATTAATAGACAAGCTGCAAGAAGTTGGTTTTACTTATGACGGAATTATACTAAACGCTGCTGCTTACACGCATACTTCTGTTGGTATTGGCGATGCCGTTAAAGCCATAACCACACCTGTGATTGAAGTCCATATTTCCAATACCTTTTCTAGAGAAACCTTTCGCCATCAATCGTTTATTTCTCCTAATGCTAAAGGTGTAATTATTGGCTTTGGTTTGAAGAGTTATGAATTGGCGTTGTTGTCGTTTACTTAGTATGCATATAATTTCTAGATAAATCGCACTATAAAAGTGCAATAAACCATAAAAATCATCAACCAATCAAATGAAAAAAAACACTACTCTCCTATTCTTACTATTGTCTATTAGTTTATTCGCACAAATAAAAGGCTCCATTAAAGACGATAAAGGCAATCCGATAGCTTTTGCCAACATTTATGTAAAAGACACCTATATAAGTACGACTTCCAACGATCAAGGTAAATTTGAATTGAATGTAAAAAAAGCAGGCAATTACACCATCTTATTTCAATACTTAGGCTATAAAACCCACAAAGAAGTGATGAACATCGAAACGTTTCCTCAAACGATAGACGTAACACTTGTTGAAGAAAACATCGAGCTCAATGAAGTACTTATCTCCAAAAAAGACAATCCAGCCAATGATATCATAAGAAAAGCCATTGCCAACCGAAAAGAAAATTCTAAAAAAACAGGTAAATACAGTGCCGACTTCTATTCGAGAGGTATTTTTAGAGTGAAAGAATTACCGAAACAGATATTGGGACAAAAAATCGACATGTTTGATGACATCATCGATTCTACTCGAAGTGGCATTTTGTATTTGTCAGAAACGGTTTCTCGAATCGACTTCCAAAAACCAGATCAAATGAAAGAAACCATTATTGCTTCCAAAGTGAGTGGCAACGACAGTGGTTTTAGCTTTAATAACGCGGCTTCGGCAAATTTTGATTTTTATGACAACTATGTCGACTTTAATGTCAATGTTGTTTCACCAATTGCTGAAGGTGCTTTTAACTATTACAAATACAAATTTGAAGGTTCGTTTGCCGACGAAAACAATCAAATCATCAACAAAATTAAAGTCACTCCCAAACGAACCAATGAACCTGTAATGGAAGGTTTTATCTATATTGTGGATGATAGTTGGGCGATTTACGCTGTCGATTTATCGATAAAAGGAAATCAAATGCAAACGCCCGCTTTGAACACCTTGAACTTGAAGCAGAATTTTAGCTACAATACGATTAATAAGATGTGGATAAAAAACACACAAACCATCGACTTTGAAGCAGGGATTTTAAGTCTAAAAATGAACGGACGGTTTACTTATGTATTTTCCAACTTTGAATTTCCAGAGAAGTTCGACAAAAAAACATTTACCAACGAAGTGTTGAAATATGAAGAAAGTGCTAACAAAAAAGATGATGCCTTTTGGAATAACATTCGTCCTGTGCCATTAACAGCCGAAGAAACTACCGATTATTTGAAGAAAGATGTACTTCAAACCAAAAAGAAATCGCAACAATACCTTGATTCTATTGATACCAAACGAAATAAGTTTAGCATCTCCAACATTATTTTCGGACATACACATAGTAATTCGTTTAAAAAATGGTCGTTGAATTATGACGGACCAATACGAAACACTTCGTTCAACACCGTTCAAGGTTGGAAAACGCAAGTTGGTTTTTCGTATCTAAAAAGAGACGAAGATAAACGAACGTATACGTCAATTGGAACTCGTTTTGATTATGGCTTTTCGGAAAACAAACTGCGAGCAACTGCGAGTTACAGTCGAAAATTCAATAATTTAAACAACAGTACCTTGAGTATTTTTGGTGGAAGTAGCGTTAATCAATTCAATGCTTCCAATCCGATTTCTGATATTATTAACTCGACAGCGACTTTGTTTTTCAAGAACAATTTCATGAAGCTTTATGAAAAGAATTATGCTGCCATCAATTTTGGAAGAGAAGTCATCAACGGATTTAATCTGAATGCCAATTTCGAATATTCGGAAAGAAAACCTTTAAAAAATACTGCTTTTCATAGTGCCATTAGCACCGATGATATTTATACGTCTAACAATCCGTTATTGCCTTTTGATTTTGAAACGCCTGCTTTTGAAAAACACAATTTGGCAAAAGGAGCTTTGTTGGCACGAATTAATTTCGGACAACAGTATTGGACACGTCCTGACGGGAAATTCAATCTTCGAAACGGTGATTATCCAACGATTTATTTAGGATATGAAAAAGCGTTTGCTTCCAATGATAAAAAATACGAATACGATTTATTCAGCGCAAGAGTGACTTACGATCTTACCCTGGGAAATAAAGGTATTTTGGAAATGAATGTCAAAGGCGGAAAATTCAATAACGCAGAAAACATCTCATTTGTAGATTACAAACATTTCAACGGAAATCAAACACATTTTTCAGGCGGAGGCAATTACACCAATGTGTTTAACAATTTACCTTATTATTCGGCGAGTACGAACGATAGTTATTTTGAAACGCATATGGAGCACAATGACAAAGGGTATTTTATGAATAAGATTCCGCTGCTCAATAAATTACAATCGCAGTTGGTGTTGGGATTCCACAATTTAGCCATCCCAGACAGAAAACCGTACCAAGAATTTACCATTGGTTTGGATAACTTGGGGTTTGGGAAACTGAAGTTCTTACGTGTTGATTATGTTCGTTCGTACCAAGATGGATATCAAGGTGATGCTGTGGTTTTTGGTTTGAAGTTTTTGGATATAATTGAGTAATAAAAATTGATTTTGTTCGTTTTGATAAGTAACTAAAAATCAAAACTATGAAAAAGATTCATTACGTTTTACTTATCATCATCATTGCTTTTTTTATCTTGGCACTTATGCCAATTAACCCTGCAAAAGAAAATAGCGTTGCCGTTTCTGGAATAGTAAAAAACATACGTGAAGGTGGCGTTAAGGATGTTGTTTTCAAATTAGAAAACGACAAAGCCTTTTATTACATCAATAGAGGATTTGAAAACGGATTTGAATTAAACAAAGCGAAAAGCGATTTTGAGGGAAAAAAAATTACGCTGTTTTATGCTAAATCGTGGTCGCCTTTAACTCGTTTTGGAACAACATCAAAACACATTACTCATCTTACAGTAAATGATTCTGTTGTTTATAGCGAATGGTAATTATTTAAAAAACACATCATATCCAAAACGAAGTAACGTTCCAATAACCACAACTAAAAAGAAAACACGTATAAATCCGTTGCCTTTTTTAATGGCTAGTTTTGCTCCCAACCAACCTCCTAACGCATTACAAATTGCCATCGGAATTGCGATTGCCCAGATGATTTTTCCTTTTAAAATAAAGAGACAAATCGAACCAAAATTGGTTGCCAGATTCACCATTTTGGCATTTGCCGAAGCGTGAAGAAAATCAAATCCCAATACAATTACAAAACCAAATACTAAGAAACTTCCTGTTCCTGGACCAATAAATCCGTCATAAAAACCAATGCAAAGACTCATTGACACCGCTAAGAAAAGTTGCTTTTGTGGTGTTATTTCTTTCGCTTTATGCTGACCGAAATCCTTTTTAGAAAAGGTGTAAATCGCCAACAAAACCAAAATAACCAACAGCAAGGGTTTCATAAAATCATTGCTTACCAAAGTTAACAAATGCGAACCTAAAAAAGCTGAAGCAAAAGCTACGACAGCCATTATAAAAAGTAGCTTCCAGTTCATCTTTACTTCTTTCAAATACTGAAAAGCCGCAAAACTGGTTCCGCTAAACGCTGGTATTTTTAATGAGCCAATGATAGAGGAAACTGCCAAATTAGGTAATAATATCATGGCAATCGGCGTTTGAATCAATCCACCGCCGCCCACAATAGCATCGACAAATCCGGCGAAGAAAGCAGCAATACACAGAAAAACGATTACATAGGTTTCCATACATTCAAAATGAAAAGAGGCACATGAAGCGCCTCTATATTTTTTTTCTATATTCTTAAATTACACACGAACAATATTCGCACCTAAAGCTCTCAATCGCTCATCGATTCTCTCGTAACCTCGGTCAATTTGCTCAATGTTTTGGATAGTAGAAG
>JAZKGN010000138.1:0-8284 GCA_040385945.1 Bacteroidota bacterium
CGCAACATTCACATTGGTTTGGATTTATGGATAAAAGCCGGAACGAAAGTCTTGGCAGCATTGGACGGAAAAATTCACAGTTTTCAAAACAATACAGCACTTGGCGATTATGGTCCGACGATTATTATAGAACATCAATTGCAAAATCAAACGTTCTATACGTTGTATGGTCATTTGAGTTTGGATAGTTTGTCTGATAAAAAAGTCGGTGCTCTTGTAAAAAGGGGACAAACTATTGCTACTTTAGGTGCGTCGCCGGTAAACGGAGATTATGCACCGCATTTGCATTTTCAGATAATTATTGACATCCAAAATAAAGCGGGCGATTATCCTGGAGTTTGTAGCGAAAAAGAGGTTACTTTTTATTCGGAGAATTGTCCAAACCCTAATTTACTATTGCAAATTAAATAGTAGAAAGTAAAATTAATCATTAAAATTTTTTGGCACTCGATTTGCGTTGTCGAAATCATTATTAACCTTAATCCTTAAAAAAATGAACAAAACAATTTTAGCATGCGTCTTTATGGCTGTTGCTATGGTATCATGCCAAGACAAAACAAAAGAAAAAGTTGAAGAAGCTGCTGAAGCAGTAACTTCAGATGTAAAACAAAACATCGACACGTTGAAAACCAAAGCTGAAGAAGTAATCGATACAACTCAAGCAAAAACGAGTGAAGCTCTTGAAAAAGGTGCCGAAAAAATGGACGCAGCAGCAGAGAAGCTGAAAGAAGCATCAAAAAAATAATTTATTAAAATCCTTATAACACTTTTTATAAGGATTTTTTATTTGGTGTCGTTTCGAGTCTTTTTATAATTGATTATAAAAACGCCAGCAATAATTAAAAGTGTTGCTACAATAAAATCGAGTGTAATCACCTCATCCAACAACAACCAACCTAAGAAAACCGCGATAATGGTATTTATGTAATTCAGAATTGATACTTGTAATGCTGTAACTCTTTTTAAGGCATAATGGTAACAGAAAAATGCCAAGACCGAACCAAAAATTGCTAGATACAACGTTGCCGCCATACTTCTAAAACTCCATTGATTCACATCCACATTGGGTGATAATACCAAGGCAAGCACCAACTGAATAAGCGTGGCTATTGTGAATTGATAAAACAAATTCAACGCAATATTATTCGATTTATTAATGTGTTTTTTAGAATATATTGTTCCGAATGACCAACTTAAAATAGCAATACTAAGAAATAGGATTCCGGTTTTATAATTGGGATCGAGAATATCATCCAACCCATCTCTGAAGATAAAAAGAACCCCTAAAAACCCTAAAAGAACTCCTAAGAATCCTTTTACACTTGGTTTTTCTATACTAAATGCAATTCCAATAATAAAAATAACAACTGGAGAGAGTGCACTCAAGATGGATGTTAATCCACTCGGTACCGATTTTTCTGCAATAGTGGTAAATCCATTTGCTATAACAATCATCAAAATAGCAGGAATGAATTGGTATTTAAAATTGTTCCAACCAATCCAAGACAATTCTTTTTTGAAAAGTAAAATGGACAAAACAATTAAGGCTGCAATTCCTTGTCGGATAGACGTAATGTACCAAGGTTGCATAGTTTCGACTGCAACCCGAATTCCTAAATAAGTGGTTCCCCAAACTACTCCAACTACAATGAGACTAAAAAGTAATTTAAAATCGGATTTTTGGTTCATATGTTTATTTTTTCAGAAGGCTTAAAGTAGGTTAGCTTCTGATTTTTTGTTCCCATTTCCACGCACTAGCCAAACTATCTTCCAAAGTTAATTGGGCTTTCCAGCCTAAAATGGTATTGGCTTTATCGGTACTAGCATAAGCTGATGTAATATCTCCTTCTCTTCTTCCGACAATTTGATACTTTAGTTTTTGATTGGATACTTTTTCGAAAGCGGTAATCACTTCAAGAACCGAACTTCCTTTTCCAGTTCCGAGATTGAAAGTTTCAACTTTTTGGGTGTTTTGCTTGTTTAACAAACGTTTGAGTGCCACGACATGTGCTTTTGCTACATCGACTACATGAATGTAATCGCGAATTGCTGTTCCGTCTGGAGTTGCATAATCACTGCCGTAAACCGATAGTTTTTCACGTAATCCAATAGCGGTTTGAGTAATAAAAGGCACTAGGTTTTGTGGAATTCCAAGAGGAAGTTCTCCTATTTCAGCCGTTTCATGCGCTCCAATCGGATTAAAATAACGCAATAAAATCGAATTGATATTGGTTACCTTTGCAACATCTTGTATGATTTCTTCTCCAATTTGTTTGGTGTTTCCATACGGAGACATTGCTGGTTGTACAGAAGCATCTTCGGTAATCGGCATTTTTTCGGCTTGACCATACACCGTACACGAGGAACTGAAAATAAAATTTGCCTTTGGCAATTCCTTCAATTCTTGCAACAAATACACCAAGGTATTGATGTTATTTTCGTAATATAACAACGGATTTTCGACACTTTCGCCAACGGCTTTGGATGCAGCAAAATGAATTACTCCAACAACATCATTGTGTTTTTTAAATACATTTTGAACCGATGCTTTGTCTCGCAAATCTATTTTTTCGAAGATGGGTTTCTTAGCTGTAATTCGCTCAATACCATCTAAAACATCTTCTGATGAATTGGAAAGATTGTCAATAGCGACTACTTCAAAACCTTCATTTTGCAATTCTACTACCGTATGCGAACCTATAAAACCTAAACCTCCGGTTACTATTATTTTCATTTTGAGCTTTTTTGGTTATTTGTTAATTTGGTTATTCGAATTGAAAAATAACCAAATTATCGAATAACCCTTTATTTTAAATATTCTAAAACACTATCCGTAATGAATGTAATCTGCTCGTCATCCAACTCTGTATGCATTGGCAAAGCGATTACTTCATCCACCAATTGATTGGTAACAGGGAAATCTTCTTCTTTGTATCGTGAATCGGCGTAGGCTTTTTGACTGTGTAACGGAATTGGATAATAAATGGCACACGGAATGGCTTTACCTTGCAAATGTGCCAACAAACCATCGCGTTTTCCATTGGTGATTCGGATGACATACTGATGAAAAACATGGCAATCACAATTATCACAAATGGTTGGTGCCACAATACTTGGATGCACATTAAGTGCTGCCGAATATTTTCTGGCGGCTTCTTGGCGTGCTTTATTATACGTGTCTAAATGAGGTAATTTTGCTTTTAAAACACCCGCTTGAATACTGTCAAGGCGTGAGTTCACTCCTACTACATCGTGATGGTATCGTTCGTACATTCCGTGATTTACAATACCACGCAAAGTGTGCGCTAAAGCATCGTCATTGGTAAAAATCGCTCCGCCATCTCCATAACATCCTAAATTTTTTGAAGGGAAAAACGAGGTCGCTCCTACATGCCCAATGGTTCCAACTTTTGTTTTCGAACCATCTTTCGATGTATAATCGGCGCCAATAGCTTGTGCATTATCTTCAATAACATACAAATTGTGTTCGTTTGCAATTTCCATAATTGCATCCATATTGGCTGCACGTCCAAACAAATGTACTGGAACAATAGCTTTGGTTTTTGGAGTAATCGCTTTTCGAATTCCGTCAAGAGAAATGTTCATATTATTCATATCCACATCCACCAAAACCGGAGTCAATTGTAACAAGGCAATCACTTCTACAGTAGCTGCAAAAGTAAAATCGGCTGTAATAACTTCATCACCTGGTTGAAGATTTAATCCCATCATGGCAACTTGCAACGCATCGGTTCCGTTGGCGCAAGGAATGACATGTTTAACTCCTAAATAATCTTCTAAATCCTTCTGAAACTGATGAACTAGAGGTCCGTTTATATAGGTATTCGTTTCTAAAACTTCTTGAATGGAAGCATTCACTTCGTCTTTTATTTTTTCGTATTGACTTTTTAAGTCAACCATTTGTAGTTTTCTCATGAGAATAATTTATGAAGTACAAAAATACTAATAATTTAAATTATTTGGCTTGATTTTTATTCGACATCCTGTTAAAAAAATAAAACACCAAACTGCCTACTGTAGCTCCAATAAAAGCTGCAAAAATGTTCTTCCATCCAAAATCTTTATTGTTAAAATAACTCATTACAGCCATCATTATAAAAAAGAAGATAAAAAAGGAAAGGGTTGATTTTTGATTACGGTCCATATTTATTTTAAATTTTATTTAAACAATCGTACTTTTATAACCTCAAAAAATTATAATGATTCAAATATATAATTTATTCGCTGTTTTAGCTTCACAACTAATAAAACTATTGGCGCTATTCAGTCCGAAAATGAAACTCTTTGTCAACGGCAGAAAAAATGTTTTCTCCACCTTGCAAAGCAAAATCAACACAAACGACAAAACCATTTGGTTTCATGCAGCTTCGTTGGGTGAATACGAACAAGGCTTACCTGTTATAGAAAAAATCAAGCATCATTTTCCGAATCATAAAATTGTAATTACTTTCTTTTCGCCGTCGGGTTATGAAGTGCGAAAAAACAATACCATTGCTGGCGCTACGGTGTATTTGCCTTTAGATACTAAGTCGAACGCACAACGCTTTTTAAAAGCAGTACATCCCGAAATGGTTTTCTTTATCAAATATGAATTTTGGCCGAATTATTTGAACGAACTCCAAAAATCGGGAATTTCTACTTATTTAATTTCTGGAATTTTCAGAGAAAATCAAGCCTTCTTTAAATGGTATGGCGGCTTTTACAGAAATGCTTTAAACAGTTTTGATTACTTTTTTGTACAAAACGAAAGCTCTAAAAAACTGTTATTGCAACTCGGATTTGCCAATGTAAAAATTTCTGGCGACACGCGTTTTGATAGAGTGGTTGCAGTTTTGGAAAGAGACAATTCGTTAGATTTTATCGAGCAATTCAAAAACAATCAAACAACAATTGTGATAGGAAGTTCGTGGCCAAAGGACGAAAGTTTGTTGGTAAATTACATCAACAATTCGGCTAACAATGTAAAATTCATCATTGCGCCACACAATATAAAAGCCGATCAAATTGCCGATTTGAAATCGCAAATCACCAAATCAACGGTTTTATTTTCTGAAAAGGAAAACCAAAATCTATCTGAATTTCAAGTTTTTATTATTGACACTATCGGAATTCTAACCAAAATTTATAGTTATGCCGACATTGCTTATGTTGGTGGTGGCTTTGGTAATCCAGGTGTTCATAATATTTTAGAACCAGCTACATTTGGTATTCCGATTGTTATCGGACCCAATTATTCGCATTTTTCGGAAGCAACAGCCTTGGTTAATTTGGAAGGATGTGTCGCCATTTCCATCCAAAACGAATTAAATACAGCTTTCGATACTTTACTTTCTGACACTACAATTCGTTACGAAAAAGGTCATATTTGTAGTACTTTTGTTCAAATGAATAAAGGTGCTACCGAAGTCATTTTAAAACATATTCTTAATGAAACCTTAAATTGATTTTATAAAAAATCTAAAATACTAACTTGCACTGCTATAATTATTTTAACTATGAAATTTATAAAACTACTATTAGTACTCTTCGTTGTCCAAGTTCAAGCGCAACAAGGAGGCATGTGGATTCCGTCTTTATTAAAAGGGATGAACGAATCGGAAATGAAAGCGCTTGGAATGAAAATCACAGCCGAAGATATTTATTCGGTCAACAAATCGAGTTTAAAAGATGCTGTTCCGCAATTTAATGGCGGTTGTACGGCTGAAGTTATTTCGGATAAAGGATTGATTTTGACCAATCACCATTGTGGATTTGACATCATTCAAAACCATTCGACTGTAGAACATGATTATCTTCAAGACGGATTTTGGGCCTACAAGATGGAAGATGAATTGGTAAACAAGGATTTGGAAGTCACTTTTGTTGTAAAAATTGAAGACGTTACTTCTAAAATTTTAGAAGGAACAGCAGCCTTAACTTCAGAATCCGATAAGCAAAAGAAAATTCAACAAAACATAGGTGATTTAGTTAAAAATTCGGCTAAAGAATCATGGCAAGAAAACCGTGTTAGAACTTTTTATGACGGAAATCAATACTTGTTATTTGTAGTAGAAAGTTACAAAGACGTTCGTTTGGTTGGTGCGCCACCAAGTTCGATAGGAAAATTTGGTTCCGATACCGACAACTGGGTTTGGCCACGTCATACTGGAGATTTTTCATTATTTAGAATTTATGCAGATAAAAACAATCGCCCAGCGGTGTATTCAGCAGATAATGTTCCGTACAAACCAAAACATTCGTTACCAATTTCGATTGAAGGATTGAAAGAAAACGATTTTACCATGGTTATGGGTTATCCTGGAAGAACACAAGAATATTTACCAGCAATTGCTGTTGATCAAATTGTAACAACTTTAAATCCAGCAAAAATTGAAGTCCGTGATGCTGCTTTAAAAGTACAAGATCGCTTTATGCGAAAAGACCAAGCCATCAAAATTCAATACGCTTCAAAATATGCAAGTGTAGCGAATTATTGGAAAAAATGGATTGGAGAAACCAAAGGTTTGAAGAAATCAAATGCTGTTGAAGTAAAGAAAAAGTTCGAAGCCGAATTTCAACAAAAAGTCATCAAAGCAGGAAAACAAGCGGAATACGGAAACCTATTGGCTGATTTTGAAAAGAATTACACCGAAATTAAAGACTATGCTTTGGCCAGAGATTATTTCACTGAAGTGGCGTTGAGAAATTCTGAACTACTTAGCGTTGGCTACAAATTATACCAATTAGAGCAAATTTTAGCTACCAAAGGCGAGCAATCTTTTACCGATAGAAAGAATAATCTTTCGAGTGGAATTGCCGATTTTTACAAAGACTACAATGTTGACGTAGATAAAAACGTATTTGAGCAATTGATTCATTTGTACAGTACAAAATCGCCAAAGCAATTCTTACCTGGTCCTTTGTTGAATATTGATGCTGCAAAATTAACGTCGGCCATTTTTGAAAGTTCAAAATTAACTTCACTAAATGGTTTCCAACAATTGTTGGAAGGCGATTCGAAAGCCGTTATTGAAAGAATGAACAGCGACAAAGGTTATCAAGTAATCAAATCAATGGCAGAGGCGTATACTAAAAATGTGGCTTCGAAATACGACGAATTAAATTTAAAAAACATTGCGTTACAACGAACCTACATGAAAGCGATTTTAGAATTGAGTCCGAAATCGGCTCGCATTTTTCCAGATGCCAACAGCACATTGCGTGTTACCTACGGAAAAGTAAAAGGCTACAAACCAAACGACGCCACATATTATGAGCCATTCACAACACTTGAAGGTGTTATGGAAAAATATGTTCCTGGCGATTACGAATTTGATGTTCCTAAAAAACTAATCGATTTGTACAACACTAAAGATTACGGAAAATATGGTGTAAACGGAAAAATGCCAGTTTGTTTTATAGCAACCAACCATACAACTGGAGGAAATTCCGGTAGTCCAGCTTTGGATGCAAAAGGAAATTTAATTGGATTGAATTTTGATAGGGTTTGGGAAGGAACGATGAGTGATATTTACTACTCTCCAGACATTTGCAGAAACATAATGGTTGATGCACGCTATGTATTGTTCATCATTGATAAATTTGCTGGAGCACAAAACATCATTAAGGAGTTGAAAATCATCTACCCAGCTAAGAAAAAATAATTTTAACATATTTTAAGAGTTTGGCACGAAGTTTGTAAATAAGTTTTGCGGAATTCGAAGATAAAATTTTAAAAAAAGTTAAATAAAAGTTTTTCTAATTAAAAAAATTTATATCTTTGCTCCGAATTAATAATTAACCTTTTATAATAATTAAGATGAAAAAAGTATTTTTAAGTTTAGCTATCGTTGCTGCATTAACTGTAGTATCTTGTAAACAAGCTGATGCTAACGCTGATGCTGCTGCTGACACAACTGCTGTTGATACAGCTGCTGTTGTTGAAACTCCTGCTTTAGACACTGCTGCTGCTGCTGTTGACACTGCTGCTGCTGCTGTTGAAGAAGCTGGTAAAGCTGTTGAAGCTGCTAAAGAAGAAGTAAAAAAATAATTAGAAACTAATTGTTTTTAAGAATTTTAAAGCCATCCAATCGGATGGCTTTCTTCATTTTATGACTTGCCATTATTTTTGGTAGGGTATAAATAAAAAACTCTCAATCCATTTTTTAGATTGAGAGTTTTTTTTATAACCTATAATAAAAACAAAAAAGCTCCAATCATAAAGAAAGGAGCTTTTGTACTCAGAGCGGGACTTGAACCCGCACGAACATTGCTGTTCACTGGA
>JAZKGN010000139.1:0-14696 GCA_040385945.1 Bacteroidota bacterium
TAAAAATCAAACATAAATCGATTATAATTTATAGTATAATGAATAAGTCAATTTCTTCTTTTGCAAAAACATTTTTAGCCGTATTTTTTATAGCCATTACTTCTGTATCGTGTAGTGAAGACGATGTTGTACAGTCGTTAGGATTTGAAGAATTAGGTGAGTTACATATGAAGTTTAAATTTAATGGTACAGTATATTCGATGCAAAATCCAACTACTGTTAATTTTACCAATAAAACTGTGGATGCTTTTCAAGGAGGTTCAGGGAATCGATTAGGCGTTACACTTTTTATGCCAGTATATCCAACTGTTGGAGTTCATTTTGTGACGGCTACACCTTCTGATGACGATACCTACGGAGCTTATTTTATATCTGAAGGAAACAATATTGATATACTAGCAGATCAAGGTATTATCAACATAACGACTGTTACCGACGAATATGTAAAAGGTACTTTTTATTTTTCTGGACCTAATGGAGCAGCTACAATTAATATTACTGAGGGTACATTTTTAGCAAACAAATAATTTTGTTTGTTATTTTCTCTTCCTAATTATTCCTTTATTTCATATTAATGGATAAAATTTTCAATGATACTAAAGTTGCTTTTAGCTTAAAAAGTGACACCGAACTCGATAGAGCGTATTTTCTATTTAAAATGATTTCCAATGAACCTTTAGTCCGAATTGGAACTGCAGTTACTAATTTCGCTTTAAAGGCTCATTTACCAGTAGATGGATTAATTCGAGCTACTGTTTTTGATCATTTTTGTGGAGGAGTAAACGAAGAAGATTGTCTTACTGTTGTTGATAAAATGTACACAAAGGGAGTTTCTTCCGTTTTGGATTATTCTGTTGAAGGAAAAGAAGAAGAAATTCAATTTGATGCAGCTTTGGAAATGACGTTAAAAACTGTAGAATTTGCTAAAGAACGTCAAGCGATTCCTTTCGCAGTATTCAAACCAACTGGTTTAGGACGATTGGATTTATATACAAAAGTAGGAGAGAAGCAACCACTTTCTGCCGAAGAACAAACCGAGTGGAATAAAGTAATCGAGCGTTTCGAAATCATTTGTAAAACAGCTCACGCTAAAGATGTAGCTTTATTAATTGATGCTGAAGAAAGCTGGATGCAAGATGCAGCTGATGATTTGGTGGAAGAAATGATGCGCAAATACAACAAAGACAAAGCCATTGTTTTCAACACATTACAAATGTACCGTTGGGATCGAATGGATTATTTAAAAGCCTTGCACGAAAGAGCTAAAACCGAAGGATTTTATATCGGAATGAAATTAGTTCGTGGTGCCTATATGGAAAAAGAGCACAAACGCGCAGAAGAGAAAGGTTATCCAACACCAATTTGTGCTTCCAAACAAGCTACCGATGACAACTACAATCTGGCTGTCGATTACATGATGGAACACATTGATAAAATGGCCATTTTTGCAGGAACACACAACGAAGAAAGTTCGTATAAAGTGATGGAAATGCAAACCTCCATGGGGATTTCTAAAAGCGATAGCCGAATTTGGTTCGGACAATTGTACGGAATGAGTGATAATATCAGTTATAATTTAGCGGCTCACGGTTTTAATGTAGCCAAGTATTTGCCATTCGGACCAGTTCGCGATGTGATGCCTTACTTAATACGACGTGCAGAAGAAAACACTTCTGTTGCCGGACAAACCAGTAGGGAACTCAACTTACTAAAAGCGGAAAGAAGCAGAAGAAAAATAAAATAAGAATCTAAAATCTCCAATCTAAATTGGGGATTTTTTATTTTAAATACGTTGGAAAGAAAGGAATATTCTTTCTAAAAGCAGTAAACTTTTTAGAATTCGGATAGATTCGTTTTGAAGTTACATTATTGAAAAATAACGCCACAATAAGTAAAATTAAAGCGCCAATCAATACAGGTGAAATCACATACCAATACCCGAGATTTTTTATAGCAGCCGAACCAGTAACTGCTATTAAAGCTGTTGCTCCGCCTGGTGGATGTAATGTTTTTGTAATCTGCATACCAACAATTGCCAGCGATACAGCTAATGGTGCCGTGATATAAACAATATCGGGAACAAATTGTTGAACAGTAACACCAATAATAGCGGAAACCAAATGACCTCCAATTAAATTCCGTGGTTGCGCTAACGGACTCTGAATAACGCCATACACCAACACACTTGACGCACCAAAAGAACCTATAAGATACACAACATCCGAATTGGGAAGCGTTTGTGATTGCAAATACGCGATAATTCCAATACCAACAAACGACCCGATAAATGCCCAGAAGTGTTCTTTAAAATCAATTAAAGTCTCCTTGTATAAAATGTACCTTGTTTTTCGATAACTTCTTTTGATTCTTTTAATCGGCATACTTTTAAGATTTTGCTAATTGTGAGTACGAATAAACGGTATAAGGATAAATATTTTTGGCAACAAATTTTGAAATCAAACAAACCAACAATATCGGAAGAAACAAAGTATAATCGTTACTAATTCCGCAAACTAAAAACAAGGATGTAAAAGGAGCGTGAATGCTAGCACTTAATACCGCTGCCATTCCAATAAGAATAAAGTTAATCGGAATCACATTGGCATTAAAAAACGTATTGACAAATGTGGCAACAAAAAATCCGAGAAATGCACCAATAACTATACTTGGAGCGAAAACACCTCCATCGCCACCAGAAGCTAATGTGACCGAAGTTACGATGGGTTTTAAAAGTAGAATTCCAATAACCGAAAGAAAAAACGACAATGAAAAAGTCGTATTTGGATGCGCCAATACTTCTTTCACGCCATGATAACTATCGCCATACAACACTGGGAAAAAATAAATAGCACTACCAATTAGGACTACTCCAAATGAGATTCTATAAATTGGGTTTGTAATTCTACTAAATTGATTCTTGATAAATAAAACACTTTTGGTTAAAAAAACCGAATTCATACCTGCCAATATTCCCAAAAGAATAAAATAGGGAATTGCGTGAAAATGCCAAGTGGTAATTGCAATCGAAAATAATGTGGGTTCATCCAATAAATAAATCAAACCCGAAGCCACTGAAACGGCTATGATTGTTGTTATTAAAATGAGTTTTGTTACTTTTCGTGAAATGACTTCTAAAGCAAATAAAATTCCGGCAATCGGACTGCAAAATAAAGCGGTTATTCCAGCTGCAACTCCAGCACAAATAAGTGGTGTTTTGTATCGGTTTAAAAAACCTACTTTTTGTTGTGCCACCGAGCCAATGGCTGCAGAAGCAACAACAGTTGAGACTTCAATACCAGTTGAACCTCCAAAAATAACGGTTAGTAAACCATTGATAAAATGAGAAGGAACTTTATATAAAGGGAGTTTTTTGGATGTCGATGACAAGCATTCGAAGATTTCTTTTATACCTTTGTTTTCTTTATTTTTAAATAAATACTTCCGTAAAAAATAAATAACGGTTAAGCCTATAAGTGGAAATACGAAGAAGTAAAGATTAAAATCAGTAGCTTTTGTGAATAACAAATGTTCGAAACGTTCGGTAATTCGTTTCAGAGATAAGGCTAAAAAGGAAGCTAAAAAACCAATCAATATCGAGGCATTGCCTAATTTTTTAATAGTGTTGAATTGATTCGGAATCGACGACATAGGAATGATTTATTTACAAATTTAAATAAATCAATTGGCACAAAGCTGAAAATTGGAATTCTTTATGAAAAAAATAAGTGTTTATTTTTTTCGAATGATATCCTCTAAAACGGCTTTGTTTTCATAATTAATAATACGCAAAGTGATGGTGTCTTTTTTGGCAGTTTGCCCTTCAATGATGTATAATTTTCCTTTTTGGTAGGAAACATTGCTTTTGTCAAAATCGACATCACCATGTGTCAAGGTGTTTTTTATATCTACAGTATCAATCCAATCTTCCGATAATTTTCGAGATGCTTCGATGCTGTAATTGAAAGGTTTGTTTCGTAAGTTATTTAAAACTCTAGCATTAGGCATGTAATTGCAACGTACATCTTTGCCAGATAATACCATAGAAACAAAAAATAATCCTATAACAAAACCGATAAGATAATAAGCAAAACGTTGGTAAAACTTCATTTTAATTTTTTTTGCAAAGATAAATCAAAGTAGTCAATAATTTAGGAGTTCCGACTTTAAAAAACGATTAAATTAATATCGCTGTCTGGAAGGTTGAACCAATCGCCTATGGCTTTGTTAGTTAAGATGCCGTGGTACATATAAACCCCATTTTTTAATCCTTTATTGCAACGCAAAGCACTTTCAATTCCGCCATCTTCAGCAATTTGGATTAAATAAGGCGTAATAATATTGCTTATTGAAAGTGAAGCCGTTTTTGAATAACGAGAAGGAATATTCGGCACACAATAATGAATCACATTATTTTTTATGAAGGTTGGTTTTTCATGCGTAGTAATTTCTGAAGTCTCAAAACAACCACCAGTATCAATGCTTACATCTACAATAACGGCACCTTTTTTCATGTGTTCGACCATAGTCTCAGTAACTACAACTGGACAACGATCTTTTCCTCTCATGGCGCCAATAGCAACATCGCAACGACGCAATGCCTTTAAAAGTGATTTGTGTTGAATGGTAGAAGTAAAAACGCGTTGGTTCAAATTGTTTTGTAAACGACGCAATTTGGTAATCGAATTGTCAAAAACTTTGACATGTGCTCCCAAACCAACAGCTGTTTTTGCTGCAAATTCGCCTACAGTTCCTGCTCCAATAATGACAACATCAGTTGGCGGTACGCCAGTAATGTTTCCAAACAATAAGCCTTTTCCAAATTGATTATTGATCATTAATTCGGCTGCAATAAGTATCGAAGCGGTTCCTGCAATTTCGCTTAATGATTTTACTGCTGGATACGAACCGTCTTCATCTTTGATGTATTCGAAAGCTAATGCTGTGATTTTCTTTTTTGTTAAGGCTTCAAAATAGGCTGTTTTTCGGGTTTTTAATTGAATAGCTGATATCACAATGGTATTCGGATTCATCATCTCAATTTCTGCCATAGTTGGTGGTTCGACTTTTAGAAGCATCGGACAACCAAAAACCTTTTTTGTGTCATTTGTTATTTCTGCACCAGCATCGCTGTATTCTTTGTCAGAATAGCTTGAACTTTCGCCAGCTCCAGCTTCTATTAATACTCGGTGTCCGTGGGAAACCAACGAATTTACAGCATCAGGAATCAGGCAAATTCTACGTTCTTGGTAACTGGTTTCTTTCGGAATACCAATAAAAAGTTCGCTTTTGTGACGCGCAATTTCTAGCTTTTCTTCTTGAGGTAAAAGTTGTTGTTTGGTGAAAGGGGTGATAGCCATAGTAACAAATGAATTATGGCACAAGTTACAAAAATTTCAATTGTATTAGCAAGTATCGTTTCAATTTTCGATGGTACTTCTTGAAAATCAGCTCAAAGTTAAATGCCTTTTGCCATCGGGAAGGAGTTTGATTTCGATGGTAGAATGTTCGGTCGGAATAAGATTCGGAATCTTTTCTGCCCATTCGATGCAACACCAATTTCCCGAATACAAATATTCGTCAATGCCCATGTCTAAAGCTTCTTCTTCGGACTTTAAACGATACACATCAAAATGATAAAAATACTGATTGTTAGTAAGTTTGTATTCATTAACTAAAGAAAAAGTTGGACTACTTGTAGTGTCCGTTACACCTAACTTATTGGCTAAAATTTTGATTAATGTGGTTTTGCCAACGCCCATTTCGCCATTAAAAAGAATAACTTTTTGTGGGTTTTCTGAAAGGATTTTTTCGGCTACTTGGTTAATTTCGTCTAATGAAAAGATGATTTGCATTGTATTCAGTATTCAGTGTTCAGTACTCAGTGTTCTGCAAACTGAACACTGAGTACTGTAAACTATCTTTATTTCGGATTAAAAACTAAAAACGGAACGATAACTTCTTCCAATGAAATTCCGCCATGTTGGTAGGTATTTCGGTAATAACTCACGTAATGATTGTAATTGTTTACGTAAGCCAAGAAGTAATCATTCTTTGCAAAAATATAAGAACTGCTCATATTAATGATAGGAAGTCCGATTTTTTTAGGATCTTTTACCGCATACACATCTTTGTTTTCATACGATAAACTTCGACCGGTTTTGTATCTTAAATTCAAACTGGTGTTTTTATCGCCAATCACTTTAGACGGATTTTTACAATTTATAGTTCCGTGATCGGTGGTTATAATTAATTTAAATCCGAGTTTCTGAGCTTGTTGAATGATTTCTAAAAGCGGCGAATTTTTAAACCAACTCAATGTTAATGAGCGATATGCTTTATCATCAGAGGCTAATTCTTTAACCACATCCATTTCGGTTTTAGCGTGCGAAAGCATGTCGACAAAATTATAAACAACGGTTACTAAATCATTGTCTTTTAATCCTTTGAAATTTTCGGCTAATTTTTTACCGCTGGCGATATTGGTGATTTTAAAATAATCTTCTTTGATATTTAAACCCAATCGTTTGAGGTGAGCCGTTAAAAATTCAGCTTCAAAAAGGTTTTTTCCACCTTCATCTACATCGTTTTTCCAGTATTGTGGAAATTGCTTTTCCATTTCCAAAGGCGTTAAACCAGAGAAAATAGCATTTCTAGCGTATTGTGTTGCTGTTGGTAAAATGGCGAAATAAGGCGTTTCTTTTTCGAGCTTGTAGTGATTGTTTACAGTACTTTCCATGGCTTTCCATTGGTCGTAGCGCAAGTTGTCAATAACCACAAAAAGAACGGGTTTGTCTTTTTTTACCAATTCTGGAACTACCAATTCGCGGAATAAATTGTGTGATTGAATCGGTTTGTGTGCTTTTGGTTCGAACCAATCCTCGTAGTTTTTCTCGATGAATTTTCCGAATTGCGAATTGGCTTCTACTTTTTGTGATTCTAGAATTTCTATCAATCCTGTATCGCTTATGTCTTCCAATTCCAATTCCCAGAAAATAAGTTTTTTGTATAATTCAATCCAATCTTCAAAGGAGTTGACCATCGCCAATTCCATTGCGATTTTTCGGAATTCCTTCTGATAATCCAAACTCGTTTTTTCGGATACCAAACGCGAATGGTCTAAGTTTTTTTTCAAACTCAACAATATCTGATTGGGATTGACAGGCTTGATCAAATAATCGGCAATTTTAGAGCCAATGGCTTCTTCCATAATGTACTCTTCTTCACTCTTAGTAATCATAATTACTGGTGTAGCTGATTTTTTTTCTTTGATTTCTTGAAGCGTTTCAAGGCCACTCATTCCGGGCATATTCTCATCTAAAAAAACAATATCAAAATTATTTTCCGCAAAAATATCTACGGCATCACGACCATTATTGCAGGTAGTAACATCGTAATTTTTTTTCTCTAAAAAAAGAATGTGGGGTTTTAGTAAATCAATTTCATCGTCTACCCAGAGAATTTTTATTTTATCCATATGGCATTTAAATTTTAGTGCAATTTAGTATTTATACAACGAACGAAGTGTTATATTTATTATAAAAATTGTTACATAAATATCACAAGATTTAATTCGGTAACAAAACTTGTCAGTTGCTCACCAGTATTGCAAATCAATATTTATTATTACTTTTGGTAACGTTTTATCTATACATCAATAAAATCCAAACCACATGAAGATTATCCAAAAAGTAGCATTAGTTAGTTTACTCACAGTATGTTTAACGAGTTGTTCCAAAAAAGAAACCGAATTTACAGATCCGTTAGTAACTAACAGAGACACGACTGCCAATCCAGCAACTGATTTTTTTACGTATGCCAATGGAGGTTGGTTTAAAAAACATCCTATTCCGGCTTCTGAACGCAGCAATGGAATTTTCAGAATGATTCAAGACACCATCAACAATCAAATAAAAGATATTTGCGAAACATCGGCGAAAGCCAATGCAGCCAAAGGAAGCAACAAACAAAAAATTGGTGATTTTTATGCTTCTGGCATGGATTCGGTGGCGATTGATAAAGCCGGAATTGCACCTTTAAAAAGTGAATTCGCTAAAATTGATGCAGTGAATGACATTCCGAGTTTACTAAAAACCATTGGTTATTTGCATACTATTGGAGCTGGTGGCGCTTTTTCGTTTTATGTATCTCAAGATGATAAAAATAGCGCTAAAAACGCATTGCAATTCTATCAAGGTGGATTGGGAATGGGGCAACGAGATTATTATTTTAATACCGATGCTGAAACTGTTACCATCCGAAAAGAGTATGTAAAACACCTTCAAGCGATGCTACAATTGATTGGTGAAACGTCAGATGTTGCTTCTAAAAATGCAACTTCTATTATGAAATTCGAAACCGAATTGGCAAAGGCTTCTCGTAAATTAGAAGCTTTACGAGATCCAATAAAAAATTATAATAAAATGAGTGTGGCACAATTTAATGCTATTACGCCTAATATAGACTGGAATGTTACATTGAAAGATTTAGGTGTTACTGCTAAAGCAGATACGGTTTTAGTTGGGCAACCCGAATTTTATAAAGCCTTGAATACAATGGTTAAAAGTTATTCGATTGCCGATTGGAAAACGTATTTAAAATGGAATTTGGTCAATAGCTACGCATCGTATTTGAATAAAGAAATTGACGCTCAAAACTTCAAATTTTATGCAACTGTTATGAGCGGTGTAAAGGAACAAAAGCCAAGATGGAAAAGAGTAGTGGAGCAAACAGATAGTTCACTAGGAGAATTAATCGGACAAGTATATGTTGCCGAATATTTACCAAAAGGTTCTAAAGAAAAATTATTAGAAATTGGAAATACCATTCGCGATGTCTATGCTGAACGTATCAAAAAATTAGATTGGATGAGTGAACCCACCAAAGTAAAAGCGTTGCACAAACTCAGTAAAATTGTAATGAAAGTCGGTTATCCTGATAAATGGAAAGATTTGAGTTCGATTACAATTGATAAAAATTCGTACTGTAAAAACGTAATGGCAGTCAACAAATGGTCGTATAATGATATGATTTCGAAATACGGTAAACCTGTAGACAGAACCGAATGGGGCATGTATCCACAAACGTATAATGCTTATTACAATCCGAGTAACAACGAAATTTGCGTTCCAGCCTGCAACATTATTGTTCCAGGTTTTGAAGGAAGAATGCCAGACGACGCTGTTTTATATGGTATAATTGGAGGTTCTACTTTTGGACATGAAATCACACACGGATTTGATGATCAAGGAAGTCAGTACGACGATAAAGGAAACTTAAACAATTGGTGGACGGCAGAAGATTTGGCTAAATTTAAAAACAAAACCAAGTTAATTGTATCGCAATTCAATGGCTATAAAGTAGTCGATGAAAAGTATGTAAATGGAGATGCTACTCAAGGTGAAAACATTGCCGATTTAGGCGGAGTTGTTATGGGTTACGAAGCTTTTAAAAGAACCAAACAATTTAAAACCAATGAAAAAATTAGTGGATTAACTCCCAATCAACGGTTCTTTTTAGCTTATGGATATGCTTGGATGATTAACACTAATAAAGAAGCTTTAGCACAACAAGTAATGACCGATGTGCATGCTCCGGCAAAATTTAGAATTAACGGACCATTGAGTAATATTCCCGAATTTTATACAACATTCAATGTAAAACCAGGTGATGCCATGTACCGAGCAGATTCACTTCGAATCGTTATCTGGTAAAATCTAACTAAAGAAAGGAAATAAAAAAACTGCAGCATCAACGTTGTAGTTTTTTTTATTTAACGTAATTTTCACTTCTACTATTTCGATTTTAAGTAAATTTGAACACTAAACTTATCACATGAAAATAGCCATAGTTTGTTATCCAACTTTTGGAGGAAGTGGTGTTGTAGCAACAGAATTGGGACTCGAATTAGCACATCGCGGACACGAAATTCACTTCATCACTTACAGACAACCCGTGCGTTTGGCACTGTTAAATCCGAATGTACATTACCATGAAGTAAACGTTCCTGAATATCCTTTGTTTCATTATCAACCTTATGAATTGGCTTTGTCAAGCAAATTGGTAGATATGGTTAAACTCTATAAAATCGATTTGTTGCACGTGCATTATGCCATTCCACATGCCTACGCAGGATATATGGCAAAGCAAATGTTAAAGGATGAAGGTATCGATTTGCCTATGGTAACAACACTTCACGGTACCGATATTACTTTGGTTGGAAACCATCCTTTTTACAAAACGGCAGTAAGTTTTAGCATCAACAAATCGGATGTGGTGACTTCGGTTTCTCAAAGTTTAAAAGACGACACCTATAATTTATTAGACATTACTAAGGAAATTCATGTGATTCCGAATTTCATTGAACTGAATAAAAACAGAAACGAATCGTTAATTTCTTGTCAGCGTTCGGTTATGGCTGAGAAAGACGAACGCATCGTAACGCACATTAGTAACTTCCGAAAAGTAAAACGCATTCCGGATGTTATCAAGATTTTTTATAAAATCCAACAACAACTTCCAGCCAAATTAATGATGGTAGGCGACGGACCTGAAAAGGAAAAAGCCGAAAAATTATGTCAAGATTTAGGCATCCAAGACAAAGTGATTTTCTTTGGAAATAGTAATGAAATAGATCAAATTCTTTCCTATTCTGATTTGTTTTTATTGCCATCAGAAACAGAAAGTTTCGGATTAGCAGCACTAGAAGCTATGGCGTGGAGCGTTCCTGTAATATCCAGTAATTCAGGAGGTTTGCCCGAAGTAAATTTTGAAGGAGAGTCAGGATATTTAAGTGACGTTGGCAATACGGATGAAATGGCAGAAAATGCGCTTAAAATCTTAAGCAATAATGAAACACTAACTACGTTTAAACAAAATGCATTGGCCGTTGCCAAACAATTTGATATTAAAAATATTTTGCCTTTGTATGAAGAATTGTATACAAACGCACTCAAACAAAAAGTATGAAATCGAAGATTCACGAACACAAAAAAAACAATTTTAAAACTGTGAGTAAAATATTAATTGCAATTGTAGGTGTTTTAGTTCTAGTTTCTTGTTCGTCAACTAAGACTGCTAGTACAACTTCCTTATATAAAGTATTAGTATCAAGTGAATACGGCGGAGGTTCATTTCAATTTTATGAAATTATCACTGAGCAAAAAGAGTTCAATATGTTGCTTGGGGATGACGAATTAAAAAAACTAATCAAACCGACCGACATTGCAACCTCCAATTTTATTTTGCTCAATATGGGTGAAAAAACCACAGGAGGTTATTCAATAGAAGTTGTAAAAGTTGAAGAGTTGTCAGATAAGATTGTAGTCACAGTAAAAGAAAACGCTCCACAATCGGGAGAAATGGCAACAACAGCACTAACCAATCCGTATACTGTAGTGAAGATAAATTCAAAAAAACCTATCGAAATAAAATAAAAAAAGTCCCGAAATACATCGGGACTTTTTTATTAAAATTTATATCGCACACTTAAAGCAACATCCGGACCGAAACTATCTTCTCTAAAATCATCGGAGTTGAAATAAAGCTCAGGTCTAAAATCTATTGCAACCTGAATCGGAATTTTAAAATTGTATTCGATACCAATATCACCCGCTGCAAAAGCAAATGCACCGCTATCTTCATAGTATATGTTGTCATTTCCATTTCCATTGTTTAAATTGTAGTCATGACGCCAAGATCCAGCTCCACCACCCACACCAACATACCAATAAAAACCTTTATCGATATTCCAGAACCATTGGTACAAACCTGTCAATTTTACAGCATCAACATTTTTGCTGTTACGCCATCCCAAATCAAATTCCAAACGGTTGTTAGTAAAGATTTGTCTTTGGTATGATATTTCTCCACCAAAGCCATCATTGTCTCCCAATCGCAATCCAATTGCGTTTTTCGAAACAACTTCTTGAGCTTGCATGCTATATGTTAAACTCATTAACATAAAAACACTTAAGATTACTTTTTTCATAATTAGATTATTTTAGTTTTGACAAATATCCTACTAATAGCTGGGGGCAAGCTTATAAAATAATTAGTTAGTTTTATATAATTTCTACTTTTGTAATAAGTACTTCGGTTGATTTATTGCAAATTTTTAAACAATACCAATTACCATTTTACCTAAAACCTTATATTTGTTCACGCGAGGTCAAAACGACACACGTACAAAGTAAAAATAAACCCAATGGCCGGCAACAGTTACGGAACACTTTTTAAACTCACCACATTTGGCGAGTCGCACGGAGCGGCTTTAGGTGGTATAATTGATGGTTGTCCTCCCGGAATTACATTAGATTTTGACGCGATTCAATTCGAAATGCAAAGACGAAAACCAGGTCAATCTGCCATCGTAACCCAGCGAAAAGAAGAAGATGAAGTACAGTTTTTATCGGGTATTTTCGAAGGAAAAACAACCGGAACTCCAATCGGTTTTACCATTTTAAACACCAATCAAAAGTCAGATGATTATTCACATATAAAAGAGTCGTACCGTCCGAGTCACGCCGATTATGTGTATGAAAAGAAATACGGTATTCGCGATTATCGCGGTGGCGGAAGAAGCTCTGCACGTGAAACAGCTTGTCGCGTTGTAGCTGGAGCTATTGCCAAACAAGTGCTTGATAATATTAGTATCGATGCATTTGTGTCATCTGTTGGTCCTATTTTTATAGACAAACCGTATCAAGCATTGGATTTTTCGTTAACCGAAAGCAATGCTGTTCGTTGTCCAGACTCGGCTTCTGCCGAACGAATGGAAAACTATATTAAGCAAATTCGCAAAGAAGGCGATACTGTTGGCGGAACAATAACGTGTGTCATCAAAAATGCACCCATTGGTTTGGGCGAACCGGTTTTCGATAAATTGCACGCCGAACTCGGTAAAGCTATGTTGTCTATCAATGCCGTGAAAGGCTTTGAATTTGGAAGCGGATTTTGTGGAGCTCAAATGAAAGGCAGCGAGCACAACGATTTATACAACGACGACGGCACAACCAAATCGAATCTGTCGGGTGGCATTCAAGGAGGTATTTCTAACGGAATGGATATCTATTTTCGAGTGGCTTTTAAACCTGTAGCCACTTTAATGCAACAACAAGAAGTACTAACAACCGATAATACAATCATCGAACAACAAGGAAAAGGACGCCACGATCCGTGTGTAGTACCTCGAGCTGTTCCCATCGTCGAAGCCATGGCAGCATTGGTGTTGGCTGATTTTTATCTGATAAACAAAATTTACAACCAAAATTATTAGAAGCTAATCCCGCTTTCGTTACAATCTTTTTAATTCGCTAAAGAAGCTCATTAAAAAGGATTTCCACTTCTATCGGGGCTAGAACTCATCATACAAAACAAACCAATTTTAAAAATCCGCGCATATCCGTACAATCCGTTTCATCCGCGTTCAATAAAAAACAACTTATGACTACAACCGAAATCAATCAAGAACAAAAGAAATCATTTTTCAGCAACCTAACTGTCCAAATACTTATTGCTATGGTCGTTGGTGCTTTGCTTGGAATTTACATTCACAACAACCTCAACGCAGAAGACGCCAAAGGGTTTAGCGATAAAATAAAAATGCTGGCTACGGTTTTTATACGATTGGTGCAAATGATTATTTCACCTTTGGTATTTACCACATTGGTTGTTGGAATAGCTAAATTGGGTGATGTAAAATCAGTTGGACGAATAGGAGGAAAGGCCATGATTTGGTTTTTCTCAGCATCTTTTATTTCTTTATTGATAGGATTGTTTTGGGTAAATACACTACAACCAGGAATAGGTTTAGACTTAGGTAATGTCGATTTGTCAACTGCTGCCGAAGTAACCGATAAAACCAAAGTGTTTTCTTTTCAAAATTTTGTAGAGCACATCATTCCGAAAAGTATAGTAGAAGCCATGGCAACCAATGAAATTTTACAAATCGTAATTTTTTCTATCTTCTTCGGATTGGCAGCTGCTTCTATAGGTGAGAATTCAAAACCTGTTGTAAATGCCTTAGACAAAACATCGCACATCATTTTGAAAATGGTGAACTACGTAATGAAATTTGCTCCAATTGGGGTTTTCGGAGCCATTGCTGGTGTTTTTGCTATCAAGGACGTCAACGATTTGTTGGTCACCTATGCTAAATTTTTCAGTTCGTTCATGGTCGGAATTACCTCATTATGGGTATTCTTATTATTAATTGGGTTTATTTTCTTAAAAGGAAGAATGATTACCTTGTTAAAAAGAATCGTTAGTCCACTTGTTATAGCCTTCGGAACTACAAGTAGCGAGGCCGTTTTTCCAAAACTAACAGAAGAATTAGAGCGCTTTGGAGTAAAAGACAAAATCGTATCGTTTATGCTTCCATTGGGCTATTCATTTAATTTGGACGGAAGTATGATGTACATGACTTTTGCTAGTATTTTTATTGCTCAAGTCTATGGTGTCGAGTTGGATACGCCAACTCAAATGACTATGCTTTTGGTTTTGATGTTGACCAGTAAAGGTATTGCTGGTGTGCCGAGAGCGAGTTTAGTAGTGGTTGCCGCGACTTGTGGCATGTTTAATATACCTATTGAAGGGATTGCATTAATTCTTCCTATTGATCATTTTTGTGATATGTTTAGAAGTGCTACCAATGTACTTGGAAATGCAATTGCAACCTCTGTTGTAGGAAAATGGGAAAA
>JAZKGN010000140.1:0-14285 GCA_040385945.1 Bacteroidota bacterium
ATACATGTAGCCGATATAATTAATCTACAATTCCCTGGTGTTATTATGCAAGGTGGAACTTGGAGCGATGTGAGTCCTAATCCTTCTAATGCATTGAATTTATCAAATGGTGATTTTATGCCATTGGATTTGATTGATGATGAAGACTACATTGTACAGTACAATAACAACGACCCAGTTTGTCCAAGAATTATACGAGTGATTATTCCTATCGATCAACAAGAGTGTCGTCCGTTGGATTGTGTTACTTTAGAAGTTCATAATGCTTTCTCTCCAAATGGAGATGGTCAAAATGAGTTATTCATTATTGATAACATTACCAATACTTGTTATGCTGAAAATACCGTTGAAATATTCAATCGTTGGGGTGTTAAAGTATTTGACACCGAAAACTATAACAATGTTGACAGAGTCTTCAGAGGTATATCAGAAGGAAGATCAACTGTAAAACAATCAGCAGAATTACCTACCGGAACCTACTTCTATATTCTTAAATATAAAAATATCGAAGGTGATTACGCAACTAAAAACGGATACCTATACTTATCAAGATAATCAACACTTTGAGGGTGGTAAAATACCCTCAAGTGTTTCTTAAACACCCTAAATAAATGAGAACAAAAATTTTATTATTCGCTTTGATGTTAACGGGACTTGTGAGTTACGCTCAGCAAGACGCACAATACACCCATTACATGTATAATACAATCAATGTGAATCCGGCTTATGCTGGTTCGCGAGGAGCTTTGAGTGCCTTTTTATTACACAGAACTCAATGGGTTGGAATGGATGGCGCTCCGGTAACGAATGCGTTTTCGGTTAACACTCCAATTGAAAATAGTAATTTAGGTGTCGGTTTGTCTTTCGTAAATGATCGTATCGGGCCAACAAATGAAAGTGTAATATCTGCCGATGTGTCGTATACCATTCGAACATCTGAAACCTATAAACTTTCATTTGGTATAAAAGGATCTGCTAATATTTTCCAATTAGATCGAGAAAAACTAAATCCAGAAACTCCAGGAGATCCTTCATTGCAAGGGTTTAGCGGTAATTTTTCTCCGAATTTTGGAGCTGGAGTTTATTTTCATTCTGATAAGTTATACTTAGGAGCTTCTGTACCTAACTTCTTTGAAACCAATCGTTATGACGACAATACACTTGCCATAAACAAAGAAAGAATGAATTTTTATTTCATTGGAGGTTATGTATTTGACATTACACCAAATTTAAAATTCAAACCTGCTGTTTTAAGTAAAATGATTGTCGGTGCCCCATTGCAACTTGATGCTTCAGCAAACTTTTTAATCTTAGAGAAACTTACTCTAGGTGCCGCTTGGAGATGGGATGCAGCAGCGAGTTTCATGGCTGGATTTCAAATTACAGATGGTTTGTTTATTGGATATGGATACGACTTAGAAACAACACAATTAAGAAGATACAACTCAGGTTCTCATGAAGTGTTTTTACGTTTTGAATTGTTCAAAAGACAGGATAAAATAATTTCACCAAGATTCTTCTAAAAAGCTACAAAAGATGAAAAATAAAATTATAATAGCTATTATGTGCATTGCTTCTTTGAGCATGTACTCTCAAAAAATGAAAGTAGCTAAAGCAGATAAAAATTACGATAAGTTTGCATACGTAGATGCTATAAAAACCTATGAGCGCATATTTGAAAAAGGATATAAAACGCCTGATATGTTGCAAAAACTAGGAAATGCCTACTATTTTAAAGCCGATTTAGAAAATGCTGCAAAATGGTATGGTGAATTGTTTACGCTTACTCAAGACGTTGAACCTGAATATTACTATCGTTATGCTCAATCGCTAAAATCGATTAAAGAATATACCAAAGCAGATGAGATGATGGCAATATTCAATCAAAAAAGCGGTAATGATTTAAGAGCAAAACTGGCCAATTCACAAAAGGATTACCTTGAAGTAATTAGAAGAAACTCTGGTCGATACACAGTTGAAAATACAGGTATCAATTCTGATAAATCAGATTACGGAAGTGCTTATTTTGGCAATAAAGTGGTCTTTACTTCTTCAAGAGATACTAGTGGTTTTACCTCTATAAAGCACACTTGGACTGGTGAAGGTTTTACCAATTTGTTCTCAGCCGACATGGGAGAAGAAGGAGCGCTTATCAAAGCAGATCGTTTTGGTGGCAATCTTAATTCAAAATTCCATGAAGCAACTCCTGTTTTTACTAAAGATGGTAAATCGGTTTATTTTACACGAAACAATTTCTTAAATGGAAAAAAAGGAAAAAGTGGCGATAAAACTACCTTATTAAAAGTATACAAAGCAACTCTTGAAGGTGATCAATGGACCAACATTACCGAATTGCCAATTAACAGTAACAGTTATAGTGTAGCACATCCAGCGTTAAGCAAAGATGAAAAAACATTGTATTTTGCTTCTGATATGCCCGGAACTTTAGGACAATCGGATATCTTTAAAGTAGCTATTACAGGTGATGGAACCTATGGAACTCCTGAAAACTTAGGAAATAAAATTAACACCGAAGGTAGAGAAACCTTCCCTTTTATAGCTGATGATGAACTTTATTTTTCTTCTGATGGTTATCCTGGACTTGGTGGTTTGGATGTATTTGTTTCTAAAGCACAAAAAGATGGAAGCTTTAAAGATGCTGTCAACGTGGGTGAACCATTGAACAGTTCTAAAGATGATTTCGGATTTATTATCAACAGTACTACTCGATTGGGTTACGTAACTTCTAATCGTGATGGTGGTCAAGGTAGTGATGATATCTACAAATTTAAAGAAACTAAAAAATTAGAATGTGAACAATTCTTATCTGGAGTTGTTACCGATAAAAAAACGGGAGCTATTATCGCCAACGCGAAAGTAACTTTATTGGATAGCAATTTTGTTGTTATAAATGAAACGACATCTGATGCTGAAGGTAAATTTGATTTTGGACTAGTAAGTTGTGATACAAAATACTACATAAAAACTGAAAGACCTGAATATACTACTGTTGAAATTCCAACAATTACAGCGAAAGAATCAGGTAAAACATTTGTTCCTGTAGAACTTGAAAAAGAAAAATGTCAGATTAAAGTCGGTTTTGACCTAAGCAATTGCTTTGGTATTACAATGATTTATTTCGATTTAGACAAATCGTTTGTAAGAGCTGATGCTGCTATCGAATTATCTAAAATATTAGATGTAATGAATCAATATCCAACTATGTCTATAGATATTCGTTCACATACCGATTGTAGACAAACGGCAAAATACAATTTATCATTATCAGATAGAAGAGCAAAAGCAACTATGGCTTGGTTAATCAACAACGGAATCAACAAATCGCGTTTAACTGCCAAAGGATATGGTGAATCACAATTGCTAAACAGCTGTTCTTGTGAGCCAACTAACGAATCTACTTGTTCAGAAGCAGAACATCAAGTAAACAGAAGATCTGAGTTTATCATTACAAAACTGTAATATAGACTTCTTAGATTTAAAATAATAAAAAGCACATTCAATAAAACGAATGTGCTTTTTTTATGTTCACGTGTATGCAAAAAAATAAGTGAATTATCTTTTTATGAACATAGTGGTATAGTATTTTTTAGCAGTTGGACTTGTGGTTATTGAAAGTCCAAAATGAGTGTAATCACCATCTAAATTTTTCTTGTGATTCGGACTATTCAACCAAGATGCAAATGTTGCAGTGGGTGTTGAGAAATTATACGCAATGTTTTCAGCCACTGTGATAGCTCCTAAAACTTGTATAAGATTATTGGCACGTGCTTGGAAATTATCGTGATTTACTACATTATTCTGAATCATATAATTGTTATGCTCTTGCGATTTATACGAAATATGATTTACAATTTCTAATGGGCTCTTTCCTATTGAATCTCTATACACATTGATAATTCGAGCCAATTCAAACTCATCACTATTGTAACTATAATTTGTAATTAAGGTAGGAGTTGGTGCTGAAATTTCGGATGAATCGTTGGAGCACGAAGTTAAAGTTACGACCAAAAAAATGGGTGTAAACAATCCAATCAGTTTTGTTTTCATTATTGCAGATTAAGTTTAAGATTGATGTGGGGCAAAAATCTTTGTGTTATAAATATACTCTAATTGTTATTTTCCAAAACTAATTGACAACCAACGAAAGCTGTTACATCATTTTATAAAAATCTTATAGTATTTACATTTCATACACTATTAAAATTAGCACTTCATATAAATAAAAAAACCATCCCGTTAAGGATGGTTTATATAATCAAACAAAACTAAAACCATTATCGTTTCATAAACATATTGGTGTAGTATTTCTTTCCTGTTGTTGGATTAACCGAAATTGAAATACCAAAGTGAGTATAATCACCATCCAAATTTGCTTTATGACCTGGACTGTTTTTCCAAGCGTGCAATGCAGCATTTGGTGTAGAAAAGTTATAAGCGATGTTCTCACCAACTTTTACAGCTCCTAAAACTTGCATAATATTGTTAGCTCTCGAATCGAAATAATCGTGATTTACCACATTATTCTGAATCATATAATTGTTGTGCTCTTGTGATTTGTATGAGATGTGGTTTACAGTCTCTAATGCATTTTTACCTATCGATACTCTGTACTCATTAATAATTCTAGCCAATTCTACTTCATCTGGAGTAGAATCATATTGTGTAATTAATACAGCTTCTTCGGCTAAATCTTCTGAAGAATCATTTGAACAAGAAACTAATGTGAATACCAATATCATTGGCATGAACAATCTAAGTAAATTTGTTTTCATAGTAGTAGGTTAAGTTTTAAAGATAGATGTGGGGCAAAAATCTTTTATGTTAATATTGTTAAGAACGTTTTGTTGTTATTTCTTGTACAATACTACTACTATGTCGTTAAACTGTCAAATAAAATCGATGAAATGCATGTTTTTGTATTTATGTTGGGTATTTTTCTTACATTTAAGGATGTAATCTTTCTATTTTCCAACTGAAATCTTCTTGAACTTGATACCGAATTCGATCATGCAATCGATTCGATCGTCCTTGCCAAAATTCAACTTCTAATGGTTTCACCAAATAACCGCCCCAATGGGCTGGTCTTGGGATCGCTTTTCCTTCATAAAATTGCTCTAGCTCTTTGAGTTTATTCTCTAAATCAGCTCGAGATGCAATAACTTCGCTTTGGTCAGAAACAATAGCGCCGAGTTTACTTCCATCCGGACGTGAATCAAAATAATTATCCGAAACAGTTTCCGATGTTTTTTCAGCTATTCCTTTAATAATGACTTGACGTTCCAAACTTGTCCAAAAGAACGACAAGCATACATTTGGATTTTCAGCAATAGCTTTTCCTTTTTCGGAATTGTAATTGGTAAAGAAAATAAAGCCTTCTTCGTTGAACTTTTTAAGAAGCACCACTCTCGATTTCGGAAAACCATCCAAACCAATAGTAGCAATAGTCATCGCATTCACCTCTTCTACTCCACCAAAATCTTCAGTTTCGTGAAACCAACGGTTGAATAAATTAATAGGATCTTCTGGAATGTTCGTTTCTAGAAGTTCGCTTTTTTCATAAGATTTTCGGTAGTTGCTTAGGTCTTTCATTTTGTAAAGTTGCTGAGTCGCTGAGAAACTGAGCGACTAAGTTATGAATGGCTAAGGTACTGAGATTTGTTTTTAATTGAAAACAAAAGTAAAACGAAGTATTAATCTAAATCAAACTCTTTAGCGTCATCTGCTAAAAGTACGTTTGGAAAAATCGTTTGAGCTTCTTCTTTAAAAAGTTCGATGTTGCCATAACGCGTAGAATAATGCCCGAGTATCAAGTTTTTGACATTCGCTTTTAATGCAATAGTTGCCGCTTGCTTCGCTGTTGAATGCATGGTTTTTTGAGAAAGATGCGCTTCCGATTCTAAAAAAGTGCTTTCGTGATACAAATAATCGACGTCTTGTATTATCGGAATGATTGCTTCATTATACATCGTATCACTACAATACGCATAGGTTTTTGCAGGTTGTGGGTCGGAAGTCAATTCGGAATTTGGAATAATAGTTCCGTTATCCAACGTAATATCGCCACCATTCTTTATTTTATTGAAATACACTTTGTCAATTTCGTATTCGTTTACTTTATCAGCATTGAGTTTGCGTTCGCGATTTTTTTCTTGAAATAAAAATCCGTTCGTATAAATGCGATGTTGCAACGGAATGGTTTTTACAATCACTTTTTCGTCTTCAAAAATAGTTTCAGAAACCGTCGATTCCAATTCATGAAAATAAAGATTATAGCCTGTAAACGAACCCGAAGCTCGCAATTGTAATAAAATAATTTCTTTGATTCCTTTTGGACCGTAGACATGCAAATCGGTGGTGCGATTGAGCAACATAAAAGTTGATACTAATCCGATTAATCCATAAAAATGATCACCGTGCAAATGCGAAATAAAAATATGATTGATTTTAGAGAACTTAATCTTGCTTTTGCGCAATTGCACTTGTGTTCCTTCGGCACAATCAATTAGAAATACCCTATTTTTGATTTCTAAAACTTGTGAGGTCGGATTTGAGAATGTGCGAGGTGTTGCGGCGTAACAGCCAAGAATGGTAAGTTTCAATTTTGTTATTTCAATTTTTTAGAATCTCTTATCCTCATTATCATCACAAATGCTAATAAAATATTAGAGGCAATACTGCAATAATTCATCTTATTTTCAAAATAGCCATCATAAATATTGAGGACTAATAAGATGATACTTGCTACAAGTAAAAAATAGCTAAGGAATTCTGGTTTCATTTATTCGTTTTTATTATTCTCAATATTGGCATACTTAATAATAAGGTATACTAGCGAAATTACTGCAACACTATTTATTCCAATTTTTAAATAATCAAATTCATTCGTATTATAGGCCTTAATAAGTTTACTTGCCAATAAAAAAGTAAAAACAAATAGTAAACCTGTATAAATGTAGACTTTCGTCGTGTTTGTAATTTTCATAAGTGTGTTGTTTAAAATCCCAAATCGCGTTCTATTTCTTCCATCTCAATAATATCGTGGGCTTCAAGTAATGATGGAACTACAATTAACTTTACTGGAACTTTATTAAAATCGATATTCTCAGCAACGATGACAAACGATTTTTTTCCTTTTCTGTGTAATTTGGATAAATCAGAAAATAGTTTGATATCATTTAAAGTGGCACTTTTATCGGGCGTTATATCCAAAATTACATTTTGAGTTTTATAACTATGATGTTCATGGGTTACTTTCTCAAGAAACGATTGGATGTTTCCTTGAGTGTCCTTTATAATAGTAGTATGTCCTTTTTTATCTACTTTCATGTCATTGCGAGTTAGCGAAGCAATCTTATGATTAATTGCTGAGTAACTAAGTTACTGTTTTATTTTTGAAGCTAAAAGATAAATTACAGCCATTCGAATCGCCACACCATTTTCAACCTGATCTAAAATGACCGATTGTTGTGAGTCGGCTACATCCGACGTAATTTCTACTCCTCTATTAATCGGACCCGGATGCATGATAACGATTTCTTTATTCAGCGAGTCCAACAAGGTTTTATCCAAACCATACTGCTGTGCGTATTCTCGTGTTGACGGGAAATAATTCACATCCATTCGTTCGTTTTGTACACGCAACATGTTCGCCGCGTCACACCATTCTAGAGCTTTTCTAAGATTGGGTTCGACTTGAACTCCGAGACTCTCTATATGTTTAGGAAGTAACGTTTTTGGTCCGCAAACCTTTACCTCTGCGCCTTGCATTTGCAAAGCAAAAATGTTAGAAAGCGCGACACGTGAGTGCAAAATATCTCCAACAATTACTACTTTTTTTCCGGCTACTTCACCCAATCGCTCTCTGATAGAATAACTATCTAATAAAGCTTGTGTTGGATGTTCGTGCGCGCCATCTCCAGCATTTATAATACTTGCGTTGACATTTTGCGATAAAAAGTAAGCAGCTCCAGGATGTGAATGTCGCATGACAACCATATCTACTTTCATCGAAAGAATGTTGTTTACGGTATCGATAAGTGTTTCTCCCTTTTTCACTGAAGATTGTGCTGCCGAAAAACTAATCACATCTGCTGAAAGTCGTTTTTGCGCCAGTTCAAAAGACAATTTGGTTCGGGTGCTGTTTTCAAAAAAGATATTGGCAATGGTAATGTCTCTCAAAGAAGGGACTTTTTTTATCGGCCTATTGATGACTTCTTTGAAGTGATCAGCGGTTTCAAATATCAAATCGATATCTTCTTTGACAAGGTATTTTATTCCTAATAAATGGTTTACACTTAATTCTGCCATTTGTTGTTGTGTTGTTTTTTATATCTTACTTCGTACATTACTTCTTAAATCAAATAAACCGTGTCTTCCCCATCATTTTCCAACCAACACACTTTTACTTTTTCATCGTTTATCGCATCTACTTGTCTTCCTCTATAATCGGGTTGGATAGGCAAATGACGGCTAAATCGTCTGTCAATTAGAGTTAAAAGTTCTACTTCCGAAGGTCGTCCAAACGATTGAATGGCTGTTAAAGCGGCATTGATACTTCGTCCTGTATATAAAACATCATCAATAAAGATGACCTTTTTTTCTTCGACAAGAAAGTCTATTTGTGTTTTGTTGGCTTCCAATTGTTTTTCGCCTCTTCTAAAATCATCCCTGAAAAAAGTGATGTCCAAAAACCCAAGTTGAATGGCTTTTACGTTGTAATCGTTTTCTAAAATATGCTTGATTCGTTGGGCAAGAAAAGCACCGCGTGGCTGCAATCCAATTAATACAGTAGTTGAAAAATCGAGGTGTTTTTCGATTAACTGACAGGCCAAACGATGTAGAATGATGTTGACTTCTTTTGCATTGAGTAGTACTTTTTGACTCATAATGAAGTGTTGTTTGGGGTGTAAAGATATAATTTTTTAATTTATTATTTTTTTTTAGGCAACTTTTTAAACTTTAAATTACTTATAGATAAATACCGTCTATTTTCGCTTAATTTTTAAAACTAATTACTATGAAAAAAACCTACACTCTTTTAAGTTTCTTACTGTTTTTCACAAGTCAACTCTGTACTGCTCAAACTCCGTGTTGGATTGAAACCCAAAGCGGCAGAGCCCATACCGTTGCATTAAAAGCCAACCACACCCTGTGGACCTGGGGATTGAATGCCAACTATGAATTGGGAAATGGAACCACTACCACCAATCAAAATCCAACCCAAGTGGGAACTGACTCCAACTGGTCACAAATCGTCTGCGGAGATTATTGGACACTTGCCATAAAAAGCAATGGAACTCTTTGGGCCTGGGGAAGAAATGATTCTGGGCAGTTAGGAAACGGTACAACCACAACAATTACGGTCCCAACCCAAATAGGAACCGATACCAATTGGCAAAAAGTAGCTACAGGAAGATGGCATTCAACAGCAATAAAAACAGACGGTACACTTTGGGCATGGGGACAAAATACGGATGGCTATTTAGGTGACGGTACATTAATTGACCGATTGACACCTACACAAATTGGTACAGCCAACAACTGGCAAAAAGTAGCTATGGGCTATTACCACACGTTGGCTATTAAAACCAATGGTTCATTATGGACATGGGGACTTAATGAGTATGGTGGATTAGGAGATGCTACAAATGATGATAAAATTGTACCTACACAAATTGGTACTGCACTTAACTGGACAGAAATTTCTGCAGGAAATCTTCATAGTATTGCCTTAAAAAGTGATGGCACACTATGGTCAACCGGAGCTAATTTTATTGGACAATTAGGTGACGGAAGTACTACAGATAAAAACATCTTTACTCCTGTACTTGCAACTGGAACTTTTCTAAAAATTGCAACAGGACTTGGCCATAATGTGGCTTTAAAATCGGATGGTACTATTTGGAATTGGGGATTGAATAACACCGGACAAATCGGAAATGGAACTTCAAGTAATACTGTTGGAGTATTGACGCCAATTCAAATTGGAACTGATACCAATTGGATGAAGATCGGAGTGGGTTCTCATAATACATTTGCCATTAAAAATGACAACATAAATTGGGCCTGGGGCTTTAATCTCAATAATATTTTAGGTGATGGTACAACCATAAATCGTCTTGTTCCAACACTTGTAGATTGCAGTGCTTTGTCTAACGATGAAATGATTGCAAATACAATGTTTGCTAGAGTATATCCTAATCCGGCTTATGATTTTCTTATTGTTGAAACTACTCAGTCAGCAATACAAAAAATAGAAATATATGATATTCGGGGACGTTTGATTGTTTCAGAAGTTTTAGCATCTCCTACAACCCTACATCAATTAAACATTTCGAAATTTAGTAGAGGATCTTACATCTTAAAATTAACTACAGAATTAGGAACCCAAAACATAAAGTTGCTGAAAAACTAAATATTACATCAATTAAAAAATCCCAATAGTCATTCTGAATATTGGGATTTTTTTTATTCTTAAATATTTTAAGAATACATTTTCTTTCTCAACTCTTGTACTTTTTCATCATCCAAATAATCATCAAACGTCATGTATCTGTCGATAACGCCATTTGGTGTAATTTCTAAAACTCGGTTGGCAACTGTTTGTGCAAACTCGTGGTCATGCGTAGTAAACAATACTGAACCTTTAAAGTTCTTAAGTGAATTATTAAACGCCGTAATTGACTCCAAGTCCAAGTGATTTGTAGGTTCGTCCAACATCAAAACATTAGCACGAATCATCATCATTCGAGACAACATGCAACGTACTTTTTCACCTCCAGAAAGCACGGAACATTTTTTCAACGCTTCTTCTCCAGAGAAAATCATTTTTCCTAAAAAACCACGAACGTAGACTTCATCACGTTCTTCTTCGGTTTTTACAAACTGACGTAACCAATCTACTAAGTTCAAATCGTTTTTGAAGAATTCACTGTTATCATTCGGCAAATACGATTGATTGGTGGTTATTCCCCAATCAAATGTACCAGAATCTGCTTTTTGATTACCATTTAATATTTCATAAAAAGCAGTAGTTGCTCTCGAATCCTTTGAAAACACAACCACTTTATCGCCTTTTGCCATATTCAAATCGACGTTTTTAAACAATACTTCCCCATCAACCGAAGCCGATAAGTTTTCTACGTGTAAAATTTGATCTCCTGCTTCTCTTTCTACATCAAAAATAATCGCTGGATAACGACGACTTGACGGACGAATCTCATCCAAATTTAATTTTTCAATCATTTTTTTACGCGAAGTAGCTTGTTTCGATTTGGCTACGTTGGCGCTGAAACGACGAATAAATTCTTCCAATTCGGCTTTCTTTTCTTCAGCCTTTTTATTTTGTTGGGCTTTTTGTTTGGCAGCTAACTGACTTGATTCATACCAAAATGTATAATTTCCAGAATAGTGATTGATTTTAGAAAAATCGATATCCGAAATATGTGTACAAACAGAATCCAAAAAGTGTCTGTCGTGCGAAACCACAATAACTGTATTTTCATAATTGGCTAAGAAATTCTCTAACCACGAAATCGTTTCAAAATCTAAGTCGTTCGTTGGCTCATCCATTACTAAAACGTCTGGATTTCCGAAAAGCGCTTGTGCTAGTAAGACACGGACTTTCATCTTCCCTTCCAATTCACCCATTAATGTATAATGCATGTCGGCTGAAATCCCCAAATTGGACAACATCGCAGCAGCATCTGAATCGGCATTCCAACCGTTCATTTCTTCAAATTGCACTTGCAACTCCCCTATTCTATTAGCTTTTTCATCAGTATAATCAGCATACAAGGCATCCATTTCTGATTTTACAGCAAACAACACCTTGTTTCCCATCATTACCGTTTCAAGCACGGTATGCTCATCAAACTTATTGTGGTTTTGACTTAAAACCGACATACGTTTTCCTGGCTCTAAAAACACACGACCTGATGTTGGATCAATATCTCCTGCAAGAATCTTTAAAAAAGTTGATTTTCCGGAACCATTCGCTCCAATTACGCCATAGCAATTGCCTTGCGTAAAGGTGGTATTTACTTCGTCGAATAAAATTCTTTTACCAAATTGAACCGATAAATTAGAAACAGTAAGCATGAAATAGGATATTTAAATTTGGTGCAAAAGTAAGTAAAAGTGTGCAGTTTTTTTATTGCATCTTAAATTACTTTCAAAACCATACTCAAAATAAAATAACTTCATATAAAATCGATTTGTTTATATTTTTTTCTATTTTTAGCCGCCACAAACCATGTGAATTTAACTTTAACGATAGGTTAACAGAAATATTCACCACAACTAAATACATTTGTTCTCAATATGATAATGTTAATGAAAAAATTGCCCAATTTTAAAGCATTTATAGTACCCACTCTTTTGTTATTCATCTTGAGTTCTTGCAAAAATGAATTCTCAAGTGATAACTACGTTGCCTACTTTGGTGGTGAAATCATTAATCCTTCCAATCGATTTGTACTTTTCTGCAAGAACAATGAGGTAATAGACACCATTCCGTTAAAAAAAGACAATACTTTTTTTAAAAAATTCGATTCTTTAACTCCCGGATTATACACCTTCAAACACGAACCCGAATACCAATACATTTATTTTGATAAAAACGACAGTTTGATGGTACACATCAATACTAAAGATTTTGATGAATCGGTTATTTTTTGTGGTCGTGGCGATGAAAAGAATAATTTTCTCATGGACATGTATTTGAGAAATGAAGAAGATAAAAACAAAATGTTTGATGTTTTTGATTATGATGTAGCAAAATTCAACACCACTATCAACGCTACCTATAAAAAGAATACACAGTATTACAATTCTAAAAAAGAAGAAATCAAATGGAACGAAGCATTTGATGTGTATGCCAAAGCGACCTTAAACTTTCCGCATTACACTAAAAAAGAAATCTATCCTGTTATTCATAGAATGCGTACTGGAAATGACATTTATGAAAAGCTCCCGAAAGACTATTACGATTTTAGAAAAAACGTAGATTATAGCAACGAAACCTTAACCGATTTTTCGCCCTTTGCCATGTATTTGAACCACATGCTTAATAACGTTTCAGCAATCAAATACCACAATCACTTTTCAGAAGTGGATATTGCGTTAAAAACCAATATCAACAAAATTAAAATTGCCGATACCTTAATTAAAAATGAAAAGGTAAAAAACATGGTGCTCAATAATATTGCTATCAAATATTTGTTAGAAGATCAAAACATGGTCAACAACAACTTGTTTTTAGATACGTACCATAAGTATTCTACCGATAAGAGTCAGAAAAATGAAATCGTAAAAATTGGAAATGCCATTCAATTGTTAAAACCAAATTTCGATTTACCAAAAGTTGATTTTATAACTAACGATGGTAAAACCGTTTCGTCGTCTGATTTAATTCAGCAAAAAACCGTATTCTTCTTTTGGTCTTCACAAGCCTCTTCTCACATGGTTTCAGTACATAAAAAAGTAATTGATTTCAAAAAAAGACATCCTGATTACGATTTTATCGCCATCAACATCAATGACAAAATAGACGCTTGGAAAGAAGTATTATCCAATTACACTTTCAATGGGATAAAACAATACCATTGCGCCAATTTTGAAGATTTAAGAGCTAAATGGGCCATTACTAAAATTCACCGCACCATCATTGTCAATAAAGATAAAACCATCAAGAATGCTTTTACTAATATTTTTGATGTGAATTTTGAGAAAGAACTTGATTAAGTTAGAAGTACGAAGTTTAAAAATATACTAAATACAAAAAGCGATTTTCAATTGAAAATCGCTTTTTTAGTTCTACTATCGTATTTCTTCTTACTTATTTCCTTTCTCAAAATCGGCAATAAACTGCGCCAAACCAATATCCGTCAACGGATGTTTTAACAATCCTAAAATCGCCGATAACGGACCCGTCATCACATCAGCACCAATCTTAGCACAATTCACAATATGCATCGTATGACGAACAGACGCTGCTAATATTTGTGTTTCATAACCGTAATTGTCATAAATTTCTCTGATTTCCTGAATCAAATTCAAACCATCAGTCGAAACATCATCCAAACGACCAATAAAAGGCGAAACAAAAGTCGCTCCCGCTTTCGCAGCTAATAATGCTTGACCAGCAGAAAACACTAAGGTTACATTGGTTTTGATTCCTTTATCCGAAAAATATTTACACGCTTTTACACCTTCTTTGGTCATTGGCAATTTCACTACAATTTGGTCGTGCAATTCCGATAATT
>JAZKGN010000140.1:14385-25930 GCA_040385945.1 Bacteroidota bacterium
CCTTCTTTGGTCATTGGCAATTTCACTACAATTTGGTCGTGCAATTCCGATAATTCTTCTCCTTCTTTAATCATTCCGTCATAATCCACAGCATTTACTTCAGCACTCACTTCGCCATCGGTAATGTTACAAATGTCGACGTAATGCTTTAAAATATTGTTTTTTCCAGTAATGCCTTCCTTTGCCATCAAAGACGGATTGGTCGTTACACCATCCAAAACACCCAATGCTTGCGCTTCTTTTATGTCGTTCAAGTTGGCTGTGTCAATAAAAAATTTCATAGTATATAATTAAGTTGTGTTTTTAATGTTGGGCGTTCCGCTTCGTTCCTCGCGTCGGGTCATCGGCTGCACACGGTGCTTGCCTCTACCCCTAACGCAAACTCGTGCTAAATTACAAATTCAAATTCAATATGAACAATAAAAATCAACACCAATTGTAAAAATAAATCAAGTCTATTCTCTATTTTCTATTCTCTATTTTCTTTCTATAACTTATAATGCTTCATCAACATTTTCTCATACATTTTATCGGGTAAAACACGCTTTAAAACAATCGAAAACCGTTGCATAAACGCACCAATTTTATAATGTACATTAGGCTTCGGGTTTTGAATAATGGTATAAATTGCCTGAGCCATTTCTATTGGATTGCTGCCGCCATCCACATGTTCGTCCATCATTTTGAGTGTCGTTCCGTACGGAATTTCATAAGGCGAACCTTTTACCAATGGCGCGTGAAAACGTCCTGCTGCAATATTCGTCGCAAAATCGCCTGGAGCCACCGTAGTAATTTCAATACCAAAGGTTTTGACTTCCATTCGCAGACTTTCCGAAATCAATTCTAATGCTCCTTTCGAAGCCGAATAAACCCCTCGATATGGCAATCCCATATATCCTGCAATCGACGTAATATTAATAATTAATCCTGATTCTTGTTGGCGCATTTGTGGTAAAACTGCTTTCATCACTTCAATAGGTCCGAACAAATTGGTTTCGAAATTATTTATGATTTCTTGCTGTGGAATCTCTTCAATCGGTCCGGTAATTCCCACACCAGCATTATTAATCACAACATCTATTCTTCCTGCTTTTGAAATCACATCTGCAATGGCACTCTGAATGCTAGCTGTATTTCTAACATCCAATGCTAGTAATGGAAAAACCGAATTGGTTATCTTTTCAGGATTCCGACTTGTTCCAAAAACGGTAAACCCTTTTTCGTGAAGAAATTCACCAATTGATTTTCCGATTCCAGAGGAAGCTCCAGTTATAAATACTACTTTTCCCATTTAATAATTTTAATATGGTATAAATTTAGGATAATAATTCAATTCCTAATCCGCTTTTTTCGCTTAAATTAATTTTTCCATTTACGATCTGACTTCCCTCTGCAATATCATTGGCGATTAAATTGGCTCCGTCCAAATCGGCATAATCTACTAATGGAGCTAAAGCAGCTCCAGCCGAAATTCCAATAGTCGATTCGGTCATACAACCTATCATAATTTTAAAATCCATTGCTCTGGCACTTTTAATTAATTGCAACGCTGGTGTTAATCCACCACACTTGACCAATTTAATATTAATGCTTTTGTAATGGGACTGTAAAAATTTTAAACTCGTTTCATCCTGACAATCTTCATCGGCCATCCAATTGGCATGCAAATCGCGATGCAAAACAGTGTAATTTTCAACTCCTGTTTTCATTGGTTGTTCGAAATACATAAAAGCAGCACTAGTATCTTGATTTTCTATCCAAGTACAATTTTCTTTAGTAAAACTTCCGTTAGAATCCAATGCAATTTGCTTGTCCAACTTCAATAATGCGTTTACTTGCTTAGTATCAAAATGATTGCATTTGACTTTAAATTTATTCCAAGTCGATTGCTCAATTTTCTTTATTTGATTTTCAATGGCACCAACACTTATCGTTATTGACGATTCGGGTAAAGTGGTAATTGCAATGGCATTTAAATCTAAAAAACTCTTATTTTCTAACTTCCCAAACAAATCCCAATAAGCACAATCAAGTGCTGATCGAAGAAAACTAGGCAAATCTAAAGTTAAAATAAAAGTATAAAAATGTATTGGATGCGTGATTTTTTGTTGCTCAATTGCCTCTTTTACAAGATGTAATTTTTGCTCAAAATCGTTTAAATTAATGTGGTAGTAATCAATCGAAGTACATTCGCCATAACCGTTGCAATTGTTTTTATTGAGTGTAATTATCAAGGCATCGCGATGGGAATAATTGCCGTAAGCAATGGAGAAGGTTTCCTTTAGAGTTAATCGAACTATTTGCCAGGATAATTTCATTAAAGGGAAGTTGTAGTTAAAAAAAAATCCCGATTTCGAAATTCCGAAACGAGACATTTTAAAAAAATGGCAAGCGACCTACATCGCACCGCTACAACCACATACCTTTGCTATGTTCCCATCCTGGAGGATTCTGCAGGAGCTGGTCGTGTAGGACTTGCCGCTGCAAATATACAATCTTTTTATTTTTTTGCAATAATTTAACAGCAATATAAATATATTTGTGTGGATTTAATTATTGAATTGTAATGAAAAAATATAACCTATTAGCAGTCATTTTATTAGCCGTGTTTGTATCCAATTGTGGAGGAACTAGTGAAACCTTTTTTAGTATTAATGAAGACATTTTAAAAGCACAATACTTCCAAAAAGACAAACTTTCTTTGGAAATTCTGAATCCGACAACTCAAAAAATAGATAGTATTGTTTATACATTAAACGATAAAAAAGTCGGAACAGCAAAAGGCACCGAGAAATTCTCATTTCCTTTAACCAATCAAAAACTAGGCTACCAAAGTATAAAAGCGGCAGTATATTCTGAAGGCAAAACCGAATTGGATTCGTCACGAATCGAAATCGTATCGGATATTGAACCTAAATTATTATCGTACACTATTGTCAATACGTATCCGCACGACACTGGTGCGTACACTCAAGGGTTAGAATTTTACAGAGATACTTTGTATGAAGGAACAGGAAATGGCGCTGGAAACGGTACAGGAATTCGTGGTATTTCTAGCTTGAGAAAAACCGATTACAAAACCGGTAAAGTGTATAAAAAAATCGAATTGGCGCAACAGTATTTTGGTGAAGGAATTACTATTTTAAATAATAAAGTATACCAATTGACCTACCAAAATAACGAAGGTTATGTGTACAATGCCGATACATTTGTGAAAGAAAAAACACTTCCTTATTTCAAAAAAATGGAAGGTTGGGGATTGACTTCTGACGGAAAAAAATTATACATGAATGATGGAACAGAAAAAATTCATATTCTGAATCCGGATACTTTTGAGCAAATGGATTATTTAAATGTCTATTCTGGCGGAACTAAAATTCCGAGTATCAATGAAATGGAGTGGATTGACGGAAAAATTTACAGCAATATTTATGGCAAAGAAGCAATTGTTATTATAAATCCAGCCAATGGTGCCGTGGAATCGATTATTAATTTTGCCGATTTAAAGAAGAAAGTTACACAACTTCCCGATACCGATGTGTTAAACGGAATTGCCTACAATCCGAAAACAAAAACCCTTTTTGTGACAGGAAAGAATTGGGATAAAATGTTTGAGATTAAAATAAATCAATAACGCTCCCAACCTTTTTAAACAAAATAGGCTCTAAGTAAGAAAGCCACTATTATGTTTAAAAGAAAAAACCAAATTACACTATCCATTCCAGAACCTTGCAACGAAAATTGGTTAGCAATGTCACCAGTGGAAAAAGGGCGATTTTGTGCCTCATGTCAAAAAAAAGTAATCGATTTTACCTATTCTTCCGATAGGGAAATTGCAAATGAATTTAACAAAACTCAAAATCTTTGTGGACGGTTTTCCATCTCACAATTGAACAGAGAATTAGTGATTCCGAAAGAGAAAAGTCCGATTTGGATGGCGACAACTTCTGCTATAATAAGTTTTCTCGGCCTTGGAACAAATGAAATGTATTCTCAGATAAAAGGAAATGTAAAAGTTGAACAAACCGATAAAAAAATTCTCGGTGATACAATACCTAATTCTATTCGAAAAACTGAAATTTCAGGTACAGTAAGTGATTCTTCAGGGCCATTGCCTGGTGCGAATGTGGTCATTAAAGGAACTACAACCGGCGTCCAAACGGATTTGGATGGCAAATTCATCATAAAAGTCAAAGCCGGTGATGTATTGGTTTTTTCTTTTATTGGATTAGAAGATAAAGAAGTGAACGCTACCAACGCGACACAAATGGATGTCACATTGAAAGATGGGAACATGATGTTAGGCGAAATGGTTATAGTAGGCGGTATTACAGCTAGAAAGCGTAGCTTTTTTGGACGCATCTTCCACTCCATCGAAAACTGGTTTAGATAAAAAAAAAGTCTCATTTCACAATGGGACTTTTCTTTTATCTTTAATCTATTCTCTCTTTTCTATTACTTCTTTTTCTTAGCATCTACAAATTCCATCTTAGCCGTATCATACACCCATTTGTTTTCCTGAGTTTTGTTTTTCTGAGTAAAAGTACCATCGGCATTTAAAATAAATTCAAAACCTTCTCTTCTGATTCGTTCTTGCGTTTCGGTAGCAGCTGTGCCTCCCAACGAAACGATTTCGGTAATGTGATTGGTAACCTGCGTATTGGAAAAAAGCTGTTTTTTATTTGTGATTTCATATACGGTAGAATAAATTGTTGTTTTATTTTCCGTTTTATTTCCGGTTTTAATCTGCGACTTTTCTGTCCACTGTAGCAAATATAATTTAGTACCTGAAGCAGTAAAAGAAGACAATTTACAATCGCTAGGCGCACCACCTGCATCACTCGATTTTACGATGATTGCGTCAGTAGCTTTTCCTTTACCTGCTATTGTAATTTGAAAATTACCCGATTTTACTTCGACAGTTAGGTTATCTAATTTGGATATACAAGCGCCAGCAACTGGCTTTTTAGCAACGGCTTTTTTCTTCTTTTGGGAAAAGGAATTTGTACCCGCTAAAACCAATAACACTAAAACAATTATTCTTTTCATAATAAAATTTGGTTTAAATAAGTTTCGAATATAGTAAATTTTTTATACCAAAAATGTTAAATAAAAAAACCGAGTTATTGCTAACTCGGTTTTTACATAATTATTAACCTCTAATTATTTAACCTCTTCGAATTCTACATCTTGAGTAGTGTCTCCATTAGTGTCAGCTTGTGGTTGAGCGTCTTGCGCTTGACCAGCTTCACCTTGAGCGTACATCGCTTCTGTAGCTGTTTTCCAAGCTGCATTGATGTTATCTAAAGCCGTTTGAATAGCAGCTAAATCTTTGTTTTCGTATGCCATTTTCAATTCGGTCAAAGCATATTCGATAGCCGTTTTGTGTTCGTCAGATAATTTATCCCCCAACTCTTTCAATTGACTTTCAGTTTGGAAAATCATTCCGTCAGCTTCGTTCAATTTCTCTACTCTTTCTTTGGCTTGTTTATCAGCATCAGCATTCGCTTCAGCATCTTTTTTCATTCTTTCGATTTCTTCAGCAGTCAATCCAGAAGAAGCTTCGATACGAATATCATGCGATTTTCCAGTTCCTTTATCCGTTGCCGAAACTTTGATGATACCGTTAGCATCAATGTCAAAAGTTACTTCAATTTGTGGAACACCTCTTGGTGCTGGTGGAATTCCGTCTAAGTGAAAACGACCAATGGTTTTATTATCTGTAGCCATTGTTCTTTCTCCTTGTAAAACGTGGATTTCAACTGTTGGTTGTGAATCGGCAGCCGTAGAGAATACTTGCGATTTTTTTGTTGGAATGGTTGTATTCGACTCAATTAATTTTGTCAAAACACCACCCATAGTTTCGATACCTAAAGATAAAGGTGTTACGTCAAGTAACAATACATCTTTAACATCTCCAGATAAAACGCCACCTTGAATTGCAGCTCCAATCGCTACAACTTCATCAGGATTTACTCCTTTTGATGCTTTTTTACCGAAGAATTTTTCTACTTGATCTTGAATAACAGGAATACGAGTTGAACCTCCAACCAAAATTACTTCATCGATATCAGAAGTTGACAAACCTGCATCTTTCAACGCTTTAGCAACTGGTTCCATAGAACGTTTTACTAAGCTGTCAGACAATTGTTCGAATTTAGCTCTTGATAATTTTTTAACCAAGTGTTTTGGTCCAGAAGCCGTAGCTGTAACATAAGGCAAGTTGATTTCTGTCTCAGCAGAAGATGACAACTCGATTTTTGCTTTTTCAGCAGCTTCTTTAATACGTTGCAATGACATTGGGTCTAAACGCAAGTCAATTCCTTCTTCTGCTTTGAATTCGTCTGCCAACCAATCAATAATGGTTTGGTCAAAATCATCTCCACCTAAATGTGTATCTCCGTTTGTAGACAACACTTCAAAAACTCCGTCTCCTAATTCAAGGATAGAAATATCAAAAGTACCACCACCTAAATCGTAAACGGCAATTTTTTGATCTACTCCTTTTTTATCCAATCCATAAGCTAATGCCGCAGCAGTTGGCTCATTGATGATACGCATTACTTTTAAACCAGCTATTTCACCAGCTTCTTTTGTAGCTTGACGTTGTGCATCGTTAAAGTAAGCTGGAACAGTAATTACTGCTTCAGAAACAGTTTGACCTAAATAGTCTTCTGCTGTTTTTTTCATTTTTTGAAGTGTCATAGCTGACAATTCTTGTGCGGTATACAAACGACCATCGATGTCTACACGTGGCGTATTGTTATCACCTTTAACAACTGAATAAGGAACTCTTTTCGCCTCTTCGGTAGTTTCAGTAAAAGTATGTCCCATAAAACGTTTGATTGACGCCACCGTTTTTGTTGGATTGGTCACCGCTTGTCTTTTTGCTGGATCACCTACTTTAATTTCGCCACCTTCAACAAATGCAATGATAGACGGCGTTGTTCTTTTCCCTTCTGAATTAGGAATTACAACTGCTTCTTGACCTTCCATTACAGAAACACAAGAGTTGGTAGTACCTAAATCAATTCCAATTATTTTTCCCATTTTTATATTTAATTAATTTTAGAAAATTCAATTTTTAAACTCGAGTTCTCCAAAAGCAATCATTGTGCCAACTGAAAAATACAAGTAGAATGTCAGTTTTATAAAATAACAATCTGACAAGTTGGCATTAATTTAGCTGAAAAAATAAATTTTGTAATAATAAAGTAGAATTGTATAACCGAATCGTTTGCATTATTATCACCTTTGTAAGAGTAACTATACCTTTCCAACTTGCAAAAAAAGTACACTATTCGTTTTAAAAGCATTTTAAAGAGAACTTTAAAAATAGTGCTGTGGACAATTGTTTCGATAATTGCCCTTTTTTTGTTGGTGGCAATCGCACTTCAGATTCCAGCTGTTCAGAATTTTGCCAAAAACAAAGCAATAGATTATCTCGAAGGAAAAATCCATACCAAAGTTACCCTTAACCGAATTGAAATCGGACTCCCAAAAAAAGTAATTTTAGAAGGTTTTTACTTTGAAGATCAACACAAAGACACGCTTTTGGCTGGCGAAAAATTAGCCGTAGACATAAGCCTTTTTGAATTGTTCAATAATAAAGTCGAATTGAATTCGGTTGATTTACAACAAATCACTGCTCATATTTCTCGCAATAAAAAAGGGGTTTACAATTTTGACTACATCATTAAAGCCTTTGCATCAGAAGAAAAGAAAAAGGACGATTCGAAACCAACAGAATTTTCAATCGATAAAATAAATCTCGATAAAGTAAAGTTCACCTATAAAGATGCCTATTCTAACAATGACATCGCACTTTATGTGAATCATTTCGATACACGGATAAAAACATTTGATGTAAACCAAATGGTATTTGAAATTCCGAAAGCAAAAATTGATGGATTAAACCTAAAACTTAAACAAGGTATTGTTGAAACGGTGGAAGAAATCAAAGATGTTGTAGTCGAAAAAACAAAGGATAATGTGCTCAAGTTGAAATTAGGCGATATCGATTTGTCGAGAATAGTTGTCGATTTTCAAGATGAAAAATCAAAATTAATAACAAAAATTAACCTTCAAAAATTGGCAGTAACTTTCGAGACCATCGATTTAAAGAAAGGGTTGCTAGCCATCAAAAACCTAGACGTTTCCGACACAAAAGGCAGTTTGGAGTTAGGAAAACTAGAACGAAGTATGATGAAAAACGATCCCACAACTCTTGTCGCCAATTGGAAAGTTAAAGTCGATAACATCAATTTAAAAAATGTCGATTTTAAGTTTGATGACAATAACGAAGTGGCTGTTCAAAACGGAATCGATTACAACCATTTTGACTTAAAAAAAATACAACTGAATGCCGAAAAGTTAGACTACAGTTCGCAAAATACCTCAGGAATTATAAATTCATTTGCAGTAAATGATAAAAGCGGTTTGGAGGTTCAACAACTAAGAACCAATTTCAATTACAACAACAAAGGTGTAATTCTAAAAAATCTATATGTAAAAACGCCACAAACTGTTTTGAAGAATCAAATTACTATTGGTTATCCATCCGTTGAATTGCTTCAAAAAAATCCAGGTGAATTAAGCATTACAGCTAACATTGTAAATAGCAAATTGGGTTTTAAAGATTTACTATTGTTTGTTCCGAGTTTAAAAAATACCATTCCGTTTAAAAATAATCACAACGCTATTTTAAACATTAATAGTGTGAGTTCTGGAAAACTAAAAAACATACACATCCCAAAACTTGAAATTAGCGGTATTGGAAACACCAAAATTGTTGCCAGTGGACGCATCATCGGTTTGCCTCATATCAACAAGACGTATTTCGATTTGAACATTAAAAATGCACAATCCACTGCCAAAGACATCAACCAATTTGTGCCTAAAGGAACAATTCCGAATAGCATACAATTGCCAACTCAATTTGCGACAAAAGGGACTTTCAAAGGAACTATAAACAATTTCTTTACCAATCTAAATGTCAGTAGCACATTCGGAAATGCAAAAATAAAAGCGCGATTTGACCAACGCAAAAAAAATCAGGAACGTTATGATGCACAAACCGAACTCGATAATTTCGATTTGGGAAAATTCATCAAAAACGATTCGATTGGAAAAATCACTTTAAAAGCAAACGTAAAAGGAGTTGGCTTGAATCCGAAAACCGCTAATGCTGTAGTTGACGGAACCGTTTTAAAATTCGATTTCAATAAGTACACCTACACCGATTTAAAATTAAACGGTAAAATAAATAAAGGTTTATTTGATGTAAAAGCCGCTACTAATGATCCGAATTTAACTTTCCAACTGTTGGCAAATGGAAGTTTTAGAGATAAATATCCGTCAGGAAAACTAAAACTAAATATTGATATTGCCGATTTAAACAAATTGAATTTGCACGCTGGACCTTTAAAATTAAAAGGTGAAATCGATGCCGACATCCAATCGGCTAACATCGATTATCTAAACGGAAAAATTTTGGCAACCAATTTTGTTATTGCCAACGAAAAAGACCAATATGTTTTAGATACAATTACTGTCACTGCTAGCACTACAGCTCAAAAAAATACACTTCAAATCAAATCGCAATTTTTAGATGCTACAGCAGATGGAAAATACAAGTTATCGCAACTTTCAGACGCTATTCAAAATTCAATTGCCAAGTATTACGATGCGAATGCAAACTATGTAAAAGGTCGAAACACGGCAAGCAACAGCCAACAATTTGCGTTCAAAGTGAATGTAAAAGACAATAAAATTTTACTGAATCTTGTACCTAAATTAAAAAGCCTTGACCCTATTCATATTGATGGAAGGTACAATTCGGTTAATGATTCGATAGTTGTTAACGGTTCAATTCCAAAATTAAACTATGACGCAATTGACATTTCTGGCGCTACTTTAAACATAAATACCCAAGACAATGCTCTAGTTTATAGCTTAAATGTAAACAGCATCCAACAAGGAAGTTTTCAATTGGCTGCAAGTACTCTTTCGGGAAAAGTGGTCAACAATACCATCGATTATACCTTACAGCTTAAAGATGTCAAAAACAAAGAACGTTATTTAGTAGCTGGAACTTTAAAGGCAACCAATGGAAATACCGAAATCAATCTCAATCCAGCCAATTTAATTCTGAATTACGAAGCGTGGAATCTTTCTCAAGAAAATTTAATTCGCTTTGGACAAAACGGAATTTATGCCAATGATTTCGAATTGTCGAAAGCAGGAAACTCCATCAAAATTCAATCGCTCAACACACAACCCAACGCACCAATAGCTATTGATTTTAAAGATTTTGAATTGGCAACCATTACCAATATTGCTCAAAAAAGCGACTGGCAAATGAGTGGAAAAATAAACGGAAATGCCGTTATTAAAAACCTACAGACGAATCCGATATTCACTTCCGATTTGATTGTTGATACGTTTACCTTTCAGAAAGACACCGTTGGAATGCTAAAAATAAAAGTCAACAACGAAACTGCCAACCGTTACGATGCCAAAATTGAACTTACAGGTCTCGGCAATCAATTGTTTCTTGACGGAAATTACAATACCGCTTCTAGCAGTTTTGATATGAATTTAGCCATCGAAAAACTGCAAGTAAAAAGTTTGCAAGGCTTTACGTTTGGAAATATAAAAGAAAGCACGGGTTTTTTAAACGGGAATTTAAAAATTACAGGAAAAGCCACACAACCCAATGTTGTTGGTGAATTGAAATTTAATGAAGTCGGATTTATTGCCACAAAACTCAATTCACAACTCAAATCGATGAACGATAAAGTGGTGTTTTCGGACAATAGTATCACGTTAAACAATTTCGTAATCAGAGATGAAAAAGACAACGATTTAACCATCAACGGAAAAATTAACAGTCAAGATTACACCAATTTAGGATTTAATTTAACCCTCGACGCCGACAATTTTAAAGCCATTAATTCGAAAGAAAGAGACAATCAGGATTTTTATGGCGAATTGTACCTCGACAACCATTTGCGTATCAAAGGCGATTATAACAACCCAATTGTGGATGGTAACATCAAAATAAACAAAGACACAAAATTTACAATTGTATTGCCTCAAGATGACCCTTCAATTGCCGACAGAGAAGGCATTGTAGAGTTTATCGACCAAGACCAACCGAAACTTTTTACCACTGTTGCAGTCGATGAAAATTTGAGTGAAATGCTTATAAAAGGTATCAACGCTTCGGTAAATATTGAGATTGACAAAGAAGCAGAATTATCATTAATTATTGATAAAGCCAATGGTGATTTCTTAAAATTAAAAGGCGAAGCTCAACTTACGGGAGGCATCGATCCGTCTGGAAAAACTACCTTAACTGGGCGATACGAATTGAATCAAGGAAGTTATGAAATGAGTTTCAACTTGATTAAAAGAAAATTCGACATCAAGAAAGGAAGTTATATTCTTTGGACAGGTGAACCAACAACAGCCGACATTAATATTACGGCTGTTTACAAAGTCGAAACGGCTCCAATTAATTTGTTGAACGAGCAATTATCAG
>JAZKGN010000141.1:0-12560 GCA_040385945.1 Bacteroidota bacterium
CGTTGGGCAAAAGAATTCATGGACGAAGTGGATTGTCCCGATTGTCATGGTTCGCGACTGAAAAAAGAAGCCTTGTATTTCAAAATTAACGATAAGAATATAGCCGATTTGTCGGCGATGGACATTTCAGAACTGACACTTTGGTTTGCCGATTTGGACCAGCATTTAAACGACAAACAAAAAGCCATTGCGACAGAAGTCATCAAAGAAATCAAATCGAGATTGACATTTTTAATGGATGTCGGATTGAATTATTTGGCATTGAGCCGAAGTTCAAAATCGCTTTCTGGTGGCGAAGCACAGCGTATTCGTTTGGCAACACAAATTGGCTCGCAACTCGTTGGTGTATTGTATATTTTGGACGAACCGAGTATTGGTTTGCACCAAAGAGACAACGACCGATTGATTAATTCATTGGAGAATTTACGCGATATTGGCAATTCTGTTCTAGTGGTAGAACACGACAAAGACATGATTGTCCGTGCCGATTGGGTAATTGATATTGGTCCGAAAGCCGGAAAATACGGTGGTAAAATCATCAGCGAAGGAACACCACAACAATTATTAGCAGAACATACACTTACTGCACAATACATCAACGGCGAGAAAGAAATTGAAGTTCCGAAGAAACGTCGTGAAGGCAACGGAAAATTCCTAAAACTTACCGGAGCAACTGGAAACAATCTAAAAAATGTTTCCATAGAATTGCCGTTAGGAAAACTAATTTGCGTGACCGGAGTTTCAGGAAGTGGCAAATCGACTTTGATTAATGAAACGCTCTACCCTATCCTAAACGCGTATTATTTTAATGGCGTCAAAAAACCACAACCGTACAAAAAAATAGAAGGTTTAGAACATATCGATAAAGTGATTGATATCGATCAGAGTCCGATTGGGCGCACACCACGTTCCAATCCGGCGACCTACACCGATGCTTTTAGCGAAATCAGAAACTTATTTACCCAAACGCCAGAAGCGATGATTCGCGGTTACAAAGCCGGACGTTTTAGTTTTAACGTCAACGGTGGACGCTGCGAAACCTGCGAAGGAAGCGGCGTGCGAACGATTGAAATGAGTTTTTTACCCGACGTGTACGTAGAATGCGAAACCTGTCAAGGGAAACGTTTCAACAGAGAAACTTTAGAAATTCGCTACAAAGGAAAATCAATTTCTGATGTGTTGAACATGACAGTGGATGAAGCGGTTGAGTATTTTGAAAACATTCCGAAAATCTACCGAAAAGTAAAAACCATTCAAGATGTTGGTCTGGGATATATTACACTCGGACAGCAAAGCACGACACTTTCGGGTGGCGAAGCACAACGTATCAAACTGGCTACCGAATTGTCTAAAAAAGACACAGGAAATACCTTTTACATCATGGACGAACCCACAACGGGTTTACATTTTGAAGACATTGCTGTACTAATGGAAGTGATTAATAAATTGGTCAATAAAGGAAATACGGTCTTGATTATCGAACACAATATGGACGTAATCAAGCTTGCCGACTACATTATCGACATTGGTTTGGAAGGCGGAAAAGGTGGCGGAGAAGTCATTTGCAAAGGAACACCAGAGGAAATTATTAAAAACAAAATTAGTTATACTGCGCAGTTTTTGAAAAAAGAATTACTTTAGCAGGCTATTTTTTAGCCCAGATTGCAGAGGAAATCCTTTTTGGATTACCCGTAGCGTAGCGAAGGGAAATCTTCGGTAAAGCGCAGCGGAACCGCAAAAAGATTGGAACGAAAAGCTGGATTAGCTTCAAAAAAACAATAAAAGAAACGACTATGGCATTTAACGATTACGAAAACGAAGACCACAGAATACACGACAAACTGAAACAAAAAACATGGAATGAAATCCGCTCTAACGATTCATGGGCGATTTTTAAAATTATGTCGGAATTTGTAAACGGTTACGAAAGCATGGCGCGAATCGGACCTTGCGTGTCTATTTTTGGTTCGGCACGAACGCAACCCGATGATCCGTATTACGAATTGGCAGAACGCATCGCATTCAAAATCAGTAAGGCTGGTTATGGCGTGATTACTGGAGGTGGACCCGGAATTATGGAAGCGGGAAACAAAGGAGCGCACCGTGGAGAAGGAACATCTGTAGGTTTGAACATCGAATTGCCTTTTGAGCAACATTACAATCCGTACATCGATAAAGATAAAAACCTGAACTTTGATTACTTTTTTGTGCGCAAAGTCATGTTTGTAAAATACTCACAAGGGTTTGTAGTTATGCCTGGCGGTTTCGGAACTTTAGACGAATTGTTTGAAGCGATTACCTTAATTCAAACGAAAAAAATAGGTAAATTCCCAATTATATTGGTCGGTACTTCTTTCTGGTCGGGATTGTTAGATTGGATCAAAACGGTCATTATTGAAAAACACAAGAATGCCAATCCAGACGACATGAACCTAATAAAACTGGTTGACACCGAAGATGAAGTGGTCGAAGCTTTGGATAATTTCTACAAAAAATACAATTTGAGTCCGAATTTCTAATCCAATTAAATGAATAATAAGCCACGAATTCGCGAATAAATTTGTTCGTGAATTCGTGGCTCACTTTTATTTACCAACTAATTGCGGTATATCTACTTAAATATTTATATTAGCAAGCGAAAAAGAAATTGACTTGAAACCCAAAATACATCACTTACTCCTACTCCTTGTTTTATTTAGTTCGGTAAAGCAATTTGCGCAACACCATTCTAATTTGGTGGTTGATGTGGATGCTACTACTAAATTATTGAGCGTTTCGCAAGAACTTACTTTTCACAATCAAAGCAATGATACCTTAACTTCCATCGTTTTAAACGATTGGAACAATGCGTATTCCGCCAGAGAAACACCTTTGGGAAAACGATTTTCTGACGAGTTCGTGCGCAGTTTTCATTTGGCTACTGAGAAAGAAAAAGGAAGCACCAACAACCTTATTATTGCCAATGAGAATAAAATAGTATTGGTGTATCAACGCCCAGAAAACCATCCTGATTTGGTCGAAATTACCTTAAAAGACAAGTTGCTTCCCAATCAAAAAATAAAACTAATTTTATCGTATGTATTGAAAATTCCAGACGATAGATATACCAATTACGGTTATAACAAAAATGGTGATTTTACTTTAAAGAATTGGTTTTTAACGCCATCTACTTATGTGAATCATGCGTTTGTAACCTACAGCAATCTGAACACCGATGATATTCCGAATGCGTTATTTGATGCTGATGTAAAACTGACTATTCCAGAAGAATTCAAAGTAACTACTGACTTAACCGAAGCTAAAAAAGAAATAACTACCTATTATTTCTCTGGCAAAAAAATCGTTGATATTCCGCTTTACATCGAAAAGAAGTTAAGTTTTGTAAGCTATAAAAACACAACTATTGAAGTCGTTTCCAACCTTCGTGACACTAAAGTCAGCGACATCAACAAAGCCATTGTTGTTGATAAAGTGGTGAATTTTGTCACTGAAAATTTAGGTAAAAACCAACTCAATAAAATTAGTGTTTCGCAAAGCGATTATGAGAAAAATCCGTTTTACGGTTTGAACCAATTGCCCTCGTTTATTAGTCCGTTTCCCAATGAATTCCTCTATGAGTTAAAGTTTTTAAAAACGTATTTAAACAATTACTTAAAAAATTCATTACAGCTTGACGCTCGAAAAGACAACTGGGTTTTTGATGCGATTCAGATGTATTACATGATGAAATACATGGATGAATTTTATCCGCAAACCAAAATGATGGGCAACATTTACAGCTACAAATTGTTTCGAGGCTATAACTTGGTATCGCTTGATTTTAATGGGCAATACAGTTATTTTTATATGTTGATGGCGCGAAAAAATTTAGATCAACCTTTGGGAAATCCAAAAAGCACACTCATCAAATTCAATGAAAAAATAGCGTCAAAATACCGAGCTGGGTTGAGCTTTAAATACCTTTCAGAATACATTGGAAAAGAAAATCTAAATCAAAGCATCAGCGAATTTGTGGCCTATGCCAATGACAATCAAACGGATGTAAACCAATTAAAAACAACCATCGCCGCTCATACCAACAAAAAACTCAATTGGTTTTATGACATTATCATCAATTCTCGAGACATCATCGACTACAAGTTTGACCACGTTTCTAAAACAGAAACCGACATCTCGTTCAGTTTAAAAAACAGAACCAATGTCTCCGTTCCTATTCCGGTTTATGGATTAAAAAAGAAAGAAGTTGTTTTCAAACAATGGATTGACGTTGTAAAGGAAGACAGTTTGTATACCTTTCAAAGAAACGATGCCGATAAAATTGTCATCAACTACAAAAATGAAGTGCCCGAATACAACAGAAGAAACAACTCCAAATCGTTAAAAAGGTACACCTTATTCAACAAACCCATCAAATTCATTTTCTTAAAAGATTTAGAAGAACCGCTTTACAGTCAAATAATTTATGTGCCAACCTTACAATACAATTTGTACGATGGCTTCATAACTGGAATGCGATTTCACAACAAAACAATCTTAGACAAACCGTTTACTTTTGACATAACACCTTCTTATTCAACTAAATCCAATAATTTATCTGGAACGTTCTCATTAGCTGTAAATCAGATGAATAGAGATAGGAATTTATATGCTGTTAAGTACGGAGTTGGAGGCGATTTTTTCCATTACGCTCCCGATGCTTACTACAGCAGAATCAATCCGTACATCGTATTCCGAATCAGAGAAAACGATTATCGCGACAATAAAAAACAAACCATACAATTCCGACAAGTGTATGTTGATAGAGAAAAAAGTAATTTTGTTAGAAACACTTACACTGGAAGTTATTCGGTTTTTAACGCGCGTTTTGTTTCAACACGAACAGAAATCACAAAGCATTTAGGTTATGGTGGCGAATTGCAATTGGCAAGTAAATTCGGAAAAGTTACTGGAGAAATAAGTTTCAGAAGGCTTTTTGACGACAACCGACAAGTGAGTCTTCGTTTGTATGCTGGTGCTTTTATTTCCAATTCGACCAATTCGACCTATTTTGATTTTGCCCTCGACAGGCCGACCGATTATCTCTTTGACTACAATTACCTCGGACGCTCTGAAAACGACGGTTTGTTCAGTCAGCAGTTTATTTTAGCAGAAGGCGGATTCAAATCGAAACTCGAAAATCCATCTGCAAACCAATGGATAAGCACTGTAAACGGGAGTTTTAATGTATGGAATTGGATTGAAATTTATGGCGATGTAGGCTTTCTAAAAAGCAAAAAGACCAAAGAACGCTTTGTCTACGACAGTGGCATCCGATTGAATTTAGTCACCGATTATTTCGAATTGTATTTCCCTATTTATTCTAACAATGGGTGGGAAATTTCGCAATCGCAATACGCCGAAAAAATCCGATTTATCGCTGCTTTTAGTCCTAATACACTAATTAGTCTTTTCACCCGAAAATGGTTTTAATTAGCAGAAAAAAGCTTTTCTTATTGCGAATTTCACAACATTCCTTTTCATACGTTGCACATAGCACAGTTAAACCAGCAAATACAAGGGTTTAACTGGCAATAGTTAAATTATATTTTTTCTAAAGAAATGTAAAAATTACTACTTTTTCATTAAATTTGTTTCTTTAAGCACCGTTTACGTTATGACAGAAACACAAAATTCCGTTGAAATTACCTTTGAAGATTTCAAAAAAGAAGTCTTAAACGATTACACAATTGCCATTACCAGCCGCGAATGTAGCCTTCTTGGACGAAAGGAAGTCCTGACCGGAAAAGCCAAATTTGGTATTTTTGGAGACGGAAAAGAAGTGCCACAATTGGCATTAGCCAAAGCCTTTAAAAATGGCGATTTCCGTTCGGGATATTACCGTGATCAAACGTTTATGATGGCGATTGGCGAATTGACTATCGAACAGTTTTTCGCTGGATTGTACGGTCATACCGATATTAATTTTGATCCAATGAGCGCCGGACGTCAAATGGGCGGTCACTTTGCGACACATTCACTCGACGAAAACGGAAACTGGAAAAACTTAACACAACAAAAAAATTCGAGTGCCGACATCTCTCCTACTGCTGGGCAAATGCCTCGTTTATTAGGGTTGGCACAAGCGTCTAAAATATACCGAAATGTTGCTGGAATCAACACTAGTAATTTTTCTGAAAATGGAAATGAAATTGCGTGGGGAACCATCGGAAATGCGTCGACTTCAGAAGGTTTGTTTTTCGAAACCATCAATGCTGCGGGTGTTTTACAAGTGCCAATGGTGATGAGTGTTTGGGATGACGAATACGGAATTTCTGTCCACGCTCGCCATCAAACCACCAAAGAAAACATATCTGAAATTCTTGCTGGATTTCAACGTGATGCCGACAATAAAGGCTACGAAATTCTACGTGTTAAAGGTTGGGATTACCCAGCTTTGGTAGCAACCTATGAAAAAGCAGCAGCCGTTGCTCGCGAAGAACACGTTCCGGTTTTGATTCACGTACAAGAACTTACACAACCACAAGGACACTCCACTTCTGGAAGTCACGAGCGTTATAAAAATGCAGAACGACTAGCTTGGGAAACCCAATTTGATTGCGTAGCGCAAATGCGTTCGTGGCTCATCGAAAATAATTTGGCGACTGCCGAAGAACTCACCGATATCGATACTGAAGCCAAGAAAAAGGTTTTGGAAGGTAAAAAAATAGCTTGGGCTTCGTTTACTTCTCCAGTAAAAGAAGAACAAAAAGAAGCTGTCGACGTACTAACTTCTATAGCCTCACAAAGCGAAAACAAAGTATTCATAGAAAAAATTACTAGCGAATTGGCGTCCATAAAAGAGCCTATCCGCAAAGACATTTTAGTGGCAACCCGAAAAGTATTGCGCTTGATTGTCAAAGAAAATACACAATCGCAATTGGCAACTTGGATAACCAATTACACGGCTAAAAATCAACCGAAATTCAGTTCACACTTATTTTCTCAATCCAATGCCAATGTCTTAAATAGCCAAGCCGTTGCTCCTACTTATGACGATGCAGCTGAAGAAGTGGATGCGCGTTTGGTGTTACGCGATAATTTCGACGCAATTTTTACGAACTATCCCGAAGCTTTAATTTTTGGTGAAGACAGCGGAAACATTGGTGATGTTAATCAAGGTTTGGAAGGCATGCAAGAAAAATATGGTGAGTTGCGCGTTGCCGATGTCGGTATTCGTGAAGCTACCATTTTAGGTCAAGGTATCGGAATGGCGATGCGTGGCTTACGACCAATTGCCGAAATTCAGTATTTAGATTATTTGCTGTACGCCATTCAAATCATGAGTGACGATTTAGCCACTTTACAATATAGAACACAAGGTCGTCAAAAAGCACCGTTAATCATCCGAACACGTGGCCACCGTTTAGAAGGCGTTTGGCACTCAGGTTCACCAATGGGAATGATCATCAATGCCATTCGTGGTATTCACGTTTTGGTTCCGAGAAACATGACCAAAGCAGCTGGTTTTTACAATACGTTATTAGAAACTGACGAACCTGCTTTAGTTATTGAATGTTTGAACGGTTACCGTTTAAAAGAAAAAATGCCAACCAATTTAGGAAAATTCAAAACACCAATTGGAGTGGTTGAAACAATAAAAGAAGGAAGCGATATCACACTAGTTTCCTATGGTTCGACTCTGCGAATTGTAGAACAAGCCGCAAAAGAACTACAAGAAGTAGGCATTGATTGCGAAATCATCGACATCCAATCGCTATTGCCTTTCGACATCAATAAAGACATTGTAAAAAGTATTGCTAAAACCAATCGACTATTAGTCATTGACGAAGATGTTCCAGGTGGCGCAAGTGCTTATATTTTACAAGAAATCATCGAAAATCAAAACGGGTATCAACATTTGGATAGCGCTCCACAAACGCTGGCATCACAACCACACCGACCAGCTTATGGTACGGATGGCGATTATTTTTCGAAGCCTTCCGCCGAAGATATTTTTGAAAAAGTGTATGCTATTATGAGCGAAGCAGCTCCGAATAAATATCCGAGTTTGTATTAATTACACGATTCAATCATTAAAAAACAGCCTATTAATTATTTGAATTAGTAGGCTGTTTTTTTTATCCCTTCCCATGGTTTTATCAACTTTTTTCACTACTTTAGTGCCATCATTTATACGCCTATGTTAATTACTATCAGCAAATTATGGCACAACGATGCCTTTAAAATCGGAATCTACTCAACATACGATTCTGAAACAATTAAAACCCTACAATCCATTGGAGGTAAATTCAGCAAAACCCATTCGTGTTGGTATTTGGATTATACTACCGAAGCCTATTCGGACTTAAAAAAACACTTTCCTTCTATAACAATTGATCTTTCTAATACGCAAACGCAACTGGTGACCGGCGAGAGCAGCCGTGACCTTTCACCCATAGCTACAAGCGAAAGTCAGTTAGGCATACCAAAAGTAAGCAACCCTGAACATACAACAAACCAACCTTCGTTGGCGTTGAAATTGCGTTTGCAATTGTTGGAAAATGTTGGTAAGTATTGGGTTTTCAAACTGCATTGGCACCATGCTGTCAGCAAGGAATTATTGGATGTAAAAGGTGTATATTGGAATGCCAATTATAAAACATATATGGCTATTCGGCATCCAAAAGTAAAAGAACAAGTAGAAGCTATACTTCAAGTTTCGGATTTTTTTGGAGAAGATTATCTGTCGAAAGAAGTCAGTTTTCGCGGTGAAAAAATTCACATTCTACCACATTTTGAAGATGTTACTTTGATGGAAATTTACGTTCCGAAAATAGTCGCAATTCAAGAAAAGCTAAAGCGCTTTTCGTTGGTAAAATACAGTAAAACCAAAGAGTGTTACTTGCTTCCTGCTGCTCCAATAGTTTTTGAAAGCATTCAATTACAAATGGAATCAAATGAAATTTTGATTGTCAATCAACTTCCAAAAGACTATTTACATAAGAAAAAATTACCCAATAAAAAGCAAATCGATTTATCGAAAACCAAGCAAAGTATCTTTGATCAGGTTCCGGAACACGGAAGAGCCTACGTTTCCAATATGATGGATATGATTTTGGCATTAAATTACAGCAGTTCGACCTTGCGAACGTATTGCGGCACTTTTATTCAGTTTTTACGTCATTTTGAATACAGAGATCCCGAAACTTTATCCAATATAGAAGTCATTAAATATTTGGGATCACTTATGGAACGCGGACTTTCGGCAGCAGTTGGTCACAGCACAGTGAATAGTTTGCAGTTTTATTACAGGCAAGTCTTAGGCAAAAAACAGTTTGAACTGTATTTGCCAAGACCGAAAAAAGAAAAGAAACTACCAGCAGTTTTAACCATGGACGAATGTTTAAAAATATTTCAAGTAGTCGACAATCCAAAGCACAAATTACTACTATTAATTGGTTATGGTGCTGGATTGCGAGTGAGTGAAATTGTACAATTAGAGTGGAAAGACATCCTTTTTAGCGAATACAAAATTCACATTAAGAATGCCAAGGGAAAGAAAGACCGAATGGTAATGCTACCCTTTTCAATCGTACAATCGTTAGAAATTTATCGACAATTGTACAATGGCAAACAGTATGTTTTTGAAGGCCAATTTGCTGGTGAATCTCTAAGCACTGGTAGTGTTCAGCAAGTAATGCGTGATGCCTTAAAAAAATCGGGACTAGAAAAAAAAGCTACGGTACACACCTTACGTCATAGTTTTGCCACACATTTACTCGAAAACGGAACAGACATTCGATATATCCAAAAATTTCTGGGTCACGCGAGTATTAAAACCACCACCATCTATACCCATTTAACAAGAAGCGCAGTCGACAAGATCCAAAGTCCACTCGATCGCATGGTCGACGAGAACACTAAGAAAAAAGTTGGCGATTAATATAAAGTTGTAAAATGTTGTATATATTTGATGATATTTACTAGTTAGCGAAAATGTTAAACCAAAACTCAAAAATTCAAACCAAATGAAAACCAATCTTTTAAAACTATTATTTGCCATTTTATTTTTATTTAACCAAAATCTTATCAATGCACAAAAATTATCTTATGGAGTAATTTTGGGCGGAAATATATTTAACGACCAAAGTTCAAATGGAGGTTCTAACGATGTGTTTTGGGATTCTGGGAATGATGATTTTATTGTTCCAAATTTAGGTGGTTATTTAGAATATGAATTGTCAAAGAATATGGGTTTAAAACTAGAGATAACAACTAACAGCAAATCTTTCGACAAAGGTTTTGCAAATAGAAGTTTGGATCAAATGTATAAATTGAATTTTATCGATATTAACCCAAATTTTAAATATGATTTTGGCAATGAATATCGAAAAGGATTTTATATGATGTTAGGTCCAAAATTTGCTTTATTGACAAAAGCAGAATTTGATGGTCAAAATGTTACTTCCGAATTTGAAAAGGTCAATATTGGTTTAGAATTAGGTTTAGGTCAAAGGTTTTTAAAATTTCTAGAAATTGAAGGCAAATTTGATTATGGATTGACGCCATTTTATAAATTTCCTGGAAGCAAACCAAACAAAATTATGGGTTTCTACATATCTCTAAATGTTGATATTCAAAAAATTGTGGCATCAAAATAAAACACTTTCGCTAACATTGGTTTGCATCAATGGCTTTGGCTTGGGACTTATCAGTGAGCGTCAGTGATTAATTTTCATTCCTTCGGAATGAGGTCAGGTGTTTTAATTTTTCTCGTATATTTGCTTACATTAGTGTCAAAATCGCCACTGAATGCAAGCCAAGAACCGTTAACAGTCAGTTTTGTTGGAGCGCATAAAAAAAATTTATGAAATTAGAATTTTTCGAAATTATCTCAGGAAGGTATTTGTTGAATCTCACTGGAGGAACAATTAGATTCATTTATGGAACAATATGGAGAACAATATTCGACAAACCAAGATTTACTTATTCAGAATATTTATACGGAATTCAAGACGGAGATTTTTGGAATGAGTTTGGTCAGGAATCAGGGAATCGAATAGTCGCGTTTATTTTCATTGTAATAATTATTTTGTTTGTCAGCTTTTTTGAAATGCTTTGAAAATATTAAAACCGAACTGTTAACATTGGTTTGCATCAATGGCTAAGGCTTGGGACTTATCGGTGAGCGTGAGTGATTATTTTATTCCTGCGGAATTTGGGTTTTTCTTTAAAAAGTATTCGGTATATTTGTTTGCTTCAGTGTCAAAATCGCCACTGAATGCAAGCCAAGAACCGTTAGCAACAATCTTAAAAAAAATATCTCATGAATAGAACTATACTCTATTATCCTACAATTGATATTCCCAGAAATAATTGGTTAAGGCATTCCTTATTATATTGGGATGAAGTCAGTTCTATAGTTCCTAAAAGTTGGGATGGAGATTTTTTAGTTAATCTTTCTCCTGAAATTCACTATTTGATGGACGAAGGGCAATTTCGGCCGATAAAACCCGAAGATTTAATTACAAAAGCAGATAATTGGGAACAGTTTGAAAATTTTCAAGAAGAATTTCGTGAAATAGTTTCATCAGCAGAATTCATGAACTTTGTTAATCGGAGACAAAGTAGATCATTTAGAATTCATTCAAATAAAATAGAAAATAATTATCGTATACATCAAAACAAAGTTGATGATAAATACAGAGTCCACAGTAATAAGACTTCAGATTCTATTTATCACTTTTTAAGAGAATTAAATCTAGCAAGCAGAGATGGTGAAAATGAGTGGATAAACTTCGAGGAAAACACTGCACTTTTATATATGTCTTTACTAGCAAAATATTTAGCTGATATTGACAGTAATCAAACAACAATCGGAACGGATTATTATACTTATGAAAAATTCAATTTCAAAAGAGTTTCTCAAAGTGATGGATTCCCAGTAGTTAGTTTTAATTTAAATAATGTATTACCTACTCCTAAAGCAAACGTTCCTTTTGAAAGAATTATACAGTTTAAGAAAAAAAGAAGTGATAATTTAAATCATTTCAAGAAAACAATTTCAGAATTTCAAACTAAAATATCCAAATCTAAATCTGAAGGAGAAATTAAAGAAAATGCTATTAATTTTCAAGAAACCCTTTTAAATGGACTTAATGATTTAACAGCAGTAATGAATGATCAAAGAATAGATTTTGGAATTAAAACCCTTAAATCACTTATTAGTTTAAAATCACCAACTGCTCTCGCTGCATTGGGTACTGCAATAGCTTCAAAGACTAATTTAATTGAAGTTCCCGTAAATCTTGGAGCAATAGGTTTAGCTACAATGGGGGCGATAGAGTTAACAACAAGTTACATAGATAACAGAAATAAGCAAAGAGCAAAATTGAGAGAAAGTCCATTTTCATACATTTATTATGCAAATAAGTATGGAATAATCGAAAGAGCAAGATAAGTAAAGACTGTCGCTAACAACGGTTTGCATCAATGGCTATGGTTTGGGACTTATCAGTGAACGTCAGTGATTACCTTTCATTCCTTCGGAATGACGTCAGTTGTTTTGAATTTTTCGGTAT
>JAZKGN010000142.1:0-9073 GCA_040385945.1 Bacteroidota bacterium
GGTTTCGGATTTTTATCGGTGTAATAGCCTACGAAAGGTTGCAAAACCGAAGCTGACAATTGAAAGGCAAAAGTGATCAGTCCGATTTGCGTAAAAGACAAATGATAATTTTCTTTTAAAATAGGATAAATTGACGGAATGAGAGCCTGAATCAAATCGTTAATCAAATGCGCAAAACTGATGGAGAAAAGAATAGAAAAAACCGTTTTTTGAAGTACCTCTTTGTTGTCTGCTAGGATTGTGCTTGGGTTTTCCACAGGAATATTTTTTGATGCAGCAAAATTACTTATTTTATGTCCAAAGCCGCAAAGTTTTAACTCAAAGTTCACAAAGGAAATATTTTGTTTAAATTTGTGAGTAACAAATCCTATTCAACTTGAAACAACCTTCCAAAAAATCGGCATTAACTGAAAAAGACGGAGTGGCACAACCACAAGTATTTAGTTCGACATCGGTAGAAACGATTCAGCAAATGCGCCGAAAACAACCTGCCGCCAAGGTGTTGGTTGATGGCATTTTGAAAGGTGATATTACGGCTTTGAGTCGGGCGATTACGCTTGTTGAAAGCACCAATACAAATCATTTAGAAAAAGCGAATACAATTATTCAGGCATGTTTACCTCATGCTAATAAATCGATTCGCATTGGAATCACTGGAGTTCCTGGCGTTGGAAAAAGTACATTTATTGAAGCTTTTGGAAAACATCTGACATCGATTGGAAAAAAAGTGGCCGTTTTGGCTGTCGATCCGAGTAGTACCATTTCGCACGGTAGTATTTTGGGTGATAAAACCCGAATGGAAGAATTGGTTAAAGATGAAAACGCTTACATCAGACCAAGTGCTTCTGGTGAAACGTTGGGTGGTGTGGCTCGAAAAACAAGAGAAACTATTATTTTATGTGAAGCCTGTGGCTTTGATACGATCATTATAGAAACAGTTGGTGTTGGTCAGAGTGAAACTGCCGTTCATAGTATGGTGGATTTCTTTTTACTGTTGAAAATTTCTGGAGCTGGCGACGAATTGCAAGGCATCAAACGTGGAATTATGGAAATGGCCGATGCAATTGTGATTAATAAAGCCGATGGCGATAACATCAACAAAGCAAAATTAGCTAAAACCGAATTCAACAGAGCGTTGCATTTGTTTCCTGCTAAAAAATCGGGCTGGATTCCGACAGCAGCAACGTGTAGTGCTATAACAAAAGAAGGCATTAATGGCGTTTGGGAAACGATTTCCAATTACATCAAATTGGTCAAAGACAATCAGTATTTTGAAGATAAGCGAAAAGAACAAAACCAGTTTTGGATGATGGAAACGATTAACGAGCAATTACAATCGAATTTTTACACTCATCCAGACATCATAAAATTACTAGAAGAAAACAAAAAAGCCGTGCAGAATGATGAAATATCTCCTTTTGCAGCGGCTATGATTTTGTTGGAAAAGTATTTTAAATAATTACTCTTCGTAACCTTCCATTTCTTTGTCGTAAAATTCTCCAGCAAGAGTAATCAAATACTCCATTTCGCTTTCTAATTCTTTCTCATCTTCGCCTTCTAAATCTTCTATAAATTCGACTTCATCATCTTTTAAGTTGATAATAAATCGAGGGAAATCGAGGTGAATGATAAAAATATCATCTGGAAAATCGGAATTGTCAGCTAAGACAAATTTTGGTAATTGCATGATTGTTATATTGGATTTATGAAGTACAATTCACGAAGTATAACTTTACTCCTAACTTCGTACTTCTTATATTTTACTTAGTATTTATACTTTAATGTGTCCCCAATTTTCGCCAGTTCGAATACGATACAATTGTTGAGTGGTAATATTGAACTGTTTGGCAATCATTACCAAACGGGTTTTGTTGTCTCTTTGAAGCATTTTCTTAATCCGAATCACTTGCGTAGAAGTTAATTTTCTACCGTCGGCTTTGATGTTGAATGCTGTAGTTTTTGCCTTTCCTCTGATAACGGCTGGATTAACACTATGGTGTGCCGTTAACTCTACTTGGTTTGCCCATTTTAAATTTTCTACTCGGTCGTTTTGCTTGTCAAAATCCAAATGCAAAACAAACGTTTGGTCTTCATTTCCTTTCGGAAGAAAATACTGCGCTACCAATCGATAGAAAAAAAGTGATTTTTGCTTTTTAACACCATTGGTTTTATATACGTGTTGAAATACTTTATATCCTTCTAAAAGACCACCTTTAAGTTCTCTTCCATTTTTCATATCATCTGAAAAACTTATCATACGCCCTTGATTAGAAATGGCATATCGCAATTGCTTTGCAGGGTTCAATTCAATTTCTTTGAATTGCTCCCCTCTATATAGTTGAATCATTGTGAATTATTTTTAGTATCATTCAAAATTAATGCTTTTGTAATAAAATGGAAACGAATATACAAAAAAATTGCTGCAGCTGACAATCCGGCTAATAATCCTATCCAAACACCAACGGCTTTCAATTCAGTATATTCACCCAAATAGTATGAAATTGGGAAACCTATAATCCAATATGCAACGAAAGTAATATACATCGGAATCTTCACATCTTGCAAACCACGCAATGCGCCAAGTACTACGACTTGTATACCATCTGAAATTTGAAAAACGGCAGCGACCAATAGCAATTTGGCGGCAATAGTTACAACTTCTTCATTGTCTAAAAGTTGCATTTCGTTGTTCATATCTAAAAACAATGGCGGTAATAGTTGGTGAAAAACCACAAACAAAACCGCAAAAACTATCTCAATTAATATGGCTAATAAAAAGATGGAACGTGCCACAACCACTAGGTTTTTATAATCTTGAATCCCTTTTTGGTTGCTCACGCGAATCATCGACACCACACTCAATCCCATGGCAAACATAAACGTCATCGAAGCCAAACTCAGCGCAATTTGATTGGCTGCCTGACTCGTTTTTCCAATATTTCCGCAAAGCCAGATGGCTGCAGTAAAAAGTACGACTTCAAACAACATTTGCATGGCAGAAGGTAATCCCAAGTTGATGATTTTTTTTAAGGTCGCTTTTTTTATTTCGTCAAAACTAAAACCTTTAAAATACGGTTTCAATTTTTCTTGCTTCAATAAGATAAAATGCATGAAAGTTACCATCATAATTCTAGAAATCACCGTACCTAAAGCTGCTCCAATAATGCCCATTTTCGGAAAAATCCAAATTCCGTAAATCAACCAATAGTTGATAATAACATGAATGATATTCGCCATGACAATGGCATACATCGAGTATTTGGTCATCGAAAGTCCGTCGGCAAACTGCTTATACCCTTGATACATAATCAGCGGAACGAGCGAAAACGCCACCCAAGTCAAATACGGTTTTGCTAACGCAATCACATCTTTAGGTTGGTGTAGCATTTCCATAATGGGTTTGGCTAAAACGACCAATCCGAAAAGTAAAATTCCTAAAATCGTACACAAAAACAAACCGTGATGAAAAGCCGAACGAATGGTTTTGGTATCGTTTTCCGAATCGGCTTCGGCAACAATTGGTGTTAAAGCAGTTGAAAATCCAATTCCGATTGACATCGCAATAAAAATCATACTATTTCCCAAAGAAACAGCTGCCAATTCGGTTGAGCCTAATTTACCGACCATGATATTATCGACGATTCCAATCAACGTATGACCAAGCATACCAATAATGACAGGGTAAGCCAATTGAAGATTGTATCTAAATTCTTTGGTGTATTGAGAGATATTCACAGCATTTTTTTGAAATGCAAAGATAATAGAATGCTAGGCTCATTTGATAGATTAACACAAATTTAAAAGTTTAGGCTTTATCCTTTCAATTGCGCTCTGTACAAATCGATATTTGCTTTTACTTTCGGATCTAGTTCGGGTTCGGTAATATCAGTTAGTTTTTCCAATTCTTTCCAAATGATTTGAGCGACAATATAACGTGCCACACCTTTATCATCAGCCGGAATAACATACCAAGGTGCGTTTTCACTTGAGGTTTTGTTTATTGCTTCCTGATAGCATTTAATGTATTCGTCCCAAAGTTCTCGTTCTTTTAAATCACCTAACGAAAATTTCCAATTGTCTTCTCCATTTTCCAATCGCTTTAACAATCGTTCTCGTTGTTCATCTTTGCTCATGTGCAAATAAAACTTCAGGATTTTGGTGCCATTTTGTGAAATGTGCTTTTCAAAATTGTTGATTTGCTCCATACGATTTTCCCAAAATTGTGGCGTAATATCTGAAACTGTAGTAATTCCGGGTAAATTTTCAAACAAAATATATTCTGGATGCACACGTGTCACCAAAACATTCTCGTAATGCGTCCGATTGAAAACAGTAAACTTTCCTTTTTCGGGCAATGCCAGATAATGTCGCCATAAATAATCGTGTTCCAACTCGGTCGAATTGGGTGTTTTAAAACTATGAACAACCACGCCACGCGAATTGAATTCTTTAAAAACTTCGCGAATCAAACTGTCTTTTCCACTGGTATCCATTCCTTGCAAACAAATCAAAAACGCATATTTGTTGTGCGCATACATGGCATCTTGCTTTTTACTCAGCTTGACTTGCACTTTATCCAAAGCAAGTTCTTCTTGATCGTTGTCTGTATCAATATCCAATTTTGTAGGAAATTGAAACAAATCAATTTTTCCAGTTACTTTAAAATCATCGGTGTTGATTGAGTTCATATTTTTATTCAATTAAATGTATTATTTTTGAGGAGCTGTTTCCAGCTTTCGCCTTTATCTCTCCACTGCGTTACGAGGATATCGGCTCTATCTGGGCTAGTCATAGTAGCAAACTTATGGAAAAAATTCAACTTACCCTACTTTTTAAAATCATCGGAATTGGTTCGGCTTCCGGATTGGTGTATCACGACAACAAACTGTATGTCATTTCAGATAGCAGTACTTTTTTGTATGAATATACAATCGCTGACGAAACACTCAACAAAATTGCTTTGGTAGAAAATGCCCAAGAGAACATTCCTAAAAAAGAAAAATCCGATTTTGAATCCATTACCAAAAAAGGAACCGATTTGGTTATTTTAGGTTCGGGTTCAACCGAAAAAAGAAACCAACTTTTTAAATACGATATGGTTTCAAAAAAAGTAACCGAAAGGAGTTTTGCAACCTTGTATCAAAAAATAAAATCAGAGCTGAATATAAAAGATGCCGAACTCAATATTGAAGGACTCATCGTTACCGACAAAACAATTTATTTCTTTCAACGTGGTAATGGTTCGACTTCAAAAAACGGAATCATTTATGCCGATGACGAACCTGAAAATCCAACCCAAGGCGCAGCCGAATCGAGCGGAGCTAATTTTAAATTCCTACCCTTTGAATTGCCAAAAATAAAAAATGTAGAAAGCACCTTTACAGACGCGATTTTAGTAGAAGATAAACTTTATTTTTTAGCTACAGCAGAAGATACCAATTCGACGTATTTGGATGGCGAAGTGTTGGGAAGCCTTATTGGCTGTATCGATTTTAAAACGATGCAAATTGAATTTACCCAACCTATTTCCAACAAACACAAGTTTGAAGGATTGACTCTTTACAAAAAAAGTACTACCGAAATCGAATTTTTATTGTGTGAAGATAACGACACAGAGGTTTTAGAATCGACTATTTATTCGTTGAAATTGGAATTGAAATAAAATCAAAAAACCAACAGTCACATAGTAATTGTGCGTATTTTTTGAATGATTTTTATCTTTTTACTAAAAATCAAAAAAATACCTTTATTTATTAAGTTAATTTCCTGCAAATACTATAAATTTGAGGTAAACAAAACTAAACACAATTATTATGACTAAAAAATTACTTTTATTACTTTCTGTAATTGCCTTTAATGCTTCTTTTTCACAAGGCAATTATTTGGATTTTGACGGTGTTAATGACAATGTTAACGTTGCCAATTCAGGAAATGCTGTTGCCAGTGCTACAGCCATCACCATGTCGTGCAAAGTGTATCCAAAAAGCACCACAACTGGATTTCCAAATTTTGATGGATTTGTAGGTTATAGAAACGAAACGAATCTTGATTTTTATTTGGTTCAATTATCGGCAACTCAAGTGGAAGCTCGATTTAGAAATGCAAGCAACGTAGCCTTTAGTATAACCTACAGTGGTTTGACATTAAATCAATGGAATCATTTCTTTTTGGTTTACGACGGAACAACACTAAAATTATACAAAGGAGCAACAATGGTTGGCTCAACTCCAGCATCAGGTGCTGCTCCAGCGTCAAATACCTCAACATTTAAAATTGGATTGATTCAATTTCAAACGTACAATTGGTATCACAGCGGATTTATAGATGAAGTGAGTTTATGGAACAAAGGACTTTCAAGCACCGAAATCGGAACAATAGTAGCAAACAATGGCGAAATTGCCAATCCGATGACAGAAACCAATTTGAAATTGTATTACAAATTCAACCAAGGAATTCCTTACGGTGTAAATACAGGTTTAACTACGCTTACAGATGAGAAAGCAGCCTACAATGGTACTTTGACTAACTTTGCTTTAACAGGTAATAGTTCTAATTGGGGAAGTCAAACATTAAACAACAGCGATTTTGGTGTTACAAAAGGAGCTATTTTTCCAAATCCAACTTCAAGTATTTTAAATTTTACCGGGTTTTCAGATGTGTCTAACATTAAAATAATTGATATGTCGGGGCGAATCGTTTTAAATGAAATGATAACCTCACAAGATGTTGCAATGAATGTTAGTGAATTACAATCGGGTATGTATTTTGCCATGATAAATGATACTGAAAAAATAAAATTTATAAAAAAATAAAATACCTTTACAACTGATTATTAAAAGCTTATCGTTTTGATAAGCTTTTTTTATTAAAAAAAAATCAATCGCTCCCAACCTTTTTATAAAACAAACCCTCTTTAGTTATAAAGCCACTCCTTGTGATAAACGAAACCATACTAATAGCGTGTAAAAAAATGCAGCGAGAAGCGCAAAGGCAAGTGTATGAACACCTTTCGCCAAAGCTGTATCGCACATGCAAACGCTACTTAAAGAAAGAGGAAGAAATAGAAGAAGTTTTAGCAGATGCCTTTTTCACCATTTTTACCAAAATGGACCAACTAAAAGAATTGGGTGCTTTTGAAGCTTGGGCTCGAAAAATAACAGTAAATAATTGTCTTCATCAGTTGAAACGCAACGTGAATTTTAATATCTATTTAGAAGACGCTAGTATTCATTTACAACCAGAAAGTGTTCCGGATACTAATTTAGAAGAAGAAGATTTGTTGAATTTGCTCAATTTTATTCCAGATGGTTGCAAAACTATTTTTAATCTTTTTGTTATAGAAGGTTATGGTCATAAAGAAATTGCAGACATGCTTAAAATTTCGGAAGGCACTTCCAAATCACAATTGAATGTAGCCAAAACCAAATTAAAAGAATTGGTGAACAATCATTATTACAAAAACGCAAAATAGCAATGGGAAATCAAGATAAGATATTCGATCAGATAAAAACCGCTGCTGAAAAGGCAGAAACCAAGGACTTTCCCTCGATGGAAAATGTTTGGTCACGTGTAGAAGGAAAACTCGATAAAAAAGTATTGAAAAAAGAAAATACATTATGGAAAAAAATAGCGGTTGCCGCTTCTATTTTACTGGTAATTTCTATAGGGTATCAATACTTTACATCGCAAGAAAAAGTTGCTACTCCAAAAAATGATATTACAATAATAGATACTACTAAAGCCATTACTCCTAAAAATCAAGAGCAGTCAATTGTTAGTTCCGCAGAAATAACGAATCCAGCAATTAAAGAAAATGCAAATGCAATTATAGAAAAACAAGTAGCTCCATCCAATCAAATTGTAATTAACAATAATTATACGATAACAAGTCAAGATGGAAAAAGCAATATCATTACCGATTCGGTTGCTTTTACCAATCAAGGGCTGAACAATTTAGCCTATCAATCTAATACAACTTTTTACAATAGACCTATTAGCGCTAGAGGTGTTGTACATAAAGATGCTATTGAAATGGATGCAATTTCAGACATGAAAAAAGAAAAACAAGAAGTTGCTAAAAAACTCGACCCTTTAATTGTTATCGATAACAGCACAAAAGAACAAAAAATGTCTAATGTTGCAAGCGACGATGTTGAATCTATAGAAGTACTTACAGATCCATTGTATATTATCAACGGTGTTTATTATACTGAAAAAGAATTATTCGGACCCAATTCAACCAGTCCTTATGCACCTTTGTCAAAACTAGAAATCGACACCATTTCTATTTTACAAAATGAAAAGGCAACTGCAATTTATGGCGAAAAAGGAAAAAAAGGCGTCGTCATCATAACTACAAAAACAGGAAAACCTTCGTTTAAGAAGGAGTAATCAAAAGTATCTAATCTTTAAATTTTTATATTATGAAAAGTGCAAAACTTATTTCATCAGCCCTTGCTATGCTTTTATGTTTCGTAACATTTGCGCAGCAAAAAACAATTACTGGAGTGGTTTCAGATAGTTCTGGACCATTGCCTGGAGCCAATGTAGTGGTAAAAGGAACTACTCGAGGTGTTCAAACCGACCTTGACGGAAAATACGCTATACAAACGAGTGTAGGCGAAACATTAGTGTATAGTTTTATTGGCATGCAAGATCAAACTAAAAAAGTAGGAACGTCAAATGTGATTAATGTTAGATTAACACAAGATAGCTCAAAATTAGAAGAAGTGGTTGTTCTAGGCTATGATAATAGGGGCTCCAAGTCTAAAAAAATGATGGCACAAACAACTATTTCAGCGAATTCTTATGAGTATGATGATTACAACAATTATAGAGGCAAAGTCATTTTAGATGAAAAAGCACAGCCACTTCATTCCAAGCAAAATGCCAACTTAGCATATTCGGTAAGTAGTCAAGCAGCAGGATTGAATGTTGGTAGCAATCCACAATCGGTTGTAATTAGAGGTACTACTTCTTTTCCAGAAAATACAAATCCATTATATATTATTGATGGCGTTCCTGCAAAACACGATAGTTTTAAAAGTTTGAATCCGAACGATATCGAATCGAT
>JAZKGN010000143.1:0-15785 GCA_040385945.1 Bacteroidota bacterium
CTAAAGAACTTGGTGTTGCCATTCACACCAACTCCAATATTGAAAAAATAAATGTCGTTAATGGTAAAGCAACCGGAATAACAGTCAATGGAACTGATGTTGAAGCTGACATTGTACTTTCTGGAGCCGATTACCATCACACCGAAACCTTACTTGATTTTAACCACAGAATGTATTCTGAAAAATATTGGGAAAGTCGGATTTTTGCACCTTCTTCCCTCCTTTTCTATGTGGGATTTAACAAAAAAATTGAACATGTAGCCCATCACTCACTCTTTTTCGATGTCGATTTTGATGTACATGCTTCCGCTATTTATGACAATCCAAAATGGCCTGAGAATCCACTTTTTTATGCCAGCTTTCCATCTAAAACAGATGAAAATTCGGCACCAATTGGAAAAGAAGCTGCCATTTTTTTAATTCCGTTAGCTCCAGGACTAGAAGATACCGATGCTTTACGTGAATTGTATTTCAAAAAAATAATGACACGTTTAGAAAATCTTACACAACAAAGCTTAAAAGACAATGTCATTTTTAAAGAATCTTATTGTGTGAATGATTTTATAAAAGATTACAATTCGTACAAAGGAAATGCATATGGAATGGCAAATACCTTATTACAAACTGCTTTTTTACGTCCGAAATTAAAAAGCAAAAAAGTCGACAATTTATATTTTACAGGTCAGTTAACCGTTCCTGGTCCAGGCGTTCCTCCTGCTTTAATTTCAGGAAAACTAGTCTCCGATTTAATACAAAAATACAGCTAATTAAAGTTATCATTATGAAATCAATTTTTGACACCGTTTCTTTTGAATGCAGTAAGAATGTAACGAAATCGTACAGCACTTCTTTTTCTACTGCTGTTCGAATGCTCGCTCCTACTATTCGTCAAGACATATATAACATTTATGGTTTTGTTCGTTTTGCGGATGAAATTGTAGATACGTTTCATGATTATGACAAAATGAAGCTTTTTGAACTTTTTAAAAAAGACCTTGCTGATGCGATAGAAAATAAAATCAGTTTGAATCCGATTTTGAATTCGTTTCAACATACTGTACATAAATATCAAATTCCGACTACACTTATCAACGCCTTTATGAAAAGCATGAAAATGGATTTGGTAAAAACAAAATACGCTACTTTTGACGAATACAATGATTACATTTATGGCTCGGCTGATGTAGTTGGTTTGATGTGTTTGAAAGTATTTGTGAATGGCAATGATAGTAAATTCAATGAATTGGAACACGCTGCTATGCGATTGGGTTCGGCATTTCAAAAGGTTAACTTTTTGCGGGATTTAAAAGCGGACTTTGAAACTTTGAATCGATCCTATTTTCCAAATGCTGATTTATCCAACTTGAATGAAGAATCAAAACAGCAAATCATAAAAGAAATTGAAGCCGATTTTAAAGCCGGTTATCAAGGCATTGTAAATTTGCCCATCGAAGCAAAATTTGGTGTTTATACGGCGTATATTTACTACAAAAAATTATTGTCTAAATTGAAACAAATGCCGTCTTCGGAAATCAAAAATGCAAGAATACGAGTGCCCGATTATCAAAAATACGGTCTTTTTGCAAAGTGTTATTTTACGTATAAATTAAACATTCTTTAATCATGTGGATTCCTATTTTAGTGTTTGTACTTACGTTTTGCATCATGGAATTTATGGCGTGGTTTACGCATAAATATGTAATGCATGGCTTTTTATGGTCACTACATTCTGACCATCATAAAAAAGATCACGACTCGTGGTTTGAACGCAACGATACTTTTTTTATTTTTTACGCTGTGGTGAGTATTGGTTTTTTTCTGCTTTGGAAATACGATATCTTAGCGATTGGACTTGCAATCGGACTCGGAATTTTTGCTTATGGGTGTGCCTATTTTATAGTACATGACATTTTCATCCATCAACGTTTTAAGTGGCTCAGAAACGCCAATAATTTTTATGCAAAAGGAGTTAGAAGAGCACACAAAATGCATCACAAACACCTCGGAAAAGAACACGGTGAGTGTTTCGGAATGTTGTTTGTTCCTTTTAAGTATTTCAAAAAATAAAAAATGTCCCAATTTCTCGGGACATTTCTTTTTTATATAACTAACCTCAACCTTATAAATTATTTTGTCATTAAACCTTGTAATGGTTTTAATTGCTCTAAATCGATTTTTGATTTTTGCATTAGCGTTAATAATGTCATCACATTTGTTGGATTCATATTTTCGCCCGTAACGCGAATGACTGCAAATCCGTTTTCTTTTTTATTCGCATAGAAAATAAATTCCTCAATATTGTCATCTTTACCTACATAGCTAACCGACGCATTCGCTCCACCCGAACCAACTTTCATTAATTGCTGGTATTCTGGTTTTTTTAAAATGGTTTTCAATTTTGCTTTCTCTGTTTCATAAGCTGCCTGATTAGTTGGTGTAGCTTTAAAAGCAATAATGTTCATTTTGTCAAAAGAAGCCAAAGCTGTGGCTTGTTCAGTTGTTAAATTGGCTTTGTCAATTTGTAAAATATTGGACGATAAATCAAGTGCAATGAAATCTTTTTTTTCTGCACTTTCTACAAAAAACTTTTGCAAACTTGGTTCGCTCGAACAACCTACAAAAAGTAAGCTTATGGCTATGGCTAAATATACTATGGTTTTCATGATACGATGAAATTACAAAGGCAACAGTGTTTTTGAATTACTGTTGCCTTGTTATTTATTATTTTCTTCCTTTTCCTGCCTTGATTAATTCATCTCCACCAGGTAAATTCATTTTATCTGTTAAGGCAGATAATTCGTCCAAATCGAAGTTTCCGGTTAACGACATTAAAACGGTTTCTTCTTTTCCTGAACCTTCAATAAACATTAAAAGTTCTTTTACTTGTGAATCTTTGGCTCCCGATTTTACGTAAATTTTTACGCTTTTCCCTTTTTCGTTAATTCGCATTAACTCTTCCATTCCTGATGTTTTCAAGTATTTATCAGCAGTAGCTTTCATTTCATTAGACAATTTATCATCTGATGTAACGAAGACTCTTAAGTTGTCTAATTTTTTAACCAAACTCATTAATTCTTTGGCGTCTTTGTCTTTAGAATTAACGTCTCCCATTAGTGAAAACATTTTTTTGTTTACGATGACAGCTGTAATTTTATCATTGTCGTCAAACTTGTCAAAAACTGATTGTGCAAAAAAGGTATTTGATACTAAAACTAAAGCGATTATTGAAATTATTTTCTTCATGATTTCTATTTATTTTTTAATGTTGTTTTTTAAAAATTCTATTTTTTGATTGCTCGTATTCGTTAATATAACCTACACTTCCGATACCAACATTTATTTTTTGCGATACCAATGTCAATGCTTTTTGTGTTTCCGCTAAAGCTATTTCTGGATCGTCATAGGTTCCTAAATCGTCTGAAACTACTTGCTTTTCGTTGGTATACATAAATGTTCCGATTCCAAACAAAACCACCACTGATGCTGCAATTGATAACCATGCTACGTTGTTACGTTTTTTAGCTTTTAATGGAATCGTTGCAGTATACTGTTGCGCTTTTGCTTGTGAAAAATAACCAAAAATTGGTTTGTATTGTTCCAAATGCTGCGCAACATCTGGAGAAGAAAAATAAACTTTAAGTTCGTTTTCTTCGGCGCTACTTGTTTCTCCTTCAAAGTAGTTTTCTATTAATTTTTCTATTCTATCCAATGCCATAATTGTGTGTATTTGTCATGAATTCTCTTATCGTTTTTCTTGCTCTTGAAAGTGCTACGCGAATAGCCGTTTCATTCATATCCATTATTTTAGCAATTTCTTCAAATTCGTATTGCTCTATGTCTCGCATTTGAATAATTAATTTTTGCTGTTCTGGCAACTCATTAATTATTTTCTCAACCCAATTCCAACTGTCTTTATCTTCAACTTTTTGTTGTAAACTTGCTTCTCTGTCAGAATAATTACTGTGAACTAATGTCATATTACTGGCACGCTTCGACTTTAATTGATCCAAACAATAATTTTTTGTCATCGTCATTGCCATGGCTTCGACGCTTCTTAAATCGTTCAATCGATCACTTTTTGTCCACAATTTTACTAGTACTTCTTGTGTTGCGTCTTCCGCTTCTTCCGTACTAACAAGCAACCTTTTTGCCATTCGAAAGACTTTGTCTTTAAACGGATTTATGATGGTTATGAATTCTTTTTGGTTCATTACAAACAGTTTTTTTCCGCTGCGCTACAAACAATTCAGCTTCGCCTCGGGTGGTTGCTAGTTCTATAGTTCAAGACGAACGATATTTTTTTTTGTTACACGAAAGATACTTCATTTATCTTTATTGTTCTTTAAAGAATTTAAATTCATATTTAACTCATTGATTTTAAAGCACATTCATTCCTCTCTTACAATTAAAAAAAAATGATTAAATTTGAATAAAAACAGTGCTATGAAAAAAATGCTTTTAATATCCACACTTTTTCTACTTGCAGGTACTTTTATTAGTTGTGAAAAAGACGATTTATCAGTTCCTGAAGAATTACAAGTCAATAATTTTGTTTGGAAAGGAATGAATTTATATTACTTATGGCAAGCTGATGTACCCAATTTAGCCGATGATCGATTTGCCAATCAAGACCAATTGAATGGATTTTTAGCCAATTATTCTAATCCTTCTGTTTTATTCAACAGTTTACGAACTGATACTTCGATAGACCGATTTAGTGTTGTCTTTTCGGATTATACTGTCTTAGAAGGTCTCTTGACTGGAAATACTACTGATACAGGGATGGATTACGGATTAAAATACAAAACTGGAAGTACGACTGACATTTTTGGCTGGGTGCGTTACATCCTTCCCAATTCGGATGCAGCAACAAAAAACATCCATAGAGGTGACATTTTTTATGCCATAAACGGAACACCATTAACAGCTAGTAATTACCAAAGTCTTTTAGCAAACACTACGTTTACAGTGAATTTAGCGAATTACGATAACGGAAATATTACACCCAACGGACAATCGGTTACGTTAACTAAAACAGCCATAACTGAAAACCCTGTTTTTACCACTAATATTATTAATCAAGGTGCAAATAAAATTGGTTACTTGATGTATAACGGATTTTATACGGCATACGAAAGCCAGCTCAATACTGCCTTTGCTCAACTACAATCGCAAGGAATTACGCATTTGGTACTCGATTTACGTTACAACTCAGGAGGTTCTGTAGCTACAGCGACACGTTTGGCAAGTATGATAACCGGACAGTTTAACGGACAAATTTTTGCACAACAACAATGGAATGCAAAACTTCAGGCAAATTTAAACCAAACCAATCCGAGTTCGTTATTCAATTATTTTACGACAACGCTTTCCAATGGAAATGCCATCAATAGTCTAAACCTAAGCAAAGTGTATATTTTAACTTCTAGAAGTACAGCTTCCGCAAGCGAATTAGTCATCAACGGATTAGATCCACACATTAATGTAGTTCAGATTGGCGATAAAACGACAGGTAAAAATGTAGGTTCAGTTACCTTATACGATTCGCCCAATTTTGGTAACCAAAACCGAAATCCAAATCATAAATATGCCATGCAACCTATTGTTTTAAAAATTGCAAATTCGGCAGGATTCTCCGATTATCAAACGGGTTTGGTAGCTGATTATCTTTTTTTGGAAGATTATGGAAATTTAGGCGTTTTGGGTGATCCAACTGAACCGTTATTCGCTCAGGCACTAACCGTTATTTCAAATGGCGGTAGAGTTTCACAGCAAAATAATGTGAAAGTTTTTGAACACGTAGCCGATTCAAAAAGCATCGAACCCTTGCGAAGTGAAATGTATGTCGAATTGAAATAAAAAAATAACCCTTTCAGTGGAAATGAAAGGGTTATTTAATTTATAAATTAATGGTCAATCCGAGTCGGTAATTTCGTCCTCGTGTTGAATAACCTACATTTTCAATAAACTCTTCATTCAAAATATTGGTCGCATTTCCAAAAACACTCAATCTGTTTTTTATCAATTCAAATTTCACCAAAGCATTCACCAATTGATACGAACCCAATTTGGTTGTCATTGTTGCAAAGGTATTTCCGTCAAAAAAAGCATCATTTCGTCCGTCAACATATTGATAATTGACATTGAAAAACAAACGACGTGTAACCGAAATATCTAATGAAGCATTGGCTTTGTGCTTCGGAATCAATCGATTTAACGCTTCATCCACTTGTGTAAACGTATAGTTTGCTCCTACTTTTACGTTGCTGTTTACCGTATAACTTACTTCTGTTTCTACGCCTTTTGCTCTGTTTGTACCTTCAATATTGATGTAATATGCTTCAAATGTGGTCGAATCAAAGAAAAATCCGAAGCTATTTTTTTGTTCTCTAAAAAATCCAACTGCGTTTAAATTCAGTTTGTTTTTTAACAGGTTAATTTCAAAACCAGCTTCCACAGTCGTGTTCTCTTCTGGTGTCAATGTTGTATTTCCATATTCTGAATACAGTTGGTACAAACTTGGTGTAACATACGCTGTACTTAATGAAGCCAACAATTTCAATGGCATTTTTTCACCAAAGCTAAACGACGGATTTACATTATAAACCACTTGATTCCCGTATTCGCTATGCATGTTCAATCGTGCACCAGCATTTATATTTAATCCGAAATTTGATGTAAAAACTCCAGTAAAATACGGATCAATCATGTTGAATTTTGTACTTTCTTTTTGGATATCCGAATACGGTGTTTGACCTAACATATCATGAAACTGGTAATTAACTCCTACAACGGTAAAGAAATTTTTACTCCATTTGTATTTATTAAATCCATCCAAATTAAGACTTTGTGCTTCGTAAAGTGACGATTCTATAGCACTTGTGAAACTGTTTGCTTCCGAATAACTTCTTTGGATTTTGTTGAAACTCGAATTCAAAATAAATTCACCTTTCGCATACGTATACTTGGGTGAAAACCCAAAACGGAATTGCTTTGACTGTGTTTTATTTAAATTCGTATCATTAAACCCAGTGTTGTCATAGGTGAAATCATAATCGTTTTTGATGACATCATAATTTCCGAAGAAATCCAAAGTCAATTTTTTCGTGGCTTTAAACCCGATTTTCGACATCAAATTCAATCTCGAAAAACGGTCATTTTCATACGTCACATCTTCTGGCGATGCAATTTGCGACATGCCATTCGTTTCTGAACTGTTTACTGACGCTGTATAATTCACTTTACTCGCCGTTCCGTTTACAGAAAAACCTTGATTAAAATCTTGTCCGTTGTACTTCGAATTTGTCGCCGTATTGTTCGAACCAATGTTCATATACCCATTGGCTTGAATTGGTTTTCTACCCGATTTTTTCAAAGTAATGTTAATAACCGCTGTAGCTGCACCAGTTCCGTAAAGTGTACTCGCAGCACCTTTCATAATTTCGATGCTTTCCACTTGGTCAACAGGGAGCAAACGCAAGTCGTATTCAAAACTAATTCCAGATGCATCCGTTACCGGAATTCCGTCAATCAACACCAATACTTGTTGGTTTTTTCCACCACGAATGTAATAGCCAAGGTTTTTTCCGTTGGCAGATTGACTTCCGTTGATTTCAATTCCGACTGCCGAACTTAGTACATTGGCGAGCGATTGTCCTGATTTTTTTTGGAGTTCCTCTTGAGAGATTGTTGTAATTACTTTTCCAGATTTTTCTTTGCTTTGTGCAAATTTGGTATCCGAAATTACCACTTCATTTAACCGATTCACTTTGATTGAATCTTGTTCTTGTGCCCATGAGCTCAAGGATACAAGTGCCAATACTGCACTCATACGAACGATTTTGTTGTTCATTTTTTTACTTAAAATGTTTCCAATAAATGGGAGAAAAGCATAGAATTACCCATACCCAAACCTTTTTTCCCGAAAGTTTGATACTCTGTGTATTTGGCAGGTCTCCTGGCTTGCGTCTTGTTGTTTACCTTCCCGTTCGCTATAACGAACAGTGGTTTTGTAGATAACAACAAGCTTTATAGCTTACAGTTGCGGGTACAGCCCAGGTGTTAAACCTGATTCCCTATTAATGTTTTCCGATGCTTCGAAATAACAACCACAATACGGGTGCAAATGTAACCCAATTTATTTTACTTTTACAAAAAAAATCAGTTGATGAAATTCACAATACAAGCCGTACTTCTTTTTTTGCTTTTGACAACTTCCATTCAATGTAAAAAAGAAACCAAATCGGTAATCCAATCTATTTCCAAAAATGAAATTCGCTATGCCAAAGGATTTTCAATTCAAAATTACGATGGATATACTGTGGTTAAAGTTTCTAATCCGTGGCCTAAAGCCAATAAAACGTATACCTACATTTTAAAAGAAAAGAATGCCAAAGTTCCAGATTCATTAGCACAAAACACTACTGTTTCTGTTCCGATAAAAAACATAGTGGTGACTTCAACCACGCATATTCCATCTTTAGAAATGCTCGATGAAGAAAAATCATTGCTTGGTTTTCCACATTTGGATTACATTTCGTCGGAGAAAGTCCGTGCTTTAATTGATGCTGGAAGTGTGAAAGAGTTAGGCAACAACCAATCACTGAACACCGAAATTTTAATCGATATGCAACCCGATGTTATTATTGGTTACGGCATCGACAACAACAATCCGACCTTAGATAATTTACAAAAAAGTGGCTTAAAAGTCTTACTCAATGGCGATTGGAATGAAGAAACTCCCTTAGGAAAAGCCGAATGGATCAAGTTATTTGGTGCTTTGTACGGCAAACAAAAGCAAGCCAACGACATCTTCACCAAGATAGAAACTGAGTATTTAAAAACCATCGAAATTGCCAAAAGAGCCACTACAAATCCGACCATTTTAATTGGCGATATGTTTGAAGACAAATGGTATTTACCCAAAGGAACCAGTTGGGGTTGCTTGTTGTTAAAAGAAGCCCATTCCAATTATTTATGGCAAGAAACCAAAGGAACTGGAAGTTTGGCTTTGTCCTTTGAAACGGTTTTTGAACGCGCTGCAACTGCTGATTTTTGGATCACTTCCGGACAGTTTTCTTCTATAAAGGAAATGACCGATGCCAATCCGCATTACGATCAATTCAAAGCGTTTCAAAATAAAAATGTATATTCGTTCAGCGGAAAAAAGGGCAAAACTGGTGGCATTTTGTATTATGAATTGGCGCCAAACAGACCTGATATTGTTTTGAAAGATATTGTAAAAATACTTCACCCCGAATTGTTGGTGGGTTACGAACCTTTCTTCTTTGAAAAATTAAAATAAATGTTCAAAACTCGAAATACTATTCTCTTTACCTCATTGACATTGCTTTTGGTTTTGTCGTTGTTTTTGAATATTTCTTTCGGTCAAGTTGCGATTCCGTTTAAAGAAATTTTTAAAAGCATTTTTGGTGCTGACACCAGTAAAGATACATGGGAATACATCATTATCAATTTTAGAATTCCGAAAGCGATAACCGCAATATTAGTCGGAATTGGATTATCGATATGCGGATTATTGATGCAAACGTTGTTTCGAAATCCGTTGGCCGGACCTTATGTTTTGGGATTGAGTTCGGGTTCAAGCTTAGGCGTTGCATTTATCATTATGGGTGCGAGTTTGCTTCCTCCATTTTTATCACAAATAGTGCTTTCTCCTTACGGAATCATTTTAGCTTCGTGTTTGGGAAGTTTTATGGTATTACTCTTGGTTTTAATAGTTTCTCAAAAATTGAGAGACACGGCGACAATACTAATTGTTGGATTGATGTTCAGCAGTTTTGCCAGCGCGATTGTTAGCGTGTTGACATTTTTCAGTTCGGCAGAACAATTGCAAAAATTCACTTTTTGGAGCATGGGAAGTCTAGGTAATTTATCATGGACCAATATTGTAATTCTTAGCTTTTCTGTTTTAGTTGGATTGTTGTTGAGTTTGTTTTCGATAAAAGCTTTGGACACTTTATTATTAGGAGAAAATTATGCTAAAAGCATGGGATTGAACATCAAAAAAACGCGATACATTATCATATTTGCAACGAGTATTTTAGCAGGAAGCATTACGGCTTTTGCAGGACCAATTGCTTTTGTCGGATTGGCAGTTCCGCATTTGTCGAAATTGTTGTTCCAAACAAGTAATCACAAAATTTTGTTTTGGAGTACGATACTAATTGGAGCAATCATCATGCTATTTTGCGATATGGTGTCGCAATTACCCGGTTTTGATTTTACATTGCCTATCAATGCCATCACTTCTATTATTGGTGCGCCAGTGGTGATTTGGTTGCTGGTGAGAAAGAAAACCCTAGTTTAAAAATAAATTTGTGAATATAGAAAACAACATACTCTCCACTTCAGATTTATCCATTGGCTACAAAACCCAAAAGGAACAAACTTGTATTGCGTCTAATTTAAATTTGAATCTATCCTCAGGCAAATTAATCACATTGATTGGTGCAAACGGAATAGGAAAATCGACTTTACTTCGCACACTTTGTGGCATTCAAAAACCACTTTCGGGAACTGTTTTATTGCATGATAAAGACCTTCACCATTTCAAACCGTTGGAGTTGGCGCAAAATTTAAGTCTGGTTTTGACAGACAAATTACCACCAAGTAATTTAACCGTTTTTGAACTTGTCGCTCTTGGAAGACAGCCTTACACCAATTGGCTTGGAAAACTGACTGATGATGATTTGGAAAAAGTCAATCAGGCAATAGAACTTACACAAATTGCAGCTTTTGCAGCTAAAAAGCATTTCGAAATTAGTGATGGACAATTGCAAAAAGTATTAATTGCTCGTGCTTTGGCGCAAGACACTCCAGTGATTATTTTGGATGAACCAACCACGCATTTGGATTTACTGCACAAAGTTTCGGTTTTTAAACTGTTAAAAAAACTCTCTCAAGAAACCAATAAATGCATTCTTTTTTCAACACACGATATTGATTTGGCGATTCAATTGTCGGATGAAATGATTGTGATGACCGAAAATAGTGTCGAACAAGACCAACCATGTAACCTAATTACCAAAGGCGTTTTCAACACACTTTTTGAAAATTCAAGCATCGCTTTTGATGAGAAAAAAGGAAAGTTTGTGATCAAAAACTAACGTTTCCCTTTCAACAAATTAATACTAATTGTAGCATAATTACTATCTGGAAAACGCTTGAATACTTTATCCTGCGGAAACAAACCAGCCTCAGCAGCGATTTTATTGAACACATCAATTTCAACAATGTACTGATCAGAAAAACCATGTGTAGCATCATAAGCAGTTGCTGCCGTTTTTCCTAAATTTTTAGCACATAAATCGGAGGATATTGTATGCAATTCGATTAATAATAATCCGAATTTACTAACAAAAGGCGACCATTTCTGTAAATGTTCCAACAGATTTTCTTCAACTAAATTATTATTAATTCGTTCTCCTCTATGAGCAAATGCTCCGGCTGAAGTACTAATTCTATTGGCGTTATGATTGGTTGGCGTTTCCCAAATACGGTTGTGATCAAGAAACGTTCTCACGTTTAATAAGTCTTTCAAGTCAATTCCGTAATTCTCCTGCAAATCGTTTGACAATACATCTGGTCGACCAATATCACCCCAAATTACTTTTGCCCAAATATCGGCTTTTATCAAGTTGGCGCGCGACACTTTCAAAGCCGCTTGATTGTAATCGACACCAACTAAAAACAGCGGATGTTCATCTAACATTTTACCTCGTAAGGTTTGACGTTCGATGACTTCAAAAATGTGTTCTAAAAAAGCACCATTGCCACAACCCATGTCTAAAACACCTTTTGGCTGTTCTTCTATTGGTAGATTAAAAAGTTGGATTAAGATTTCATCCACCACTTTAAAATACGTTTCGTGAGCGCCGCCGCTTCCCCAAACATTCATCTCTCTGTCGACGTGAATTTCATCGGTACCATCGGCTTGCAATCGCAAAATAGACGGATTTCCAAAAATCAATTCTTCAATCTTTTCAAATGTGGGTAAATACGAAACGGTAACGCCATACGAAGATGCTCTTTTGGCAAAAAACAAACCTGTTTCGGTGAACTGATAATTGCCATTTTTTTCGTTGAACCATCCCAAATGCACAAAGAAATCCAGAATTTTAGCAAACATTTCAGGCGATTTATGAAACTCTTCGGGACGAAAAGAAACTTCCATAAAATACTTGTGAAACATGCCATTCATTCCCAATCGCACTAAAGTTGGACCTACTAAATATCCTTCAACATGTTTGAGAATTTGATGTTGAATTTCGTTTGGTAAGGCATCTTCAGAAAAAGTGATTCCGTAATTTTTCTTATACTTTTCGAAAATAACATTCAGTTTTTTAAACGGTGCCTCTTCAAAAAGACGCGGATGAAATTGTGCTGAAAAATGAAGCAAATCGACTACATCTTCATATAAATAAAACAACGAAAATGCTATTTTGCTTTTAGCATTGACGCTGAATTTGATTTCTTGCGTTTCGTTATTGATGTGATAATCTAAAAATCCTTGAGAAGCTAAAATCCGCAATCCTACATTGAGATACCCTTCATTCGCATAGAAAAGAGTTGTCAATTGCGATAATGTCACTTCTTTATTTTTAAGAATAAAATCTAAGACACCTTTTTTTTGTAAAGCTACAGCAACAGGAGCTGTTGCTAATCCATCTAAATGTCTGAAAATGGTACTGCGTAAAAGACTTTTATCTAACATAAATTTCGAATGTATTTTGAAAATCAAATATATACTTTTTATTTTATCTGACGCTTTGCTTCGCCAACTACAAAGGCAACCGAATTGGCAATATTATAACTCCGAATCAAGCTAGACATGGGAATTTTTAAATGATTTTCAAATTGTGCTAAAACTTCCTGACTTAAACCAACGCTTTCTTTTCCGAAAACCAGCCAGTCACCATCTTGAAATTCGGCTTCATAAATCGATTTTTCAGCATGAGAACTTAGTAAGAACACGCGTGATGTATCTTCAATTTTTGTCATCCATTCGGCTACATTTTGGTATTCGGTCACATCCAAATGCACCCAATAATCCAATCCGGAACGCTTTAAATTCTTGTCGGTAATTTGAAATCCGAACGGATGAATCAAATGCAAACGACTTTCTGTTCCGACGCACAAACGACCTATGTTTCCGGTGTTGTTTGGGATTTCGGGTTCTACTAAAACGATGTTTAACATAATGTGTGGTATTTGGTTATTCGGTTATTTGAAAATCGGTAACTTCTAGAACTTCTCCAGCTTTTAGGTCATTCAGATGTAAATTACCAACACGAATTCGGACCAATCGCAAGGTAGGAAATCCGACAGCTGAAGTCATTTTTCGAACTTGACGAAATTTCCCTTCGTTGATGGTAATGGTTAACCATGATGTTGGTCCGTGACGATCATCGCGTATTTTTTTACCACGCTCTCCAAATTTTGGTTCGGACTCAAGAATTGCTGCTTGACATTTTCTCGTCATGTATTTCTTTCCGTTAAAACCAATTTCAACTCCGTTTTTGAGTTGCTCGATTGCTTCTTGGGTGACAATGCCATCCACTTGAACGTAGTATTCTTTTTCGACTTTTTTACTGCGAACAATTTCACTCATCATGCCATCGGTAGTGAGTAAAAGTAAGCCTTCCGAATCTTCATCCAAACGACCAATTGCCATAGTATTGGGTGGAAAATCATACAATTCACCCAACTTTTTCTTATTGCGTTTGAGCTCGTAAACAAACTGACTGAGATAGCCGTATGGTTTGTGAATTAAAAAGTGGCGGTGGTTGGACATTGTTTTGATTTTAGCAAAAATACTATTTATCCTTGAATCATCTTGGCATCTTTTTATTACATTTACATATTAATTTTTATCTTATGAATGTTGCTTTTATTCTAGCATTAGTAGTCGTTTTTGTCATCGCCTTAGGTATCGGAATGTATATTGGGAAGTTGCTTTTTTCTAACAAATCCAACTCGGAAAAAGCTTCGTTGGAAGAAAAAATCAACGGACTTCTTTTTCAAATTGAACAATTAAAATCGCAAGTAAATCAAGCTGGACAAGAGCGAGAAATCATTCGTGCTAAAAAAGAATCGTTGGCCATTCAACTATCTAAAAAAGAAACCGATTTTGAAAATTTGTGGGAACGCAATAAAGAACAAAAGCAAGAAGTAGAGCAACTTCAAGAAAAATTTACCAAAGAATTTGAAAATTTAGCCAACAAAATATTAGACGAAAAGACTACCAAATTTACCGAACAGAACAAAGAAAATTTAAAGAACATTCTTTCGCCTTTGCAGGATAAAATTCAGCTTTTTGAAAAGAAAGTCGAAGACACTCACAAAGAAAGCATCGATTATCACGCTGCGTTGCGCCAACAAATTCTTGGATTGCGAGAAATGAATGAGCAGATGAGTAAGGAAACTTTGAATTTGACCAAAGCATTAAAAGGCGACAGTAAAATGCAAGGCAATTGGGGCGAATTGATTTTGGAACGCGTATTGGAAAAATCGGGTTTGGAAAAAGACCGTGAGTATTTTGTACAGCAGAGTTTTGTTGCAGAAGATGGCAATCGGGTTTTTCCGGATGTGGTGATTAATTTACCCGATGGAAAGAAAATGATTGTCGATTCGAAAGTGGCTTTAACATCTTACGAACGCTATATTAATGAAGAAAATGACGATGCGAAATCACAATTTTTAAAAGAGCACGTAAGTTCGATTAATCGACATGTAGAGCAATTGGGCAACAAAAATTACCACGATTTATATCAGATAGAAAGTCCCGATTTTGTGTTGCTATTTATTCCGATTGAATCGGCGTTTGCCTTGGCTCTGAATGAAGATACGAGTTTGTACAACAAAGCATTTGAAAAGAATATTGTGATTGTAACGCCGTCTACTTTATTGGCAACATTGCGTACTATTGACAGCATGTGGACCAACCAAAAACAACAAGAAAACGCCTTAGAAATAGCACGACAAGCCGGAGCTTTGTATGATAAATTTGAAGGTTTTGTTGGCGATTTAGTGAAGATTGGCAAAAAAATGGAAGAAGCCAAAGTTGAATATCAAGGTGCCATGAACAAATTGGTCGAAGGAAAAGGAAACCTCATCACCAGTGTAGAAAAGTTAAAAAAAATGGGAGCCAAAGCCAAAAAATCGCTACCCGAAAACATTATAAACAGAGCTACTGTGTTTGAAAATATAGAAAATACGCTAACCGAATCGGAATCAAATACCGATAAAAACAACTAAACATGCTACGAAAAATCGTCATTTATCTCACACTGGGAACCATCTTATTTACAACAGCGTATTTTACTTTTGTTTATTACGCTACGTATAGCGATGGCGACCGATCGGGCGAACTGATCAAATTGAGTCGTAAAGGTGTTGTTTTTAAAACCTATGAAGGTGAAATTAGCCAAGGTATTTCTGGCGCAAAAATTTTCTCATTTTCTGTTTTGGATAACAACACGGAAGTTATTGAACAATTAAAACAATTGCAGGGACAGTATGTAAAAATATCGTATATCGAACGTTATAGAACATTCCCATGGTGGGGAGATACTACCTATTTTGTTACCACAGTCCAAAAAGAAAAATCTCCTCATTTGAATAGGTAAAAGAGTGTTTTTTAGCTTTCGAAATAATAATTGTTTACCAATTGACTCATTAAAAATAGAGGCGTAATTTATTTTGCTATCAGACGAAAATGGTAAGGAATATTCTCAAAAACTTATAAAAGAATAATTACCAAT
>JAZKGN010000144.1:0-4031 GCA_040385945.1 Bacteroidota bacterium
GGAAATAATAAAAAGTAAAGAAGTATTTTCTTCGGAATCATGTTAAATAATTTGAAAGACAAATATACTATAAACGCTAAAATTAGGTGTTTAATATATTTCAAAAAAAAATGCCTTCTAAATTGAAGGCATTTTTTACGATATAATTAATTGTATTATACAATTCCTTGTGCTAACATAGCATCAGCTACCTTAACGAAACCAGCAATATTAGCTCCTTTTACGTAATCAGTATAACCGCTAGCATCTGTTCCGTATTTTACGCAAGAAGCGTGAATGTTTAACATGATGTTTTTAAGTCTTTCGTCTACTTCTTCTGAAGTCCAGCTTAAACGCAATGAGTTTTGTGACATCTCCAAACCTGAAGTTGCTACTCCACCTGCATTAGATGCTTTTCCTGGTGCAAATAAAATTTTAGCGTTTAAGAAAGCCGTAACGGCTTCTGGAGTCGAAGGCATGTTTGCTCCTTCAGCCACACAGATACATCCGTTAGCAATTAATTTTTTAGCTTCGTCTTCGTTCAACTCATTTTGAGTTGCACAAGGTAAAGCCACATCACATTTTACTTCCCAAGGACGTTTTCCTGCTACGAATTTTGCGTTTGGATATTTCGCTACGTAGTCAGAAATTCTTCCGTAGTTTACATTTTTGATTTCCATTACATACGCTAATTTCTCAGCGTCAATTCCGTCTGCATCATAAATATATCCAGATGAATCAGATAATGTAACTACTTTTCCTCCTAATTGTGTTGCTTTTTCAGTTGCATATTGAGCAACGTTTCCAGAACCTGAAACCACTACTGTCTTACCAGTGAAACTATCTCCTTTGGTTTGAAGCATGCTTTGTGCAAAATATACATCGCCATAACCAGTAGCTTCTGGACGGATTAATGATCCTCCGAAAGAAATTCCTTTTCCAGTTAAAACACCTGTAAATTCATTTCTTAGTCTTTTATATTGACCAAACATATACCCAACTTCTCTTCCTCCTACACCAATATCTCCCGCAGGAACGTCAGTATCAGCACCAATATGTTTTGACAATTCGGTCATGAAACTTTGACAAAATTTCATGATTTCGATATCTGATTTTCCTTTTGGATCAAAATCAGAACCACCTTTTCCTCCACCCATTGGTAAAGTTGTCAAGCTATTTTTGAACGTTTGTTCGAAAGCTAAAAATTTTAAAATACTTAAATTTACTGTTGGATGAAAACGAATTCCTCCTTTGTATGGTCCGATAGCTGAATTCATTTGAATTCTGTATCCTCTGTTTACTTGTGTATTTCCAGCATCGTCAATCCATGTTACTCTAAACATGATTACTCTTTCTGGTTCTACCATTCTTTCCAAAAGCATTTTGTTTTGGTATTTTTTATTCTCTTCAATAAACGGAATTACTGTTTCTGCTACTTCTTTAACAGCTTGCATAAACTCAGGCTCGTTAGCATTTCGTATAGCTACTTTGTCTAAAAATGCGTTGATACTTTGTGACATAAAAATATAATATTAATGTTTAAGAAAACGTTTTCGTAAAATCGGGACAAAGATACATTTATTAAGAATAACGTTGCAATTTTTTTTCGATTCTGTTGCTTTTTTATTTGATTTTTAAGGAGTAATAAAAAACGTCCTTCATTCTGACATCATTTTAAAACCTTAACAGTTAAATAAACGTATTTTTTTATTTTAGTTTTATTGTTACCGTCGTTTTTATATATTTGTTGAGAATTGAATTTATTTAAATCAAAATGACAAGAAAAAATATCGCCCAAATCTTATTTTTCTTCAGTATCATTACAAAAGTAAGTGCCCAGTTCGGTTTTTCACATGAGGTTGGAGTTATTGTCGGTCCCGTTGCCTTCCAGTCTGACTATGGTGAACGACATGATTTTTCAACCAATGCAGGAAATACTGGTTACGGTATTGGTTTGATTCATTACTTAAACTTTTCGTATAAAGCAGAATGTAATTGCTATACTCCTGAAACGTATTTTAACGATCACTTCAAACTGAGAAGTGAATTGTCTTACAACAAAACCGATTTACAGCATTTTGGCGAATGGGTTGACTCTAAAAGAACCTCACTTACTGCCGTCCAATTAAGGGCAATGAGAGGAACAACGGCCGTAACCAATATTGGTATGCAATTGGAATATTTCCCCTTTAGTATCCGTGATTTTACCGCAACCGTAGGTAGTTTGGGCCCGTTTATTAGTTTGGGTGGACAATATTGTTTTTACAAGGCCACTTCGTATTCGCAATTGGGACCTGGTTTAGGCAGTTTACCTTCAGTAACACCAATTAAATATCTCAATGCTTTTGATACCAAAGGCGGAACAACTTGGTCGATTGTGGCAAGTGTGGGAACACGTTATAAATTGACGCCCTTATCCGATTTGATGTTGGATTTACGACTACAATATTATTTCTCCAATTGGGTAGATGGTCTAAGTCCAAACCCTGAAATTTACTTAGAAAACAGAGCTAATGATTGGAATGTCTGGCTAAACGTTGGCTACATTTATTATCTCGGCGTACGATAAAAATAAAAAACCCGTATTTAAGTACGGGTTTTTGCCATGCGTCGGCAGGCTCCTTAACTAAAACAGTTCACAGAACTGTTTAACTTCGTTCAATTCGGCCGTTGGCCTCGGGTCTAAACGCTTGGCCCTATCTAAAGGCTTGTTCAATATCGGCAAGCAAATCATCAATATCTTCTATACCAACACTTAGTCGAACTAAATCGTCGGTGATACCCACTTCTTTTCGTTTGTCTTCCGGAATTGATGCGTGTGTCATCAATGCTGGATGATTCGCCAACGATTCAACGCCACCTAATGACTCTGCCAAAGTGAATACTTTTAATTTTTCTAAAAAGGCAATAGCGTCAGCTTTTTTGCCTGATTGAAAGGTAAAAGAAACCATTCCGCCAAAACCACTCATTTGCTTTTTGGCAATGTCATGAAACGGATGATCAGGTAAGCCTGGGTAAAATACTTTAGCTACTTCGGGATGATTACTTAAAAATTCAGCGACTTTCATTCCGTTTTCACAATGTCTTTGCACGCGCAAATGCAAGGTTTTTATTCCTCTTAACACCAAAAAACTATCCATTGGTCCGAGGGTAGCTCCAGTTGCAAATTGCTGAAAATGCAATTGTTCTCCTAACGCTGCGTCTTTTACAATTAAGGCTCCGGCAATCACATCTGAATGTCCGCCAAGGTATTTGGTGGCCGAATGCATAACAACATCGGCTCCTAAATCCAATGGTTTTTGTAAATATGGAGTAGCAAACGTATTATCAACTGCAAAAAGGATGTTGTTGGCTTTAGTGATTTTAGCAATTTCTTGAATATCGGCTAATTTCATCAACGGATTGGTAGGTGTTTCAATCCACACTAATTTAGTGTTTTCGTTAATTAGCGATTGAAATTTTGCAATATCGTTCATGTCAACAAAGTGGAATTTGATTCCAGAATCTTTGTAAATACGTGTAAACATTCGGTACGTTCCGCCATACAAATCGTCCATAGCGATGATTTCATCACCTGCTTTAAACGAACGCAACAAACAATCGGTAGCCGCTAAACCCGATGAAAAAGCCAAACCTCGTGCTCCGTTTTCAATACTTGCCAATGCATTTTCTAAGGCTGTTCGAGTTGGATTTGCCGCTCGCGAGTATTCGTAATCTGGGTTTACAGGTTGCCCTGGACTGTTTTGTACAAACGTAGACGTTTGATATACTGGAGGCATAACAGCTCCTGTACTTGGATCATGGTGTTGTCCGCCATGTATGGTTTTGGTATTGAATTTCATTTTATAGAATTTTTTTGCTAAGGTATTTGAAAATATTGAATTATATAAACTTCCTGATGTTCATCATAAAACCAAGATGCATTGCTTCGTGGTAGTTGTTGAATTCGATGGCTTCTTGTGTTGAAGCTAAATGAAAACCAGTTCCCGTAGTGTATTCGTTGTAGGCAACAAATTTTCCAGCGGCGTAATCTTCTTTTGTTTTTTCAAGTA
>JAZKGN010000145.1:0-6219 GCA_040385945.1 Bacteroidota bacterium
TGGCGATGTCAGTTCAAAAATCATCATCAACTAATTAAAGTAATTTTTCAATTGCGATAAAAACACAAATCCTTCATTGTAAATCAATGAGGGATTTTTTATTTTCGAATGGTAGCAAATCGTATTTTTCATAACTTCGTAAAATAAAATCCTAATTTTTATGGCTGAAAAAAAATCAAAACTAGTTGAAATAAAAACAAAACCAACGGCGGCAAGTGTCACCGATTTTATCAACGCTATTACCGATGAACAAAAGCGTGAAGACTGTTTTGTGCTTTTAGAAATGATGAAAAAAGCCTCTGGAGAAGAACCCACATTGTGGAGCAACTCCATAATCGGTTTTGGAAATAAAAGATACAAAAGCGCAGCAACAGGAAGAGAAGTAGATTGGTTACAAATAGGTTTTTCTCCTCGTAAAGCCAACTTGTCGTTGTATATTAGTGTAGGCATTAAAGAACATGCAGCGGCACTTGAAAAGCTCGGTAAACACAAAACAGGTGTAGGTTGCCTCTATATAAATAAGTTGGAAGACATCGACTTGAAAGTACTAAAAGGAATGATTGAAGACTCATTAAAGTAAAAAAAATCAGAACAAAATAACATCGTATGTAATGGAAAATAAAAAGCAGTTGTCACCAGAACAACAGGCAGCACTACTAAAAATACTAAAAGACCGTTTTGATAAAAACAGCAACCGTCATCAAGGTATTGAATGGACTAAAGTACAAGCTAAACTAGAAACCAATTCTCAAAAAATGTGTTCACTCAATGAAATGGAAAGAACTGGTGGTGAACCCGATGTTGTTGGTCATAATGAAAAGACTGGCGAATATCTGTTTTACGATTGCTCAGCTGAAAGTCCGACTGGTCGCAGAAGTATTTGTTACGATTACGAGGGTCAAGAATCTCGCAAAGAACATAAACCCGAAAATAATGCTATCGATGTAGCTAGTACCATGGGTATTGAACTTTTAACTTCAGAAGAATATAACGCATTACAACAACTTGGTAATTTCGATATGAAAACATCAAGCTGGCTAAAAACACCTGATGATATTAGAAAACTCGGTGGTGCCATCTTTGCCGATTTTCGCTACAATACTGTTTTTATATATCATAATGGCGCGCAATCGTACTACGCTGTTAGAGGTTTTCGTGGTGTATTAAGAGTGTAATTATACTAACAATAAAAAACGGAAACAACATAAAGTCATTTCCGTTTGATTCTAAATCACTAAAGATTCAGAATTTTTGTTTTTTGAAATATAAACTAGTGTCTAATATATACTTCGATGTTTCCAGTTGCAGGATCTTTTAACTTAAGTTCGCTAAGCGTAAGATTAACAATATCTTGCGTGGTAGTAACACCATTAACAACTCTCGTTAAATTATTGTGAGATCTTGAATAAATTCCAGTGTCAGTTGTTATGGCACATGGAGCAATAGTCGAATCGTAATCGCCTTCAACAACTGTATTGTCAATCTTTAACTCCATAAAATCCCTATCACAACCACTTTGGTTTTGAGGCGCATCAATTAGGGTTTCTGTTGTTCCAACAGTCGTACCTACTTTACTAAAATCCCATTTTCCTGCTAAAGGTACAATTGTTTCACCTTCATTATCATCACTACATGAGGTTGCAAACAACCCAATACTTAGCACAAATGCTAAAATTATACTTCGATTTTTCATAACATTTTTTTTTAATTTGTTAAATACAAAGTTAACGGCAACATCAAGCTAACGTATTACATGATTCTCGGTTTTAGTTGTATAATTCTTTCTGAATGATTTGGTAAACTGCAACATTAACATTCAATTAAGTATTTTATTTAAAGAGGCACATGTTATTTTTATAACTTCGTGTTTTCTTGCTAAATAAATATCCGTAACTATCAGAAATTATGACAATAACAAAACTTATTACTGCAATGATGGTGCTGACTTTTACAGTTGTAAATGCACAAAGCGAATCAATTGGCACAACTTATTTTGCCCTTGCAGAAAAATATAAATCCAATGCCAAAACAGACAGTGCTATTGTGTATTATCAAAAAGCCGGACTCGAATTCCAAGCTGAGAAAAAAACCGAAAATTTTATCAATTCCTATAATCAAGTCGGCGTATTATTGACAAGACAAGATAAATATGAAGAAGCAAAGTCATTTTTAAACCAAGCTTTAACCTCTGGATTGGCTTATCTAAGTCAGGATAACTTACTTATTTCCAATACGTATATTGCTTTCGGAGTGATTTACGCTGCAGAAAATGATTTCGAGCAATCACTTCAATTTCATACTAAAGCATTAGCAATCCGATTAGCTAAATTGGGCGCATTCCATGCAGATGTAGCCACAAGCTACGGAAACATCGGCAATGTCCATTTTCGCAATAAAGACTATCCCAAAGCTATTGATGCACATTTGAAAGCGTTACAAATAAGAGAACAACTTTTTGGTGCGTCGAGTGTTGAAGTGATTCAATCCTACAATAATCTTGGTAATGCCTATAGAGAGAAAAAAGAGTACGAAACTTCTTTAACTTATTTTGAAAAAGCGGTACAGAATAAAATTATAGAATTGGGTCCGAAACACAAAGACTTAGCCAAACTCTACCTTTCGATTAGCAATGTTTATTTCTTAATGAACAACACCCAACAAGGCAATTTGTACAAAACCAAAGCGCAAGAATTACAATAAAATTTACAACTCAATTATGACTGAAATTGAAAATATCAAACAACTAGCACTTGCATTACCTGAAACCTTTGAGCAATCGCATTTTGAAAAAATTTCTTTTCGTGTCGGAAAAAAAATCTTTGTGACTATCGACGAAAAGAAATTACAAGCTTGTGTGAAACTATCCGAAATGGATCAAGATGTGTTTTCGGTAGCTGACAAAACAATTGTTTTTCCTGTGCCTAATAAATGGGGAAAACAAGGTTGGACATTTATTGATTTGAAACGAGTGCATCCCGATTTGCTACAAGACATCATTAAAACTTCGTATTGCGAAGTCGCTCCTAAAAAATTATCGTCTCAAATAAACGCAACAAAATAGTTATAGTTGTCTAAAAGCAAATAAGAAGCAAAAGAAGTGACATCCAAAAAAATAAAGAAATACATAACAACATTCTGCGAAAAATAAAAATACTTGCCATAGTTGTATTATCTTTGACTACAGTCAGATAAATATGGAGAAGAAATTAATCATAGCTAATAAAAGCATTGCCCTTCAAATTGAAGAAATAGACAATTATGCTAATGAATTAATTCTTGCCAATAAAGAACTGGCGCTACAGATTAAAGATAAAGAAAAACGTGCCGCCGAACTCATCATTGCTAATACAGAACTTGCCTTTCAAAATCAAGAAAAGGAAAATCGCGCTGCCGAATTGCTTATCGCCAACAAAGAACTTGCTTTTCAAAACGTAGAAAAAGAAAAGCGTGCTGCAGAACTTATTGTTGCTAATAAAGAACTTGCCTTTCAAAATCAAGAAAAAGAAAACCGCGCTTCTGAACTTATCAATGCTAATAAAGAGCTTGCTTTTCAAAACGAAGAAAAAGAAAACCGCGCTGCAGAATTGCTTATCGCCAACAAAGAACTAGCTTTCCAAAACGAAGAAAAAGAAAACCGGGCTTCCGAACTTATAATTGCCAACAAAGAACTTGCTTTTCAAAACGAAGAAAAGGAAAAGCGTGCTTCTGAACTTATCATTGCTAATAAAGAGCTTGCTTTTCAAAACGAGGAAAAAGAAAATCGCGCTGCCGAATTGCTTATCGCCAACAAAGAACTTGCTTTCCAAAACGAAGAAAAAGAAAACCGGGCTTCCGAACTTATCATTGCTAACAAAGAGCTTGCATTTCAAAATGAAGAAAAGGAAAAGCGTGCTTCTGAACTTATCATAGCCAATATCGAACTGGCGTCCCAAAATGACGAAAAAGAAAACCTTGCCTTAGAACTCGCTTTCGCTAATACAGAGCTTGCCTTTCAAAATAAGGAAAAGGAAAATCGCGCTTCTGAACTTGCCATTGCTAATATCGAACTCGCATTTCAGAACGAGGAAAAAGAAAAACGTGCGGCCGAATTACTTATCGCTAACAAAGAATTGGAATCGTTTACCTTTATTTCGAGTCATGATTTACAAGAGCCTTTGCGAAAAATTCAAACATTTTCCAGCCGAATTCTATCAGAAGAATATGATAATTTATCGACTAAAGGAAAATATTATTTTGAACGCACCCAACTTTCGGCATTGCACATGCAAACCTTAATAAACGATCTACTTGCGTATTCGCGAACCAATGCTGGCGAAAGAAAGTTCGAAAACAGCAATCTCGACAAAATCGTAAAAGAAGTGATGGCGGCGTTAAAAGAAGAACTACAACAAAAAAATGCAATTCTTGAGATGTACAATCTTGGTGACCTGTATATAATCCCGTTTCAGTTTCGTCAACTTTTACAAAATCTGATTAGTAATTCATTAAAATTTTGCAAGCCAGAAGTGGCACCACATATTATCATCAAAAGTGATTTTATAACTTATGATGAAGCACGCTCTGATACATTCTTATTAAAAACTGATTATTGCCATATTAGTATTAGTGATAACGGTATCGGATTTGATCCTCAGTTTAATAATAAGATTTTTGAAATCTTTCAGCGTTTACATGACAAAGGTGTTTATGAAGGAACTGGAATTGGATTGACCATTGCCAGAAAAATTGTTGAAAATCATAACGGAATCATTACAGCCACAAGCGAAAAGAATAACGGATCAACCTTTGATATTTACATCCCAGTCTATCAAATACAAGTATAAATGAATGCGTCTAAACAAATAGCAAACCGTTTTCGAGAAGTGATTCTAAACGGAACTTGGATTGCCAATACAAATTACAAAGACCAATTAGACAACTTAGATTGGACCATAGCCACTACTAAACTAGAATCGCTGAACACAATTGCCGTTTTAGCCCAACACATTCACTATTACATTAACGGAATAAATACTGTCTTAAAAGGTGGAACATTGGATATAAAAGATAAGTACAGTTTTGATTTTTCGCCAATAACGTCAAAGGAGGAATGGGAACATTTTTTATCTAAATTTTGGAACGACTCAGAAGAATTCGCTTCGTTGATTGAACAAATGCCAGATGAAAAATTACTTGATGTTTTCACGGACGAAAAATACGGAACATACGATCGCAACATCGACGCCATGATTGAACACAGTTATTATCATTTAGGACAAATCGTACTCATAAAAAAACTACTTTTAGAAAACGCATCCAATACAAAATGACAACTTTAACTGAAACTAAGAAAAACAACCTCTTCAAGATTATGGTTGTAATCGCAGCCATAACCCTACTCTTTTGGTATGTTGGCTTGCATATTAATGTGTATCAAAACAAATTTCTCGGTGCTTTTTTTGAACTAATTTGGTTGCCAACTATTGTTTGCTCGTTTGGCATTCCGATAGCTGCGTTCTTTTTTTGGATAAAAGATGGTTTTAAAATTACCTCAAAATTTTTATATTTGTTTGTAGTACAACTGATAGCTATTTTTTTAGTGCTTACTTTTTAAAATCAAGTTGATGACAATGACAGCTGTAGAAAAATACATCGCTACGTTTCCTGTTGAAGTACAGGAAATTCTGGAACAAATTCGGATTTGTATAAAAACGAAAGTCCCAGAAGCTGTGGAAAGTATTGCCTATGCCATGCCAGCTTATAAGCTAAACGGAAAACCTTTGGTGTATTTTGCAGGCTATAAAAATCATATCGGATTGTATGCTACGCCATCGGGTCACGAAGCTTTTGCAGAAGAACTTTCACAATACAAACAAGGAAAAGGTTCGGTGCAATTTCCACTCAATAAGCCCATTCCTTTTGATTTGATTGAACGAATTGTAGTGTTTAGAGCCAATGAAAACAAACTAAAATAGTTGAAGAACTACTTTGAACCAGTTTTCAATTTATACTCTTTCAATAAGTTTTCAGAAAAGAATAAAGAAGAAAAAGAATCGTGGGCTTCTGGATTGTTCTTTTCGATATCGGCTAACTTATCCAAATACAATTTCAATTGGTCTGGAGTAAGCAAATTGCGATAATCGTCTTCTTGGCGGATTAACGTTTTTACATACAACGCAGTATCTGCTTCACTTTCCGTTTTATTCATCTTTTTGAAAAGCGCCAATAATTCTTTGTACT
>JAZKGN010000146.1:0-4251 GCA_040385945.1 Bacteroidota bacterium
TAAAACAAGTTTAATTTACGCGTGCGCTGAGGAATTTCATTCAGGAATTATTGATTAAGCTTTTTTCTTAAATACGATTTGTTCTGCTTGCTTTTGCACAATAGCCTTAAACAGTTCTTTAAGCTCAAAATACTCTTCTGGTGTATAAACTGTTTTTGGGATATCAATTAAACTTTTAACCATTACAGTTTTTCCTTGGGTTAGAAATGAAATTGTAAAAGTGCCTTTGTTATTAGGGATCTTATAAGCTCCGCCTTCAGGGAGTTTGTCGATTTCGTATTCTTCTGGAAAGTATTCAGACGCTTGCAATAAAGTTTGAACGGCTGAGTCAAATTCGCCTAAAAATTGCAAAATATCAACCCAAAACAACCAAGTGTCCAATTCGAAATCGCCGAATTCAACTGCTTTTCTGAATCCGTATTCAGCTTCTTCGTAAAAATTCATTGCTTTGTTGATGGAGGCATAACGCTTCCAATACGCACGATTTTGGTCGTCAATTGCAATGGCTTTATTTACATAATACAATGCTTTTTGATAGTTTTTTAATCGGACGTAAAAATCGGTAATGGCAATCCAACCTTTATCTAAAAGCGGATCTTCATGAACGGTTTTATTGAAATACTTTAACGCTTCGCCTTTGTTACCTAGTTTTTCGTAACATTTTCCAATTCGCAATAACGCATACGAAGTAGGATCATCCAATTCGATGGTTCGTTGGTAATTTTCAATGGCTTCTTCGTAGCGTTTCAAACGCTCTAACGCCTTGCCATTTTCCATGTAAGCACCTAAAAATTGCTCGTCGATATAGGTAGCAAATTCGAAGGCACGAACTGCATTTTCATATTCTTTTAATCCATAATACAAACGTCCTTGTTGGTGCCAAGCAATTTCGCTGTACGGATTTTTGTCGATGTATTTTTTTAAGTATTCAATCGCTTCGGCATTTTGGTCTAAAAATTCAAAGCAGTAGACAACGTTATAGAGCGCCGATTGGTCTTCAATGTCTTCTTCGAGACATTTGATAAAACTTTCTTTTGCCATTTCAAGATTGTCCATAAACAAGTATTCCATACCTATTAGATTAAAGACATCGGCGTAATCTTCGGTATACTGTAAGGCTTCATGAAGCAACTCGACCGCTTTTTCGTGATTGTCTCTTTTCGAATAAATATTGGCTTTTTGAATGAAGATTTCTTCATTGGTCGGTTCGATGGCGTACAACTCGTTTAGCATTTTTTCTGCAATATCGAGCTTGTCATCAAACACTAACATTTCTACCTGAACCAACTTTAAACCCGTAGATTTAGGATGTTGTTCGAGTGCTAATTTTAAGGCTTTTTTTGCCAAATTGGCTTTTCCCATATCAAGGTAATGAAGGATGATTTCTTCAAATTCCTCAGAATCAAAAAACAAAACCTTATTGGTTTTTAACATTGATTCAAATTTAGAAAGGGATAAGTTGTAGTCGTCTTCTTCGTCGCTTAAGTGCATACTCTTTAGGTATTGATTAGCTTACATAAAAGTAAGTAAATTCTAGTTCGTTTGGGGAAATTTGGTTTTTGTTGTGAACAATTTAATTAACAGTATGATAATTAAAAATTATTAATTAACCTTTCTACTTCATCAAATGCTTCTATCATAATTTTACAACCTTCACGAATTTCTTCTTCAGAAATAGTTAATGGTGGTGTAATTCGAATGGCACAACCTTCAAACAATAACCAGAACAGAATTAATCCTTTTTCTTGGCATTTTAAAATCACCTGATTTGTTATTTCAGGATCTGCAGTCATGGCAGCAAGCATTAATCCTTTTCCCCGAATTTCTTTTAGCAAAGGATGTACCAAAAGGGTACGAAAGAGTGTTTCTTTTTCGAGTGTTTCGGCTATTAGGTTGGTTTCAGTGACTTCCTTCAATGTAGCCAAACAAGCAGCTGCTATGACAGGATGTCCGCCAAAAGTAGTAATGTGTCCGAGTTTTGGATCGTGACTTAACAAATCCATGTACGCATCATTAGCTACAAAAGCACCTACGGGCATTCCGCCGCCCATTCCTTTACCTATTATAATTACGTCTGGAACGACGTTGTAGTTTTCGAATCCGAATAATTTTCCGGTGCGACCAAAACCAGGTTGAATTTCATCAATAATCATCAGCGCGCCAACTTCTTGACAACGTTGTTTCACTTTGGCTAAAAAGTCGTTGGTAGGCTGAATAAAACCTGCTCCACCTTGAATGCTTTCTAAGATAATTCCGGCAGTTTTGGTGGTTATTTTTTGGAGGTCTTCTTCGTTATTGAATGTAATAAAATCGACATCTGGAACTAAAGGACGAAAAGCTCGTTTACGTTCTTCAAATCCCATAACACTCATCGAGCCCATGGTGTTTCCGTGATAGGCGTTGTGACACGAAATAAGTTGGCTTCTTCCAGTGACACGTCGTACCAATTTTAAAGCACCTTCACAAGCTTCGGTACCCGAATTGACCAAATACACTTTGTTTAAAGTGGGAGGCAAATGGTTCACCAATAATTTACAATATTCTACCGCTGGATGTTGCGCGTATTCACCATACACCATCACATGCGAATATTTGTCGAGTTGGTCTTTTATGGCTTGATTTACTCGCGGATGTTGATGCCCGAGAGCACAAGCCGAAACACCTGCTACAAAATCGAGGTATTTTTTATTGTTTGTGTCGTATATGTATGAACCAATAGCATGTGACACCTCCATTCCTAATGGATAAGGTGAGGTTTGTGCTTGGTATTTAAGAAAGTCTTGTTTCATTATTAAACTGCCTACTTTTTCTTTTTTTTATCGTAGTTCAACGTTTCTTTTCTAATTTCCATTGGAACGTTGGGTTCAGAAATTTCACCTTTAACTTCGGCTTCTGCCTTAGTTTCGTATTCGTTTTCTTCGGGTGGAAAAATCCCTTCTTTGTCTTTTATTCGCTCATCGCCACGCCAGACAAAGCCTCTTAGTTTTCGAGCATTTTCTGGAAGTTCCGATTCGGGATAAATATCGCCATCGACTTCTTTGAAAAAAGTAATGGTGTCAATTTTACTTTGATCGTCCATAGTCATGTTAATTTTACTACTGACATTTTTATTGATTCCGATGAGTTCGTTAGCTTCGTTTCGCATGTAAAAAACAACTTCGGTATTTTTAACAATATCGACTTCATAGAGTTTGTTTTCTCTAAATTTTCCATACAAATTTAATCCTTTCACCTGATTATAACCTGTTCCAATAGTGTCTTTAGAAGCAATAAAAGCATTGTTCAATACTTTTAAGGAATCGAGTTTTTCGGTTTTGTTATTGCCAATCAGATGCATCACATCACCTGTCATTTGATTTTCAATATTCCACAAAATAGGTTTCCCAATTAACTGCGTAAGTGTTTTTTTCTGATCGGAATGAATTGAATCGCATTTGCCACTCATATCGGTTTTGAAAAAACGCACGTTGTTATAACCTCTTACAATTCGTTCGCCTTGTTTGCCTGTAACTACCAATCTTTTAGCATGAACGAACATCGAATCTTTATCAATCAAATAACGAACTGAAGCTCTTTTGGTAATGTATAACGAATCTTTATTTCGGTACACTTCGCCATAATGACCTTTAATAATAGCTTTATTAATAGAGTCGGTGATTTTTACATTTCGTGTTGCAGAGGCAAATTCTTTCTTCCGATCATAAAACAAACTGTCGCCTTCTATGAGTCGGTCGTTGTACTTGATATACGAGTTTTTGACAAAGTGTGCTTTGTTGTTTTTGGTGTCGTAAAACCCTTTTTCGGTGTAGATGTAATTCTCTTTTCCGGTTATGGTTGACGGTCCGAAAAGATACGAATGTCCCGAATTGGTATAATAATCAAGATGATTTGTTTTTATAGTGTATTCTGGATTTGTCAATACCACAGAAGTACGAAACGCATATTTTTTTTGCTGAATATAATAACGTCCCGATTTACTTTTGAGCGTGTTTTCTTTGTTTACTATCGTTCCATACGAATTGTAATACGCTTCTTGTTTTACTCGGTCAAAATTGATGGTGTCGGTGACTAATGACATTTCTGGCGAACGCATTGAAACATCGCCTGTAGCAAAAGCTTGCTTGATGTCGCCATTGTATTCGGCATATTTACTATTCAAAAAAAGCGTGTCTCCTTGAACCATTTGAACACTTCCGAAAGCTTTTAGATAATTTTCTTTTTGAAAATAGTAGGCTTTATTACAGGTGATAA
>JAZKGN010000147.1:0-22156 GCA_040385945.1 Bacteroidota bacterium
GTATTGCGTTTTTTGAAAAAGCATTGGAAATCATTGCTACAAAATACGAAGATGTGATTGAGATTATCATTACCGAAAGCCTTCCGTATAACGACTACATAAAATTGTACAACAAGGCACATATTGTACTCGATCAAGTGTATGCTTTTGATCAAGGTTACAACGCTTTAGAAGCCATGGCAAAAGGAAAAGTGGTTTTTACTGGAGCCGAAAAAGAGTTCACATCCTATTACCAACTCAACGAAGAAGTTGCTATAAATGCCTTACCTGACGTTGCTTATTTGGTTACTGAATTATCGTATTTGATTGAAAATAAGGAACGCATATCAGCCATCGGAAAACGAGCAAGAAACTTTATTGAAAACGAACATCAGTACATAAAAATAGCTGAGAAATACCTAGCCACTTGGAAGTAAAAAAACAACTAGAGAAAAGCAAACATCTTATAATAATCGGAATAGCGCTTTTGTTTGTAATTCCAACAATCGCAGCTGTGTATTATGCCATAACTTTGCCTGTTTCGTTCGATGAAGCGACCACTTTTTTGTTGTTTACACATAAGGGATTTATAGAAAGTGTGACTACATATCCTGCACCAAACAACCATGTTTTACATTCGGTTATTACCAATTTTACTAAAAACATTCCATATTTAACTGATTTATTTAAGCTTCGAATTTCGTCCATTGTGGTTAATTTTTTGGTTATGCTAGTGCTTTATAAATTCGTCTCGAAACATTTCAATAAAAAATTAGCATTGGTTGTTGTCGCTGTTTCATCTACCCTTTTTATGACGGTATATTACAGTTATATGTCGAGAGGTTATGCGCTTTTGAATTTGTTTTTTATTATAAATTTATATTGTGCTTTCAATATTATCAAGGAAGAAAATCAACGTAACAGTTGGTTGGTATTTTGCATTTCATCTGTTTGCGGATTTTATACGATGCCTTCCTTTTTGTATCCTTTTATTACCATCAATTTCTTTATATTACTACTTCATAAAAAAGCTATCGGAAAGTTATTCATCGTAAATGTCATTACTATTCTACTTGTTGTACTAACCTATCTACCCATACTTTATCACGAAGGCATTGGAGCCATCATTAACAATCCGTACGTACAACCAATTGGATTCTTAGAAACCATAACTTCATTACCGAAGTTTTATCTAAAAACAATACAAGAAATTAGCGGAATTCATTGGATAATTATGCTTTGTTTGCTTTTATTTTCAAGTTATACGATAATAAAGTCGAACGATAAAATCACAAAATGGTTCACTATTATTTTTATTTTAGCACCAATCGTATTGCTGAGTTTACATGGTGTGATTCCGTTTGTAAGAGTGTTTTTTTATTACAATTCGATTCTTGTTTTACTACTCTGTTTGCCTTTAAACAAGCAAATCAATCAATTAAATTATAAAGCACTACTTCCAATTTTAGTCCTAATTCAATGCCTGCTTTTATTGAATTTTAATAGTAAAATTTATGATTATGAAGATAAAGATGGTGCGATAAACATTACATCAAATACGATAATTCAAAAAATAATCGGAGATAAAAAATACTTTATTAATGGCACTTTGCTTGCGTGTAATTTAGAGTTTAATTTAATTTCTAAAGGCTACAAAAAATATGAAATTAAAGAAGTTTATGACCGAAGTGTGAATGCTGATACCATCCACCATTTTGATTATATTATCATCGATAAAGAACGTGATGAAACCAAAAATATGAAAGCATTTCTTACTACTGATTATTATTCTATCTATAAAAAATGAAGATAATTCAAAGATATAAAACGTAAAAATAAATCATCAATCAACAAAAATAATTACATTCGCATTCACTTTAAACCCCAAATAAATGAAGACACCTCAACTCAATGATGTTTTCAAACATGATTTTACTTTTACTGATGAAGAAATTCATGTCTATGCCAAAATTTCAGGTGATGTAAATCCAATTCACGTTTCCGAAAGTTATTCCAAACAAACCCAATTTGGCCGATGCATTGTGCATGGTTATTACAGCATCAGCGTGTTTTCTAAAGTTTACGGAACGCTTTTATATCCCGACGGACATATTTTAATCAGCCAAAATGCACACTATATAAAACCAATTTTTACAGGTATTGAATACACAGCCGTTTTTACAATCAAAGAAATATTTCCTGATAAAAACCGTGTGTTGTATCAAAATGAAATTTTCGAAAAAGCAACTGGGGAACTTAAAATAACTGGAGAAGCTATATTAATGAACAAGAAGTTTTACCATTGGTAATTCTCTAATTCTTACTATTTAGAAAAAGTTTTCTGAACATGATTAAAACCAATACAAAACAAATCACATTGGCATAGAAATAGGCTTGTAAAACCCCTTCAACAGCATTAGTTTTCATCAGTGAGTAAGAGAGCAGTAAATAAGACAGATTAAATGCTATCTCACCTATAAAATAACGTTTCATCATCGTTTTTACTACAATTTGAAAGCCAAAAGCTAAGGTCATTATTTTAAAAAAATCACCTAATAATTGCCATATTAATACCTTCTCAATTCTTAAAAATTCAGCGGTAAAAGCTATTTTTAAGATAATAACTTTGCAGACAAAAATGAGTATCAACATTCCTAAAAACAAAGGAACTAAAGTTTTGAAATAGCTTTTCAATTCTGTTTTAAATTCAGATTCTGTATGTAAAGAAGCCAACTTTGGCATGTAATACATTGACAAGCCTGAGCTAAAAAATAACATATAAAAACCCGATAATCGGTTGACAGCATCCCAAATTCCAGCTTCTTGAATAGCGTGTGTTGTAACGATTTCATTCCGAATAAAAATCAACGTCAACGGTGCAATTACAGCACTTAACAGCGCCATAATAGAGAAGTTTCTGATGATGGTAATGTACTTTTTACTAATAATTTTTTGCAAATCAAATTGAAAAAAAGCGATATCTTTTCTGACGTAAAAAAAAGTAACCAAAACCATCAAAAACTCCCCAATACCTACAGATAGGAGTCCGCCAAAAATATTTTGTTTCACTATCAAAATTGCCGTAACTACAAAAACCAAAACATTGGAAACAATTTGAATGAGCACTATTCGCTTGAACTGTTCCAGCCCATTGTAAATAGCCAGCCAAAAGGTGTTGATAACCATTAAAGGCAATAGTATTCCGAAGAATTGAATGGGAACAAAATAGGCGTTTGTAAAAAATAAAAACTGTGAAATAGCATGTGCAAAAAGTAAGGTTACACCTCCTATGACAACCGAAACCATCAAAAACAACCAAAAAAATGTCGAATAAATAGCCGAAAGTTCTCGCTTATCGGTCTTGTTTTCTACCACCAATTTAACAACCGAATTGCTTATTCCTAATGTGGCAATCGATTTTAGCATGGTCGAAAAGTTTCTAAAACTTCCCATCAAAGCCATTCCAGAAGCACCTAAAAAGTGAGAGATGATTTTGGTAGAAATAATCCCCAAAACAAAACTTACTGCAACCGAAATGGAATTCAGTGACAAGACTTTGAGTAAGGTATTTTGTTTTAGAATTTTCAACTTACAAACTTCGAATTACTTTGCAAGGGTTACCAGCTGCGAAAACATTTGGAGGAATATCTTTCGTAACAACAGAACAACTTCCAATAACAGAATTCTCACCAATCGTAACTCCTTTAAACACTACCGAATTATAAAAAATCACTACATTATTTTCTATAGTAATTTGGCCCGATTTAACATCTCCAGTCATCCTTTTATTTGGATCTAAATCATGTCCATCAGTGTCAACCAAAAAACAATTAATTCCAATCATAACGTTATTACCAATAGTGATTTTTGAATAGGCTTGAATGGATGCTCCATTGGCCAAAACGACATTATCACCAATAATTACTTCACTATTTTCTTCCATAGCTAATATATAATTGTATGTTGAATAGAAAAAATGCGCCGCTGTAACTCCGTTTTGCACATTATTCCCAAACTGAATTTTTCCTTTACCGTTTAATAAAAGTGGTAAAAATAAGTTCGGCTTTCCTACAACGTTTTTGCAATCGGAAAGGAATTGGTACTTCCAAATTCGAAATTTTACAAAAAACAACCGCTTTATTTTAGTAGTAATTTCCATTTAATACTGATTTAAAATTTTGATGACAAAATCTACTTCATCTGTTGTCATTATTGGACTTATTGGTATGCTCAACACTTCGCTATGTATTTTTTCTGTAATTGGAAATGACAAATGATTCCAACTTTCCATAGCTTTTTGTTGGTGTGGTGGAATTGGATAATGTATCAATGTTTCTATTTCATGCTGTTTTAAATACGCCTGCAAATGATCTCTATTTTTGGTTCGAATGACAAACAAATGAAAAACATGGTTGTTGGATAAATCCCAATAAGGAAGTGCAATCCTAACATTTTTTATTTCACTCAGGTAACGTTTTGCAATAACTTTTCGTTTAGCATTATCATCATCCAAATGTGGTAATTTGACATTCAGAAAAGCCGCTTGTAATTCATCCAAACGTGAATTCACACCTATAAATTCATTATGATACTTTTTTTCAGAACCATAATTTCGCAATGAGAAAAGCACTTTAGCTAATTCGTTATCATTGGTTGTAATCGCTCCAGCATCGCCCAAAGCTCCGAGATTTTTCCCTGGATAAAAACTGTAGGCTTGAGTTATTGGTTGTTGGTTGTTAGTTGTTGGTTGTGTTTCCGTTGACTGAACACTTGCTCCATGAGCTTGCGCAGCATCTTCAATAACCAATAAATTATGTTGTTTAGCTATAAGACAAATAGCTTCCATTTCGGCCAATTGTCCGTACAAATGAACTGGTAAAATGGCTTTTGTTTTGGACGTTATTTTTTCGGCAATTAAACTCGGATTGATATTGTAGGTTTCCAATTTTGGTTCGACAAAAACCGGAATTAAATCGGCTTGCAAAATGGCTAAAATAGATGCTATATATGTGTTCGCTGGAACAATAACTTCGTCTCCTTTTTGCAATTTTCCCAATTGGATGTAGCCTTTAAAAATCAACACCAACGCATCCAAACCATTGGCAACACCAATGCAATGTTTGACACCGCAATAGGCTGCGAAATTGGCTTCAAACGTTTTGACTTCGTTACCCAAAATAAACCAACCATTATCTAAAACCAACTTCATTTTTTCTTGAAATTGCTCTTGATACGTGGCGTTAATTTTTTGTAAATCGAGGAACTTTATCATATCAAAATGGCATCAAGTAAATTATAATTTGCAGTTTCCACTTCGTAATAACTTTGAATAGTAGTTTTTGCTCCGAAACTTTCTTTCCAGAACAAAATGCCTTTGTTGATTTTCATGCCGTTTTCTTCATGTGAGGGACCAAAATCGAAATACTTTTTATCGTTAAAAACTTCGGTAATCAAATGACTGTATAAATAATCAAGGCTTCCGAGTTCGTTTTTCTGCTCGTTGCCCGAAATATATTGCGGATGAGCCACATTATCTGTAACAAAAATAGTCGTTCCTGCTACAATTTCGTCTTTATAATACACATTAAAATGACGAATGTTTTCTGGAAAATGCTGTTGCAATTTGGTCATTTCTTCAAAAGTATGCACAGGCTTTGCTTGATGTTTTGCTTGCAAATTAGGAATCAAAATCTGATTCCAAAATAACTCGAAATTGGTTTCTTCTTTGACTATTAAATTGGCTGTAACTCCTCTGCGGATGCATTGCTTTCTGTCTTTTGAAAAAGAGAAATCTTTGGTTACATCAAGTACCGACAAACATTCTTTTTTATACACTTTTGCTTGTAAAAGAAACAAACAATAGTCCATTTCTTCTGAAAAAAACCGCGCATACATTGATGGTAATTGCTTCAAATGCAACGTTGTGATTTGATTTTGATGTAAAAACTGCAAAACCAATTTGAAGATGTCAATACCTTCACCCAAACGTACTTTTTCAGAAAATACCAATCCGCCATACGTTAATCCTTGATGTGAATAAACCGCATGACCTACTCTATTTGCTGGTAAAATGGCGATAACTTTTTCTCCATCAAAAACCAAAAGCGAAAAATCGGCAAATCGATCTTGATGGTATTCCATAAAATTGCGATGAAATAGGAAAGTAGCATTCTTTGCCTTGTTAATAAAGGCGTTCCAAAGATCAAAATCACTGGGTTGGTATAATCGTACTTGGTATTGTTTCACTCCTTACTTTTAAAACTTTGGAAAATTACAATTATTTGAATTTCAAAACTACATTTTATTCCGAAAAAATGATTAATTTTATTCTTTCGATTAATTTGAAAGTGGTGAAATTAAAACTCCAATCTGTTATTTTTAGTATAATTTTTTTTTCATTTTGTCCGATTTTTGGGCAAAATGTGACATTATACAATCAATATAACGGCAAATATGATTTTGTTTTTGTTGGAAATACCATGAATTTGGGTGAAAACAATGTCACTCCAGGTTGTACTGATCTACTCCTTACCTCTTCCTCTGCAACGTTATCCTTAAATCCAAATCAAGTTATGACGAGTGCCTATTTGTATTGGGCTGGCTCAGGCACAGGCGACTTTAACGTAGCGCTAAATGGCAATCCTATTGTAGCGGAAAGAACATTTTCTGTCATAAATGCCAATTCGTTACTTCCTTATTTTAGTGCTTTTGCCGATGTGACCAATTTGGTTGCTAGCACTGGAAATGGCAGTTATACACTTTCTGATTTGGATATTTCTCAAAACTTACTCGACAATCCCGGGTATTGTAATAACCGAACCAATTTTGCAGGTTGGGCAATGGTTATTGTATATAACGATCCTAATTCACCTATAAATCAGCTCAATATTTACGATGGTTTGCAAGGAATTCCACCTGCTTTGTCAATAACACTAAGCAATTTAAATGTCATCAATACCGCTGGAGCAGAGATTGGTTTTGTTGCTTGGGAAGGTGATAGCAATCTTTCTATAACTGAAACGCTAAGTGTTAATGGAAGTGTTTTAAGTAATCCACCATTAAATCCTGCAAATAATGCTTTTAATGGTACCAATAGTTTTACTGGTAGCAATACCATGTACAATATGGATTTGGATGTGTATAATATTCAAAATAATTTAACTGTCGGAAATTCGAATGCCATAATTCAAATGACTTCAGGGCAAGACGTTATATTAATGAATGTGGTAGTAACCAAACTGAACAGCCAATTGCCCGATGCCACGATAAACATCGATAACATAACCCAAGAATGCGATAGTAGAACATTAGTTGTTGATTATACTGTTTCAAATACAAATGGCACCAATCCATTACCAATCGGAACAAAAATCGCCATGTATGCTGACGGACAACTTGTAGGACAGGCACTAACTGCTATAGCAATTCCGGTTAACGGTTTTGAAGTGAAGCAAATTACCTTGACCATTCCGAGTACGATTTCCAATCCTTTTACGCTTTTATTTGTAGTAGATGATAACGGTGTTGGAACAGGTACAGTAACCGAACTTGTTGAAAATAACAATACTTTTTCGGATACCATTTCGTTATGGTTTTCACCCGAGTTTAATACGCTAGAAGCTTTGCGAGCTTGTAACGAAGGGTTTACACGAGCCACTTTTGACTTCTCTGATTATTATAGTTTTGTGAGAGTAAATCAATCGGATGATGTTGTTTTTTACGAGACATTATCCAATGCGGAAAATGAAATAAATCCAATCTTAAACGCTGCAAATTATACTGCTCAAAGTACGCCGAAAGAAATCTTTATCCGACTTGAAAACGATAATTGTTATACCATTACTTCGTTTTTTTTATATTCAAGAAATTGCCCACCAACCGTTTACAATTATGTTTCTGGCAATAATGATGGCATAAACGACACCTTTACCGTTAAAGGATTGCGAGATATTTTTGTAAATTTTGAAATAAATTTATACAACCGTTGGGGACGATTAATTTGGACAGGCAACAATCAAACGCAAGATTGGGATGGATATTCCAATAAAGGACAACGTTTCGATAATGACGATTCGCCGTATTCCACGTATTATTATATTCTGAACTTAAATGATGAAGGCTATCCTGAACCTTTAACTGGATTTTTATATTACAATAAATAAACTTCGTACTTCAAAATCACATGTTCTGCGTGTAATAATTGTAGTCTTTCAAAATCGTTCTGATAAAATCTTTATTATTTCCTGACTGATTTTTGATTCCAGTTACCGTTTCAATCTTTGTTTTTAATTTGGTAATCATCTCTAAATCACCTTTAGCCACAGCTATTTGAAAAGTTTCTTTGATGATGCGAACATCATTATCCGAAAGTTTGATTACCAACGGATAAATGGGAACGTATTCTTCGCCAATGTCTTCCAAAATAGTACTGTTTATCGTCACTTTGTTTCGCAACGAAATAACTGCCGTTCCAGCACTCATATCTCCTAAGCGTTGTGTTTTTTCACTCACCACTAAACTAATCAATCCAATAACTCCCATGCTGGTCCAAATGTCTATCAATCGCAACAACCATCGCATCAAATAATCACCAAAACTGGCTTGATAACCATCAATTTTTACAACTTTGATTTTTACAATTCGTTTGCCTAAAGTTTGTCCTTCTAGCAAACATTCGAGTGTTAACGAATAAAACGCATACGGCAATGCAAATAGCATAAATACGGCTGCAGCCGACCAATTATCTAGCTTATTTAGTGCTTCTCCCAATCCCATTAAATTAAAAACAAAATAGCCAATAACAATGACATAAGCAATTTTCACAAGCATATCCAGCAAAAATGCAATCAGTCGTTCTCCAACTGAAGCAGCTGTAAAATTTATGTTTACATTTTGTGTGGTATTTATAGATAATTCTGACATATTTTTTTATTTTAGCATCCCATGAGAGAAGTAGCATTCATTAAGCAAAATAAAGCAAAATGGCTTGATTTTGAACAAGCAATTTTTGGTAAATCTAAAAAAAATCCGGATGAAATGGCAAGTTTGTACATTCATTTAGTGAATGATTTATCGTATGCACAAACCTACTATCCTAAAAGCAAGACAGTTACTTACTTAAATTATTTGGCTTCTCAAATTTATCAAAAAATTTACAAGACCAAAAGGGAAGATAAAAACCGTTTTGTGTACTTCTTTTCGACCGAAGTACCACTTTTGGTTTACCAATACAGAAGGTATTTGGTGTACTCTTTTCTGTTGTTTTTTTGCTGCGTTGCCATTGGTGCTATTTCGGCAAAATACGACACCGATTTCGTTCGACTCATATTGGGCGATAGTTATGTAAACATGACTTTAGAAAATATTAAAGACGGAAATCCGGTCGCCGTTTATAAATCGGGAAGCAATTGGGGCGGCTTTATCGCCATCACACTCAACAACTTGTATGTAGGCGCGCGATGTTATATTTATGGTATCTTTTTGGGTGTTGGAACATTTTATGTGTTGATTCAGAATTGCATCATGCTAGGCTCGTTTCAGTATTTTTTTTATCAAGAAGGTGTTTTTTGGGAAAGTGTTCGCGGGATTTGGATTCACGGTTCGATGGAGATTTTTGGCATTGTAATCGAATCGGCAGCCGGATTTATATTAGGCGCTTCCATCCTATTTCCGAAGACATTTTCACGGGTAAATTCGTTGAAAATCGGATTTAAAAATAGCTTTAAAATATTTTTAAGTACCATTCCGTTTACGATTGCTGCTGGTTTTTTAGAAGGTTTTATCACACGTTATTCGATTGATATGCCACATTGGCTGAGTGTGTTTATCATACTTTCAACACTTTCACTCATCTCCTTTTATTACTTAATTTTTCCATTTATTGTTCACAAAAAAATCAAAGCCAATGTTCCAATTATTTAAAGAAAGAAATTTTAGCGATTACATAAACGATACTTTTTTGTTTTTCAAAGTCAACGGAAAGCATTTTTTTAAAAACTATTTTACAATAAATGGTCCGTTTTTACTAATAGCTGTGGTATTGATTTTCTTCTTTATGAAAATATACATGGACTTCTTGTTTTCTATGATTTCGGGTGGCGCTGTTGTTCAAGAAAATTATTTTGGCAACTATTTTAGTGCTAATTTAGGAGTGATAATTTCCGTATTAATTGGTGCTTTGCTTTTCTTTTTGATTATATCGTTGTTTCAATTTACTTTTCCTGTGGTTTATCTCGACTTGCTTGATAGTAAAAAAGGAGCCGATTTTACAACGAAAGATATTCTAATCGGAATGAAACAAAGAATTCCGAAAATTTTAAAATTTGTAATTGGAGCTATTTTTATACTTTTCCCAATATTCACAATTGTATTTGGATTGCTCGTAGCATTGTGTTTTATCATTGTTGGATTTCCGTTACTGTTCATCATGGCACCAGCGATGTTTAGTTTTATGCATTTGACTTTTTACTATTACATGAATTCGGAAGAAAGTTTTTTTAATGCAATTGGCGATGCTTTTGATACGGTTAAAGGGCAATTTTGGCCAATAGTTGGTACAACTGCAGTAATGCTTGTTATTATTCAAATTGTAAATACCATTTTTACTATGATTCCGTATTTATTCGGAATTGCATCTATGTTTACTACTATAGAATCGGGTCCAACAGAAAAGACTTTCTCTACCGTTTCGATAATGATGTCTATTGTAATGGTCGTTTCTGTTATAGTAGGTTACATCCTAAATAATTTGCTTTTAATCAATCAAGGTATGATTTATTACAGTCATATTGAAAATAGTGAAAGTTCGATTTCTAATGATTCTATAGATTTGATAGGCACTGATAGTGAATAAATTACTCCTTCTTTTATCATTCTTTATTTGTACTATTTCTAGCGCACAAGATTCCGTTGCTGTTGCTAAAAAAAATCCTGTAACCTATACGCAAAAAGACATTCAGATTGACAACAGCGTTGTGTCGCCACCAAAATTCAATCCTAAATTTAAAAGCAAATATCAAGATAGCGATTTTCAATATGAAGTAAAAGTCGAAGAAAAAGGCACTTGGGATCGTTTTTTACAATGGCTTTCTGGTTTGTTCAAAAGACTTTTCGGTTTGTCTGATGGCGTGTCGCAAAATGCGGTAAACATTACACTTAAAGTAATTGCAACACTCATTGTATTGTATGTCATTTACTTAATTGTAAAGGTCATTTTAAACAAAGAAGGCCAATGGATATTTGGTAAATCATCCACAACAAAAATAATCCATCACGACGATATCGAACGCAATTTACAGCATGTTGATTTTGAAAAATTAATTGCATCAACCTTAAAATCAAACAACCAACGATTGGCAATTCGCTATTATTATTTATGGTTATTGAAAAAGATGTCCGAAAAAGACATCATCGATTGGCATCCAGATAAAACCAATTCCGATTACTTCTACGAAATCAAAAGTGAAGCCCTAAAACAAGATTTTAGCTACGTTTCGTATCTGTACAATTACATTTGGTATGGCGAATTTGACATTACTGAAACCAGTTTTGAAAGCATCAAAAAAACATTTGAAACCACATTGCAATCGATCAAATAATGAACAAAACGCTCAAAATATATATCATTTTCCTTTTCCTACTTTTAATAGGGATTGTATATATTGATGCGGTGCGACCACGTCCGATAAATTGGAGTCCGACTTACGATTTAAAAGATAAAATCCCTTTCGGATTGTTTGTTTTTGATTCCGAATCGCCTTCGCTTTTAAAACAAAATACTATTGAAAAAATAGGCAAAACGCCGTATGAATATTTTGAAGATAAATACGATTACGATTCGTTAGTAGATACTTATAAAATCAAAGGAACGGTTTTAGCAATTTCTGAATATTATGATATCGATACACAATCTACAGAAGAGTTGTTTTATTTTGTAGGTCACGGAAACACAGCGTTTATAAGTGCTAAAGATTTTCCTGAAATTTTTAAAGACAGTTTGAATGTGAGTACTTCATCCGAATTGTCAACCGAAAAAGAAGTGCAATTGTCTTTCGCCAATAAAAATCTAAAACAAACCCAATACAATTTTAATTTGGGTGCAGGAAATTCATATTTCAACTCGATTGACACCTTAAAAACCACCGTTTTGGGTTATCAAAAAGCGGGTAAAACTAAGAATGTCAATTTTATAAAAGTCGCCTTTAAAAAAGGGTTCTTTTATTTGCACACCCAACCGGTTTGTTTTACCAACTATCATTTGTTAAAAGACAACCATCAAATGTATACCGAAGATATGCTTTCGTATGTACCAAAAGGAAAGCTTTTTTGGTTTGTAAAAGATAGAAATGGTGAAGTGATCTCACATTCGCCAATGCGCTATTGGCTGAGCCAACCTGCTTTAAAATGGGCTTGGTATTTGGGCTTACTCGGAATGATTACTTTTATGATTTTTAACGCCAAACGACGACAACGAGTCGTCCCGATTATAACTCCTTTATCGAATACGACTTTAGATTTTACCAAAACCATTGGAAATTTATACTTTCAAGAAGGCGATCATCAAAATATTATTGATAAAAAAATTATCTATTTTCTTGAAAAAATCAGAAATGAATACCTAATTGATACTACCATTTTGGATGAGAATTTCGTAAAAAAACTACATCAAAAAAGTGGTAAAAACCTAGACGACATTGAAAAAGTAGTACGTTTAATCAATTACCAACGCAAAAGCTACAACCAAAGCATAGAAGAAGATTTAATAGAAATAAATAACGCAATAGAAAAAATAACCAGCTAATGGAACATACAGAAAATAACGAAGAAACGTCGGGTGTCAATTTTCAGTCCCGATTGGATTTAACACCTCTAAGTGAAGGTGTTGAAAAAATTAAAAAGGAATTAGAAACCGTAATTGTTGGTCAACACAAAATGATCGACCAGCTTTTGGTAGCACTTTTATCTAACGGACACGTGCTCATAGAAGGTGTTCCTGGTGTTGCCAAAACCATTACCGCTAAAATTTTGGCTAAGACATTGTCGGTTAATTTTAGTCGAATTCAGTTCACACCCGATTTGATGCCATCGGATATTTTAGGAACATCGGTTTTCGACTTGAAGAAATCGGAATTTGAGTTTAAAAAAGGACCTATTTTTTCCAATTTGATTTTAATTGACGAAATTAATCGTGCGCCAGCAAAAACACAAGCAGCTCTTTTTGAAGTAATGGAAGAACGTCAAATTACGATTGACGGAACCTGTTACGAACTCGACCTTCCTTTTATTGTTTTGGCAACGCAAAACCCTATCGAGCAAGAAGGAACATATCGTTTGCCAGAAGCGCAATTGGATCGTTTTTTATTCAAAATAAATATCGATTATCCGAATTTGGAAGATGAAATAAACATCATTCAAAGAGAACACACGCTTCAAAATCATGGTAAATTGGATAACATTCAAACCATTTTGACGGGTGACGATATTAAAAAATTCCAAGACATTGTAAAGCAGATTCTTGTTGAGCAAAACTTGTTAGAATACATTGCCAAATTGGTGGTGAACACACGAGAAAATGCCTTTTTATATTTAGGAGCTTCGCCAAGAGCATCGATTGCGATTTTAAATGCAGCCAAGGGATTTGCTGCGATTCGCGGTCGCGATTTTGTGACTCCAGAAGATATTAAAGACGCTGCGATTCCGGTTTTACAACACCGTGTAATTGTCACTCCTGAACGCGAAATGGAAGGATTAACCAGCGTTGAAATCATCAAACAAATTATCGAAAGCATCGAAATTCCAAGGTAAATCACCATGAAAACAGTCAAACAATTGTACATCAACAATCTCTTTTTCTATGCGCTAATTGGCGTTATAGTGGTGTTTTGTTTGGCATTTATGTTTCCGGCGTTGTACAATGCGGCGTGGTATTTATTGCTGGTGCTCTTGTCATTTTTTGGATTGGATTTTATCATTTTATTTCTGACAAAAAACGGAATAGAAGCCCAACGGATTACGCCCGAAAAGCTATCCAATGGCGATGAAAATCCGATTGTAGTTACTATCAAAAACTATTATACGTTTACGGTTGTTGCAAAGATTATTGATGAAATTCCGAACCAATTTCAAATTCGAAATTTCAACATCAAACGCAAAATCAAACATGTATCGACAGATGATTTTCAGTATTTTCTTAGACCAACCGAACGTGGAGAATACCATTTTGGCCGATTGAATGTATACATTTCTTCGCCTTTACAACTCATCTCAAAACGGTACATTTTTGGTGAAGATGAAATGGTTCCAACCTATCCTTCGTACATTCAATTGCGCAAATACGATTTGATTGCTTTTTCGAACAATTTGTTTCAGTATGGCGTGAAAAAAATCAGGCGAATTGGTCATACAATGGAGTTTGAACAAATTAAAGAATACGTTCCAGGCGATGACATCCGAACCTTAAACTGGAAAGCAACCGCCAAGAAAAATGCGTTGATGGTCAACCAATTTCAAGACGAAAAATCGCAAAATATTTACATGGTCATCGACAAAGGTAGAACCATGAAAATGCCTTTCAACGGATTGAGTTTGTTGGATTATGCCATCAATGCAACTTTGGTTTTATCGAATGTAATTCTGAAAAAACAAGACAAAGCAGGTATGTTTTCCTTTTCTAAAAAAATTGAAAATCGTGTCGTTGCCGAAAAACGAACCTCGCAAATGCAGAAAATTCTAGAAAATCTGTACAATGTTAAAACCGATTTTTTCGAAAGTGATTATTCGCGTTTGTACGCCGATGTGAAGAAAAACATCAATCAAAGAAGTTTGATTATTCTCTACACCAACTTTGAAACCTTAGACGGATTGCATCGTCAATTACCTTATTTAAAAGGAATAGCTAAAAATCATTTGTTGGTTGTTGTCTTTTTTCAAAACACCGAATTGTATCAAATCACGAATAAAAAAACAACGACCATTCAGGAAGTATACGATAAAGTCATTGCGGAGAAATTCATTTTTGAGAAAAAACTCATTGTCAACGAACTCAAAAAATACGGCATCCATTCGGTGTTAACCCAACCCGAAAATCTGACTTTAGACACCATCAATAAATATTTAGAGATTAAGGCAAGAGGAATTTTGTAACTTTGAACCTTTGTAACTTTGATTCCATTTCATGAAACAAATCACTTCGGCTCAAAATCCGTACATAAAATCGTTGGTTTTACTTCAAGAAAAAGCCAAAGCCAGAAAACAATCGGGTACTTTTTTAATTGAAGGACAACGTGAAATTGAATTGGCATTAAAAGGAAATTACGAGATTGAAACGATTTTAATTTGTACAGAATTAACTGAGAAATCTTTAAATCTTTCAATCTTTAAATCTTTAAATCAAATAGAAATCTCCAAAGAAGTCTATCAAAAGCTAGCCTATCGCGATACCACAGAAGGTATTATTGCAGTAGCCAAAACAAAATCACTTTCCTTATCCGATTTGGTTTTACCCAAAAATCCTTTGATTTTAGTAATGGAAGCCATCGAAAAACCCGGAAATATTGGCGCCATGTTGCGTACTTGTGACGCAGCCAATGTGGACGCCGTTATCATTGCCAATCCGAAAACCGATTTGTACAATCCCAATATTGTTCGCTCGAGCGTAGGTTGTCTCTTTACCAATCAAATTGCAACAGGCACCACAGAAGACGTAATTGCCTTTTTAAATAAGAAAAATATTACTATATTTGGGGCAACATTACAGAACTCCCAATTCTATCACTTACAAGATTATACTTCCGCTTCCGCATTAGTTGTTGGGACAGAAGCAACAGGCTTAACAAAAGCTTGGCGCGAAAACAATGTCCAAAACATTATCATTCCGATGCAAGGTGAAATTGATTCAATGAACGTCTCAGTAGCTTCAGCTATTTTAATTTTTGAAGCCAAAAGACAAAGAGGATTTTAATTAAATAAGATGAAAAAAATACTATTCAACGCCATTGCTGTGTTTGCAACATCTGTTGCGTTTGCCCAAATTTCTGAGTCGCAGTTAGACAACTTAGTCGAGAAAACCCTTACCACATTTAATGTTCCCGGAATTGCCGTAGCCATTATCAAAGATGGAAAAGTCGTCATTTCAAAAGGCTACGGCGTTGCCAATATCAAAACCAAACAAAAAGTAGACGGAAATACCTTGTTCGGAATTGCATCCAACAGCAAAGCATTTACAGCCACAGCGTTAGCTATTTTAGTCGATGAAGGTAAAATCAATTGGGATGATAAAGTCATCAGCTATTTGCCTGAGTTTAAGATGTACAATGATTATGTGACCAATGAATTTACCATTCGCGATTTACTCACACACAAAAGCGGACTCGGATTAGGTGCTGGCGATTTGATGATTTGGCCCGACGGACATAATTTTACCGCAAAAGACATCGTTAAAAACATACACTTTTTAAAGCCTGTTTCGGCTTTCCGAACCAAATACGATTATGACAATTTATTGTATGTGATTGCTGGTGAAGTTATCGAAAAAGTATCGGGAAAATCATGGTGCGATTTTGTAGAAGACCGAATAATGAAACCTATCGGAATGACCAATAGTGCTGCATCTTGGTCGCGACTAAAAGACACAACCAACACCATTGTTCCTCATGTTCCTACAGATGGAAAATTAGAAATTATTTCGAGATATGAAAACCATATTTTTGATGCTGCGGCCGGACTTTATGCCAGTACCAACGATTTGAGTAAATGGTTAATTACACAAATGAACAAAGGAAAATACAACAACCAACAACTTTTCAGCGCAAAACAACATGAAGAAATGTGGACTCCACAAACCATATTACCAAGTCGAGATGCTTCTCCGTATAAAAGTAATTTCAGAACCTATGGATTAGGTTGGCAACTCACCGACATCAATGGCCATTTACAAGTTTCACATACAGGTGGATTGGACGGAATTGTAACTCAAACCATTATGATTCCAGATGTTCAATTGGGAATCATCGTCTTAACCAACCAACAATCGGGCAGTGCTTTTAACGCCATTTCGAATACGATTAAAGACAGTTATTTAGGCTTGCCTTATTTTGATCATCTTGCCGATTTAAGTAAAGACCTAAAAGAGAGAGAAGACAATGCCGATAAAATTACCGATGAAGTTTGGGAAACGGTTACTAAAAACAGTAAAGATAAAACGCTTAAAATAGATGTCAAAAAATACATCGGAACCTATAAAGACAATTGGTTTGGTGATATTGTCATTTCAGAAAAGAAAGGAAAATTATACTTTACTTCTATTCGTTCTCCACGATTAACAGGCGAAATCTTTTATTATAAAGAGGAGAATTTTGTTGTAAAGTGGAACATTCGAAGCTTCCATGCCGATGCACATCTTTTCTTTACATTAGATGCTAATGGAAATCCAAACCACCTCACAATGAAAGCCATTTCGCCATTGACCGATTTTAGTTATGACTTCCACGATTTGGATTTTACCAAACTATAAGGGAAACATTTTCTATTTCCATTACGTCTTTCCCACGCAGGTGGGAAACCATCACTATTTTCCTATACTATGGATTTCCGCCTACGCGGAAAAGACGCGGCATTACAATTTGTAATTATTTTTATTGATTTCAATTTTTTATTGGAATTTAAATATTATTTCTTATTTTTAGCTAATTGAAGAAATGACTATGATTGCCACTAATTTAGAGGACGAAAAAAAAGCGTTAGCCCGAGAATACAAAGAACTACTTCGTATCAGTTACCAAACCCTTTCCGATGCAGATAAAAAACTCATCCGTAAGGCTTTTGATGTTGCCGTAGAAGCACATAAAGACCAAAGACGAAAATCGGGTGAAGCCTATATTTTTCATCCTATTGGTGTTGCTAAAATTGTTGCTTCTGAAATCGGACTTGGTGCTACCGGAATTGCAGCAGCCTTACTCCACGATGTTGTAGAAGACACGCCAATAACTGTTGACGATTTAGAGAAGAAATTCGGTCCAAAAATCGCCATGTTGGTTGAAGGTTTGACCAAAATTTCTCAGGTTAAAAAAGACATGAACATCTCGATGCAAGCGGAAAATTTCCGTAAAATGCTGTTGACATTGAATGATGATGTTCGGGTGATTTTAATCAAAATCGCCGATCGTTTGCACAACATGCAAACCATGGATTCGATGCCCGATTACAAACAAGTAAAAATTGCTTCCGAAACCTTATACATTTATGCACCTCTCGCCCATCGATTGGGTTTGTACAACATCAAAACCAAATTAGAAGACCTCGGTTTAAAATATACTGAACCCGATATTTATAATGACATTGTCAGTAAAATTAAGGAAACCAAAGAAGAGCAAGACGAATACATCAAACTGGTTTCTAATGTATTAAAGAAATCACTCGATTTAGAAGGTGTGGATTATATTATCAAAGGGCGACCAAAATCGATTTATTCCATCCGACGTAAAATGGCAACGCAAAATGTAAGTTTTGATGAAGTCTACGACAAATTTGCACTTCGGATTATTTATAAATCCAATTTACACGATGAAAAATTTGTTGCTTGGAAAATATATTCAGTCGTTACCGATCATTATCGTCCAAGTCCAAGCCGATTAAGGGATTGGATTTCGTCTCCCAAATCAACCGGTTACGAAGCTTTACATATTACAGTTATGGGTCCGAAAGGCCGTTGGGTAGAAATTCAAGTGCGAAGCGAACGAATGGATGAAATTGCCGAAAAAGGCTACGCTGCGCACTACAAATACAAACAAGGCGCCGATGAAGAAGGTGGTTTGGATGTATGGCTCAACCTTTTAAAAGAAGCCTTGGAAAATTCAGAAACCAACGCTGTTGATTTTGTCGAAGATTTCAAGATGAATTTGTATGCCAAGGAAATCTTTGTCTTTACGCCAAAAGGAGAAATAAAATCGTTGCCTAAAGGCGCCACTTCACTCGATTTTGCTTTTAGTATTCACTCCGAAATTGGCGTTAAAACTCGCGGAACTCGTGTAAACGGACGCTTAGTTCCGTTAAATTACGAACTTAAAAGTGGTGATCAAATTGAAGTCATCACATCGGTAAATCAAAAACCAACCATAAACTGGCTCGATTATGTTACGACTTCGAGAGCCAAAAATAAAATCAGAAACGTTCTCAACGAGAATACGAAAAAAATTGCCGAAGACGGAAGAGAGCTTTTAACTCGTAAATTAAAACACCTAAAAATTACGCTAAATGAAGGTGTTGTCAATGAGTTGGTCAATTTTTTCAAACTAAAAACCAGTCTCGATTTGTTTTATCGTGTTGGAATTGGATCCATTGAAAACCAACAATTAAAAGACTTCGCTGCTCAAAAAAGCAACACGCTGATCAATTTCTTTAAGAATAAAATAAAACGTGCGCCAAGCAATCAACCCGACGAAATCAACAAACAAGAACTAAGCAACAATTACGATTTGCTAGTTTTTGGTGTCGAACAAGATCGTTTGGATTATAAACTTTCTACGTGTTGCAACCCAATTCCAGGCGACGAAGTTTTCGGATTTGTAACTATTAATGAAGGAATAAAAGTCCACAAAAGAGATTGTCCGAACGCTATCGCTATGCAATCCAATTATGCCTATCGCATCATGATTGCCAAATGGATTGATTCGTCGCAACAAGAATTCAAAGCCATTTTAAAAATAACCGGAATGGACGCTTTGGGTTTGACCAACGAGTTGACCAAAGTGATTTCCAACAACATGCACGTAAACATCCAAAGTATTTCGTTGAGTGGTGAAGCCGGAATTTTTAACGGGCAAGTAACTGTTGTTGTTCAAAATAGTAACATCCTCAAAAAACTCATCGATAATATTAAAAAAATTGATGGTGTCGATAAAGTAACTCGCGTTTACACTAATTGATTTCACAACTTTTAACAAATCGTTTATAACTTTAAAGGCGTAAACTTTTAAACTTCAAAACTAAAAATTTATCTTTGCCAGATATGACACTAATTGCAACAGATAATACTCAAAATCAAGAAACCGTAAAAAATGTTTTCACGGCGTATCTTGAAAACAAAGGACATCGAAAAACGCCTGAACGCTATGCTATACTTCAGGAAATCTACAATAGCGAAGAACATTTTGACATCGAGAATTTGTACCTCAAAATGAAAAACAAAAACTATCGTGTTTCGCGTGCTACTTTATACAATACTATCGAATTGCTTTTGGACTGCGGTTTGGTGCGCAAACATCAATTTGGACAAAATCAGGCACATTACGAAAAATCATATTTCGACAAACAGCACGACCACATTATCATGACCGATACAGGTGAAGTAATCGAATTTTGTGACCCACGAATTCAAACCATCAAACAAACTATTGAAGATATTTTTGGCATTGAGATTCACAACCATTCGTTGTATTTCTATGCCAATAAAAAACAAGAATAACACGCAGCAAAAAACCACTAACTACAAACAATAACACAATACAATGACCGTAGACTTACTACTCGGATTACAATGGGGTGACGAAGGAAAAGGAAAAATCGTTGACGTTTTAACATCCAAATACGACATTATTGCTCGTTTTCAAGGCGGACCAAATGCAGGACATACGTTAGAATTTGACGGAATAAAACACGTTTTGCGTACCATTCCATCCGGAATTTTTCATGACAACAATATTAATATTATCGGAAATGGTGTCGTAATTGACCCTGTTGTTTTTAAATCTGAAATTGATGGATTGGCCAAATTCAACCTCGATTTAAAATCGAAATTAATCATTTCACGAAAAGCACATTTAATACTTCCAACACACCGATTGCTTGATGCAGCTTCAGAAGCAGCAAAAGGAAAAGCCAAAATTGGTTCTACTTTAAAAGGAATTGGACCAACATATATGGACAAAACAGGTCGAAACGGAATTCGCGTTGGCGATATCGAACTGTCTGACTTTAAAGAAAAATACCGTGCTTTGGCAAACAAACACGAAGAGATGATTAAATTCTACGATGTCAATATTCAATACAATTTGGCAGAATTAGAAAAAGAGTTTTTCGAAGCGATTACCGATTTAAAAAAATTGGATTTTATTGATAGCGAAGAATATTTGGCACAAGCACAAAAAGCAGGAAAATCAATTCTTTGCGAAGGTGCGCAAGGATCGCTATTGGATGTTGATTTCGGAACGTATCCATTTGTAACATCGTCCAATACTACGGCTGCTGGAGCTTGTACCGGTTTGGGAATTGCTCCTAACAAAATCAAAGAAGTTTTCGGAATATTCAAAGCTTATACCACTCGTGTGGGTTCTGGACCTTTTCCGACAGAAGACTTTGAAGAAGCTGGCGATACGATGGCAAAAGTGGGGAACGAATTTGGTTCGGTTACAGGTCGAAAAAGACGTTGTGGTTGGCTCGATTTAGTCGCGTTAAAATATGCTATTCAAGTCAATGGTGTTACCCAATTGATGATGATGAAAGGCGATGTTTTATCGGGTTTTGAAACCTTAAAAGTATGTACATCCTACAACTACAAAGGAAAAGAAATACATCATTTGCCTTACAATATTGAAGAAGAAAATGTATCGCCAATTTATAGCGAATTTAAAGGTTGGCAAGCCGATTTAACTGGTTTAACAACCTATGATAGTTTACCAAAAGAATTAAAAGACTATATCGAATTTATCGAAAAAGCAGTCGAAGTGCCTATAAAAATTGTTTCGGTTGGACCAGATAGAAAACAAACGATTTTAAAGTAATTCCTTTGTCATTTCAAATATAAAATGAATCCCTTTCTTTGTAAAGGGATTTTTTATTGCTCAAGTTCTTTGCTCTTTGTTCTATTCTCTTTTCCTCATTTATCTTTATAAATATTTCATAATTAAAATAAACCTTCATTCAAAATACTTAAATTTGAACCAAAATTCAACGTATTGAAAAAATCACTGTTTTTTATTATCCTTTTATTTTTTGGATGTACTTCCGTCTGGTCACAACAAAAGAGTACCATTACTATCGAAAATGCAGATCATTCCGATATTAATCAATTTGAAATTCCGGATGCCTTATTGCTAACTGGTAATGTTAGAGCCAAACATGATGGTGTCATTATCACCTGTAATAAAGCCTACTATTTTCAAAAAGAAAATTATCTAAAAGCTTT